>JAWKIQ010000002.1:309895-619791 GCA_041394185.1 Acidimicrobiales bacterium
GCGCTCGGCATCGCCGGCAACGGGCTCCCAGGCCTTCGATTCGAACAGCACCGTGTCGGGGCCCTCGGCGACGGCGACGACGCTCCAGACCGGGGCAGACGTGTGCTCGAGCAACCGGTCGAACTCGACATGCAGGCGCGGGAACTCGACCACGCCTCCGTGAACGTCGACGGCTCCCCAGGTTCCGGCCAGCGTCTTGGCGAGATCGATCTCCTCGGCCAGCAGGTCGCCCGCCCGGTCGCGCATGCGGCGGGGCTCCATCAGCAGGATCTGAGCGTCGGGACCAATTAGATCGAACAACACCCGCTCGTCGTCGACCAGCCACGGAAGCCACGACTCCATTCCGTCGAAGAACTCGCCGTCGGAGAGCCGCTGCCACTGTTCGCGACCCCAAGGGGCGCTGGACATCAACGACAGGGCGCGTGCCCTGACAGCGTCGGTGGGCAGAACCTCTCTGGCAGGGAACAGCCTGACGAAATCGATGTCTTCTGTAGACCGCTGATCGGCTACCGAGAAGCGGGTCAGGCGATCGACCTCGTCACCCCACAGGTCGATACGAACCGGGCCATCGGCCGTGGCGCCGAACACGTCGACGATTCCGCCTCTGACGGCGACCTCGCCACGGTGTTCGACCTGGAACTCGCGCCGGTATCCGATCTGGACCAGCTGGGTGACGAGCTCTGTGGGGTCGATGATGTCGCCTGGCCGGATCTCGATGGGCTCGGCCTGAGCCGTCGCCGGGCCGTTTACCTGCACAAGGGCCCGAACAGGAGCGACAACCACCGCGGGCGCCAGATCGGGCGTGCGCAAGCGCCACATGACCTCGAGGCGTGTGCCCATGGTGTCGATCGAGGGGCTGACCCGTTCGAAGGGCAGGATCTCCCACGCGGGGAACAAAGTCACCTGCTCATCGCCCAGCATCGACCGCAGGTCGTTGACCAGTCGCTCGGCCTCAGCCGTGGTGGCCGCGGCCACCACGATGGGCGACCTGTCGGATCGTCTGGCCAGCCCGGCGATGGCGGTGGCTCTGGCGTTGTCGGCGACCGCCAGGACCCCGTGGCTGCGGCCCGCCAGCCGGGTCAAGGCCTCGCTGGACGTGACGCGATCGGGCAGCGCAGACAGCGGGGCGTCGATCACCGTTTGGATCCGCGGTTGAAGCGATTCATCGTCTCGTCGATTCCGTTGATGAGATAACACTCGACGGCGTCGGCGGCCTCGCGCACGACGATGTCGAGTTCGTCGCGGTCGGCCTTTGACGGCGCCTTCAGCACGTGGTCTTTGCCCGCCCGCGAGTTGGTGGGACGACCGACCCCCACCCGCACGCGGGCGAACTCGCGCGAGCCAAGGTGTTGTTCTATCGATTTGAGGCCGTTGTGGCCTGCGTTCCCGCCGCCGACCTTGACCTTGAGTCCGCCGACTGGAAGATCGACCTCGTCGTGCACGACGACGATTGCACCGGGTTCGGTGATGCCGTGGCGTTTCACCAGAAGCGAGACCGACTCACCCGAAAGGTTCATATAGGTCTGGGGAAATGCCAGAACCACGCGTCGCCCGCCTATCGAGACCTGGGCGACAAGCGCCCTGTCGGCCTTGGAGAGGGCAAGCGCCGCGCTGGTTCCGGGCGTGCTGTGCCTTGCCGCGAGCTCTTCGATGACCTCGACACCCAGGTTGTGTCGGGTGCCGCGATATGTGGATCCGGGGTTTCCCAGGCCGACAACCAGCAAATCGGCAGGCGTACCGCGCCTGGCACCGGCCCGGTCGAAGACCGAGCCAAACTTCATCGTCAGTCCTGTGACGACTCGTCAGCGGCTTGCGCGGCCTCGCCGTCTGATGCCGCCTCGCCTTCGACCGCTTCGCCCTCGGCCTCTTCGGCTTCGACAGCGCCACGAGGCAACGAGCCAGAAGCGATGGGGGTATCGAGGTCGAGGATGGTGGTCACGCCCTCGCCCAGATCGACATCGGCGATGCGGATCGAGTTTTCGACGGTGACGTTGGTGACATCAACCTCGTACTGGCGAGGAATCGAAACCACGGGCGCCTCGACGGCAATCGTGTTGAGGACCTGCTCGAGGATGCCGCCCTCGCGGGCGAGCTCTTCGGCCTCTCCGACGAACACGATCGGCACCTCGACGCTGACGGTCTGCTTGGCGTCTACGAGCAAGAAGTCGACGTGCTGCACGCGATCCTTGATCGGGTGGATCTGGATGTCGCGCACGAAGGTGAGCTTCTGGTCACCATCGACATCGAGGGTGATCACAGCGTTGGAACCCGCCGAGTTGAGCACACGACGAAACTCGAGTCGATCGACCGTGATCGAGATCGGCTCGATTCCCTGGCCGTAGATGACAGCAGGCACCTTGTTCTCGGCGCGGATGCGGCGCGACGGGCCACTTCCGTGTCCGCGACCGGTGGTGGCTACAAGCGTGTTCTGTTCCATCGACTCGGAAACTCCTGGGAGCACACGGCGATACACCGTGTGGCGTTCGTGGGGGTTCGCAGGTGGCTGCGAAGCGCGACCGACCAGCTTAGGCCCAGCAGCGGTGACCGGCAACGCCTGTGTCGGGGTGCCTAACTCTGGTTCTCGCCGTCGAAGATCTCAGAGACGGACGAATCGTCGTAGATCGCGTGCAACGCCCGGGCGATGACACCAGATGCAGACAGCACTTCGAGCTTGTCGAACTGCTTCTCCGATGGCAGGGGGACGGTGTTGGTCACGATGACCTTGGACAGCGAGGAGTTCTTCATGCGATCGATCGCGGGGCCGCTGAACACAGCGTGCGTGCACGCCGCCCAGACATCGGTGGCACCCAGGGCAACGAGCTCCTCGGCGGCCGAACAAAGGGTGCCCGCCGTGTCGATCATGTCGTCGACGATGACGCAGACCTTGCCCTCGATATCGCCCATGACGCCCAGAGCCTCGACCTGGTTGACAACCGACGTAGAACGCCGCTTGTAAATGGAGGCCACATCGGCGTCGAGGTGCTTGGCGTAGCGTTCGGCCACCTTCACCCGCCCAGAGTCCGGGGACACGATGACCGCGTTGGACGGCACGGTCTTGCGCAGGTAGTCGACCAGGACGGGCATGGCCGTCAGATGATCCACCGGACCATCGAAGAATCCCTGGATCTGGCCGCTGTGGAGATCGATGCTGACCAGTCGCTTGGCGCCGGCGACCCGGAACATGTCGGCCAAGAGCCTGGCGGTTATGGGTTCGCGCCCGGCCGCCTTGCGGTCCTGCCTGGCGTAGCCATAGAACGGCACAACCGCCGTGATGCGCTTGGCCGAAGCACGACGGGCAGCATCGATCATGATGAGCTGCTCCATGATGGCGTCGTTTACCGAGCCGCCGGTGAAGCTGGCGTGTGACTGGATGACGAAGACGTCACCACCCCGCAGCGACTCGGCGAACTGGCACTTGATCTCGCCATTGGCGAAATCGACCAGGCCAGGGTCGCCCAGTTCTACCCCGAGGTGGTCGGCGATCTCCGCCGCCAACTCCGGGTTGGACCTGCCGGCCAGCAGGTGCATCCGCTTTTTGGCGGTCAGTTCGAGGTTGGTCGACATGAAACCCTCGGCGACTTGTTGTAGGCGGTCGGGCGGCGAGGCCACTCGGCAGGTTCGGGCAGGTCACCCGGCAGCATAGAGGGGCCCGGTGACTGTGCCCGCAGCGATTGTCGCACCTGGCGCCAACGAGGCGAAAGGGCCGACCTCACATCCGTCGCCGACGGTCGCTCCCCGGGCACTGGTGGCGTCGAGCCGACAGTTGGTTCCGATGTGACAATCGACGATGTGGCATCGAGGCCCAACGGTGGTACCGGAGCCGATGACCGTGTCTCCTTGGATGACCGCTCCTGGGAAGATCGTCACGTCGGTACCCAGCGACACTGTCGTGTCGACATAGGTATTGGCGGGGTCGACGATGGTGACGCCGGCGCGTAGCCACGCGAGGTTGGTGCGCTTGCGCAGCTCGGCCTCGGCCTCGGCCAGCTGCACTCTGTCGTTGATCCCCATCGTCTCGCCCGAGTTCGGGCACACGTGGGCCATGATGGGATACCCGGCCTCGCGCAAGACGCCTATGACATCGGTCAGGTAGTACTCGCCCTGAGCATTCACGGGGTTGATCCGCCGAAGCGCCGGACCCAACAGCGATCGCTTGAAGCAGTAGATCGAGGTGTTCACCTCGTCGACTGCCAGCTCGTCGGGGGCGGCATCGCGATGCTCGACGATGCGGGCCACCTGGCCGTGCCGATCTCGCACGACCCGTCCGTAACCGCTCGGATCGGGCATATGGGCCGTCAGCACCGTGGCACCAGCCCCGCTGGAACGGTGCAGCTCGATCATCTCGGCCAACGTCTCAGAGGTCACCAGGGGCGTGTCACCGGGCAGTATCACGACATCCGCGGCGTCGTCGTCGATCTCGCTGGCGGTGAAAGCGGACAACCCCACCGCAGCGGCGTCGCCTGTGCCGTTCTGGCGTTCCTGTACGGCGAACACCACCTCGGCCGCGGCGGGCGCGTGGTCGATGACGGCGCTGCGCACACGGTCGGCGCCGTGGCCCACCACAACGACCGCCTTGTCGAGCCCGACCTGGGCAAGCGCGTCGATAGCGAACGACACCATCGGCCGACCGCATAACCGATGGGCCGGCTTTGGGATCGCAGACATCATGCGGGTTCCTTGCCCCGCGGCCAACACGATCGCCGAGATGGTACGAGTCATTGCTCGGGGAGGAGGACTCGAACCTCCATTGACGGGACCAAAACCCGCTGTCCTACCGATTGAACGATCCCCGATCAGGCGCTCCAAGGTAGCGGCGTCTGGGCGGGTCTTGCACCACAATCGGGCAGGCCCTGTGCGTTCGCACGACAAAGTGTTCCGCGGATGATCTGCACCGCGTCGCCGATGGCTCCTTCGAGATCGACATTGGGGTCGGAGCCGAGCGTCGAAGCCCCCACGGTCGGGTCGCCGTCCTTGACGGTGGTGGAGGTGGTCGACGTCGTGGAGGTGGTGGACGTCGTCGAAGTGGTCGAGGTCGTCGAGGTGGACGAATCTGGGTCGGTCGTGGTCGTCGAGGTCGAGGTCGACGACGTGGGGGTGGTCGAGGTCGAAGCGTCGGGCACCGTCGACGACGTCGAAGTCGACGTAGGCACAGTGGTCGAGGTCGACGGCCTCGACGTCGCCGTGGTCGACGGCACAGTAGATGACGGGGCCGAGGTGGTGGTCGACTCGACCGCGGTCGTCACCGTCGTAGAAGGCTTCGCCGAAGTCACCACCGACACGGTGGTCGAGGTCAGTGGTGGGTCGATCGATTCGGTCGGCCTGGCTTCGACATCGACCGAAGACGACGTGAAGCCGTCGGCAACCTCCAGGTCGGGCTCGACGATGGTCGATGTCGGGAACTCGGTGACTATCGCGGCGATGTCGTCGACCTGGGCCACATCGTCGCCCTCGACGAACAGATTGGCGTTGGGGCCATAACTCTCGTCGCCGATCGTCACCGACCCGTTCTCGCCCACCAGCACCACGGCGCCTGAGGGCAATACGACGCCGGCGGAGGCCGGGAATCGCTCGCCGGTGGGAAGGATCACCTCGGCATCGTCGGCGGTGGATATGTGAACCGCGGCAGGCTCGCGGTTGAGCGTGGCGATAGCGAAGAGGAACACCGACACCGTGAAGCCCACGGCGGCCACGGTCGCTGGCCAGCGTCCGAACCTTCCACGGCCCGTCGCCACGGCCGAGGTCGCGACCATGACCCGAAGATCGGACTCGAGCGAATCTGCAAACTTCGTGGACAAAGGTGGCACCGGCGCCGACCCGAGCTCTTCGAGGAGCTCCTCGATGTCGCGGCTCATGGTTTCACCTCCAACTCGCGCTTCAGCGCTTTCAGAGACCGGTGCACCAGCACCGCCATCGTGCTGCGCGACACACCCATCGCCTCGGCGGCCTCCTCGTTGGACAGTCCCGACAGGTAGCGCAACGCCAAGGCCTTTCGATACCTGGGTTTGATCCGGTCGAGCGCCTCGCGCACCACGCTCGACTCCTCGTCCCGCACGACGTCGTCGATGGGGTCTTCGCTGTCGTTGACCAGCCTCGACATCGCAACTTGGCCTCGCTCGCTGGCGGGGCGTGCAGCCCGTCGGTGGTGATCGTTCATCTGGTTCGCCGCGATACGAAACAGCCAAGCGGCGAATCCGCCGCCACGCGGCTCGAAGCGGGGAAGGTTGCGGAAGGCCTTCTCGAAGACCAGCGCGGTGACGTCCTCGGCGATCTCCCTGCTGGCACACCGCCGGTACGCGAACGCATAGATCTGGGGCAAGTAGTGCCGGTACAGCGCCGCGAAGGCGTTGGCATCGCCATGTCGAGCCCGCTCGATGAGCGCTGCCTCGTTGGCCAACGCACCATCGGACTCTTCCACCTGCCTGCCTCGGGTCGCGACCTTCACCTCCGCTGCGTACATACTCCCATTCCAACGACCAGCCCTGCCAGCAATGACATCTGAACCTCTGTGTTCTTGCAACAGGCCACTTGTGCTCGCCGACTGTTCTCTTGCACGTCGCGACCGGCTATCCTTTCGCCCTTCATGGGTTCACTCGTAAAGAAGCGCCGCAAGCGGATGCGCAAGAAGAAGCACAAGAAGATGCTTCGTCGCACCCGCTTCCAGCGCCGCTAAACAACCGACGTATCAAACGACCAACCGGGTCGGACTCCCAGGCGGCCATTCGGGACACCGAATCGACTGATCCTAGGGAGTCTGGCCCGCTTTTTCGCGCCCGTACCCGGCCCGAACCGTGCTTGCCACGACCGACCTGACGCCACGATGGACCAGTTCGTGGCTTCCCTCGACATACCAGGTGCCGCCCGAGCCTGCCAGCCTCGGCTGAACACCGCACACCTCGGCGAGGGCATCACGCCAGTGCGCCAGCTCGGGGAACGCGGCCAGCGCTGCCGGCTCGAGGTCGTTGCCGTTGAGGCCTCGAGGCTCGCCCATCTGGTCCCACTTTCGATACACGACCGGCGTGCTGACCCCGATTGGCGGCGTCAACAGTGTGAATACCTGTCTGCGAAACGGCAGCGGGCTGACGACTTCACCGATTCCGCCCACCCGAGCTCGTCCCCCGACCAGACAGAACGCCACGTCGGCTCCCAGTGAGCTGGCCGCGACCTCGTCTGTCATGTCGGCCCAGGCCAAGATGGCGGCCGCATCACTGCTGCCGCCCCCCAGGCCCGCCCCCGCAGGGATCGCCTTGGTGACCTTGACGTGAGCCTTACGGCCAACCATCCGCAGGGCCCGCGACACCAGGTTGGTGCCATCGGATTCGACGGCCAGACCGCTACCCGCCTCGACGATCTCGAGCCCATCGCCCTGCGAGATCTCGATCTCGTCGCACAGGTCGAGCGAGACCATCTCGGCATCGATCAGGTGATAGCCATCGGGTCGCGTGCCTGTGACCCTCAACTCGAGCGTCAGTTTCGCGGGCGCCAGCACCTTGATGTTCACCGGATCTCCTTGCGTGCCAGATCGAGCCGCACCCAATCCTCGAGCGACAACTCCTCGGCCCTGGCCTCTGGCCTCACCCCCGCCGATTCGAACTGGGCTTGGTCGACCAGGCCTTTCAGCGAGCGCCTGAGCATCTTGCGGCGCTGACCGAACCCGGCTCGAACCAGGGCCATCAGACGTGCTCGATCGGTATCGGCGGGAATCACCGGCTGTGCGTGTCGGGTGATCTCGACCACCGTCGAGTCGACCTTGGGGCGGGGTATGAACACCGTGGGCGGCACCTTGCACAGCCTCCGGGCGACACCCCACGAGGCGATCTTCACCGAGACTGCCCCATAGGCAGCGTCGCCGACGCCTGCGACCATGCGGTCTGCGACCTCGGACTGCACCATCACCACCAGCTTCACGACCGCCTCGACGTTGTCGAGTATCTCGGCGACCAATGGGGTGGCGATGTTGTAGGGCAGGTTTGCGACCACCCATGCCTGGTCACCAATCTCGGCCGCCCATTCGAGTTGCAGAGCATCCTGATTGAGCACCTCGACCGACATCCCGGACGTGACGTCGCGCAGCGGCTCGATGAGGTGGCGATCGGCCTCGACGGCCAAGACGTCGGCGCCGGCCTCGCACAGGGCAAGCGTCAGCGAGCCCAGGCCGGGTCCGATCTCGACGACCCTGGTTCCTGGAGATACACCCGCCAGAGCGACGATGCGCCTGACCGTGTTGGGATCGACCAGGAAGTTCTGGCCGAGAGCGCGGCTTGGCTCGAGGCCGTGCTTACTCAGCAGGTCGGCGACCTGCTTGGGTGACAGTGTCACGGGATGGTCTGGGTCACGGACTGGTCTGGGTGGGGCTCCAGCCGAACCGGTTCATGCAGCCGGGCCAGGCGGCCCAGGTCTGGATCTCCCACAACAGGGCACCGCGATAGATCTGCTCGGCGCGGCTCGCCTGATGTGGATAACCGTTTCCGCCCATCCACTCCCACGAAGAAGTCGTGAACTGGATACCACCGTAATAGCCGTTGCCGGTGTTGATGTCCCAGCGACCGCTCGATTCGCACATCGCCAATTGGTCCCACATTGCGATGGTGGGCCACGAGTCTTTCCACGGATAGGGAGCGATGGGAGAAACCGAAGGCGCTTCTGTGGTGGTCGTGGTGGGCGCCTCGGTGGTGGAAGTAGTCGTGGTGGTCTCGGGCGCCGTAGTGGTGGGCGCCTCGGTGGTGGAAGTAGTCGTGGTGGTCTCGGGCGCCGTAGTGGTGGGCGCCTCGGTGGTGGAGGTAGTCGTGGTTGTCGGAGCTGCGGCCGTCGTGGTTGTCGGAGCTGCGGTCGACGTGGTGGTCGATGTCGCCACCTCGGCCACCTCGGGCGTTTGCTCGACGGCAGGTTCGGTAGTGGTGGTGGTTTCGGCCACGGTCGTGGGGGTTTCGGCAGCGACGGCAGCCGACTGTTGAGCTCCGGCGGAGGGATCGGTCGCCCCAGGCTGGGATTGCTGGGCCTGGGCCAGGGCTGATTCTGCGGCGAGGAACAGATCAGACGCGAACGACGCGGCAGCTCCACCCGCCGGCGAACCGTCGAGGCTTTGTGTCTCGACCACGTCCGCGTTGGACGAGGCGGCCTTTACCGGCTGGGGCGCAGGCGCGAGAGTCAGGTTGTACAGCATGAGCAACGGCAGCGTCACCATCGTCACCGAACTGGCGACGCGGATGGAGCGCCGGCGCTCCGAATATCGATTTCTCAGTTTTCCAGCTCCGCCTCGGGGGCACCCTCGAAGGAGGGGACTTCCTTGGCGGACAGGAGCCTAGGTAGCCGATGACGCTCGCGCAAACGGTTCTCGAAGACCGTAGAAATCGATGGCGTTCAGCGAAGTGGCTCGAGCCACTCGTTCCACGTCTACCTGCTTGAGCGCCGCGATCTTCTGGCCTACGGCAACCACCAGCTCGGGACGGTTCTTGCGACCGCGATGTGGTACCGGAGCCAGGTAGGGAGAGTCGGTCTCGACCATCATCGAGCCGAGGGGGCACATCTTGGCGGCCTCTGCGAGATCGGTGGCACTCGGAAACGTGACGATGCCGCTGAACGACAGGGTGACCCCCCGTTCGAGCGCCCACTCGGCCTCGGCGGGGCCTCCGGTGAAGCAGTGGAAGACGGTGTTGGCCGGAATGCCATGGACATCGAGCATTTCGAAGGTGTCTTCCCATGCACTTCGCGAGTGAATCACCAGCGGCAGTTGGTGCTCGTGCGCCAACTCGATCTGTTGGGCGAAGACCCGCCGTTGCACATCGCGAGGCGAGTTGTCGTAGTGATAGTCCAGACCACACTCGCCCACCGCTACTACCCGGGGATGCTCGAGGAGTTCGGCTAGCCCGTCGATTCCGTCCTTGGCATCGTGGGGATGAACACCTGCCGTGGCCACGACCGACTGGAATCGCTCGGCTCGAGTGATGGCGGCTCGGCTGTGGTCGATGTCTGTGCCCACGTCGACCAGCAGCAACACACCGGCGCGAGCCGCGTGTTCGACCTGTTCGAGCGCCTGGTCGGGGTCGTCGGGCAGATGGCAGTGATTGTCGATCCAGACGACCTCGGACATCATCGAATCCTCGGACGCCATCAGACCTTGAGGCGCGGGAAGATGGGGTCACCCTTGGCAACCGTCAGCCCGCCGGGGTACAGACCCCACTGGGTGTCGACGCCAACCCTGCACTGTTCGGGCGAACCATCGAGGCCTATTCGACGCCAGATCTCGCGGCTGGCCGCCGGCACGGCCGGACTGGCCAGAATGGCCACCAGCCTGAGAGCCTCTAGTGCGTCGCCGAGCACGGCGTCGGTGTCAGGGCCGGGCTCGGCCTTCCAGGGCTCGGCGTCTTCGAGCAGCGAGTTGGTGTCGCGGATGATTTGCCAGGTCGCCTCGAGCGCCTCGGACGGCGCGACGCGGCACCAGGCATCGTCGGCCGTGGCGACAGCCGAAGCCGCTACCTCGGCCAGGGGTGAATCGGGCCTGGGCGCCGGGCCGATTCCGTCGCATTTCTTCGCGACCACCGTCGCCACCCGGTTCATCAGGTTCCCGAGATTGTTCGCCAGGTCTGAGTTGTATCTAGCAACCATCCCCTCGTAGGAGAAATCACCATCCGGACCGAAGTTCTGGTCGCGAAGGAAGTGATAGCGGAACCCGTCGACGCCGAAGTCTTCGACCAGATCTGCGGGGGCGATGTGGTTGAGCCTGGTCTTGCTCATCTTCTCACCGCCGATCAGCAGGAAGCCGTGGACGCTGATGTTGCTGGGCGGTTCGACTCCTGCCGACATGAGCATCGCCGGCCAGTACACGCAGTGGAACCGCAGGATGTCCTTGCCGATCAGGTGATGCCCAGGCCACCACTTTGCGAACTGTGCGTCATCGGTGCCGTAGCCCGCCGCGGTGATGTAGTTGGTGAGGGCGTCGAACCAGACGTAGGTGACGTGCTGGGTATCCCAAGGGATGGGTACGCCCCAGTCGATCGAGGTCCGCGAGATCGAGAAGTCCTGCAGGCCCTGCTTGATGAATCCGATGGCCTCGTTGCGCTTGGACGCAGGCCTGACCAGTTCGGGGTTGCTCTGGTACCAGTCGAGCAGCCGATCCTCGAACTTCGACAGCAAGAAGAAGTAGTTCTCTTCGCGCATCGTTATGACCGGTCGGCCGAGCCGTTCCAATTCGGCAACCTCGTCCTCGGTCACATAGGCCTCGTCTGCCACCGAATAGAGGCCCTCGTAGGTGCGCAGCTCGATGTCGCCGTTGTCGTAGCAGGCCTGGAGGATCTTCTGAACGGCTCGGTGGTGTCGGGGTTCGGTGGTCCGGATGAACTGGTCGTAGGAGATGTCGAGTTGGTTCCAGGCATCGACGTAGCGTTGCGAGGTCCTGTCGACCCACACCTGCGGGTCGAGGCCGCTGTCTTCGGCCGAGCGCTGCACCTTGAGGCCATGCTCGTCCGTGCCGGTCACGAACAACACGTCATCGCCACGCAGCCTATGCCAGCGAGCCACACCATCGGCTGTGACCGTCGTGTAGGCGTGACCGATGTGGGGTGCGTCGTTCGCGTAGTAGATGGGCGTTGTCAGCATCTTTGTACGGCTCATAGAACCCTGCTCTCCAGCGCTCCTTGGCGCACCAGCCCGGTGCACGTACGCGATCGGTGTTGGTCGAGAGTAGCGACGCCACGCCCGCACACGCGCCCTCTTTTCAAGCTGGGCCAAAGCGGTATTCTCATCACGCGCGAGCAATGAAGCGACCACGTTTGCGATCCGAGCTGGCCGACGATACGGCTGGAGTACCTCCGAACGGCCATATCCCCCCACGACCACGAGAGACGAGGAGAGCGGTGAGTTCGCCACCTGAAGCACACCGTTCCCACGACCCTCCCGTCGTGCGCGCCGAAACACTGCTGCCTGCGAAGCCTGCGGTGAAGCCTCGCGAGCTGTGGTTGCGCGGTGGGTTCGACCAGGCTTCGATAGGGCTCGCCATCATCGACCGCGAGGGCCAGATTCGGCTGGTCAACGGCGCATTCACCAACCTGTCGGGCCTGCCCAAGAGCAAGGTCGTCGGCACACGCCTGCCCGACCTGCTCGAACCACCTTCGAGCGAGGTGGTCCAGCAGTGGTGCCTGGCACCGGTGCAGCCAGCGACTTTCGAGGTGACGGTCCAGCGTGCATCTGCCAGCCCGCTGGAGGCGGTGTTGCTGGTCAGCCCTCTCAGTGGAGGCGGCGCCACAGGGCACACCCTGGTGCAGTTGGTCCCGGCGGCGCTGAGCCCCACCACCCGCGAAGAGCTGGCCCGTTTCCACGGCGTCATCGACCACATAGACGACCTGATTGTCACCACCAGGGCCGACGGCACCATCAC
The DNA here is from genome assembly GCA_041394185.1 of Acidimicrobiales bacterium. Taxonomy (NCBI): domain Bacteria; kingdom Bacillati; phylum Actinomycetota; class Acidimicrobiia; order Acidimicrobiales; species Acidimicrobiales bacterium. The sequence goes on from JAWKIQ010000002.1 coordinate 322,266, forward strand.
GTTCGTGTCGGCGTCGACCCAGCGGGCCACAGGCAGGGACACCGAATCGCTGGTGGGTTCGTCGTTCTTCGACCTGGTCCACCCCGAAGATCGCGTGGCCATCACGTCGGCACGCCGCAAGTCTCGCTCTCCCGTGCTCGAGATCGCGGTTCGTATCGCATCCGAGAGCGGCTGGAGCAAGCGCCACCTCACGGTCACCGAGATCCGCGACCAGCTCGACCAACTGCTGGGCATCGCCTACGTCGGAGCCACCGCCGCAACGTCGTCCGAGCTGTCCACCGACCCCGCAGAAGACCGATTCGACGACCTGTTCGCGTCCACCCCGGACTGCGTCTGGAGATTCGACATGACAGGTCCGGCGTCGGCCAACCCCGCGGCCCGGAAGCTGCTGGGGCTGGGAGCGACCGAACCCCTGGAAGGCCTGGGCCTGTTGGAGATTCATCCCCGGTGGGTTGTCGAACGAATCGCCAAACACGGGGTTCCCGAGACCCGAGCCGGCCGATCGTGGACCGCAGACCTCGCCCTACTGGACCGCGACGGTGAGGAGATTCCGGTTTCGCTGGTGCTGATCGGCCACCCCGACCCGTCGGGTCGAGTCGACAGGTGGACGTCGATCAGCCGCCCGGTCACCGGCGACCGCACCGCCGCCGAGCTCAGGTGGGCGGCCACCCACGATCACCTGACTGGCCTACCGGGCCGTGTGCTGATGTACGACCGCATCGAGGTCGCATTGGCCAGGGCCAACCGCACCGGGCAGAGGGTCGGTTTGCTGCTGCTCGACCTCGACTTCTTCGATGTGGTCAACGAGTCGGTCGGGGTCGACATCGCGGACCGGATGCTGAAGGCTCTGGCCGAGAGGCTGGTGCTGTCGATTCGCCCTGGCGACTCGATCGGGCGCATGGGCGAAGACGAGTTCGTGGTGTTGTGTGATCACTTCGACCACATCGACGACGCGGAGCGTTTCGCCGAGAGACTGATGCGCGTCGTCGAAGAACCCGTCGAGCTCGACGGTGCAGAGTGGTTCGTCTCGATGAGTGTCGGAATCGCCGTCGCCAGGCACGGGGTGACCAACGTCGATGGCCTCATGCGCAGTGCAGATGCCGCCATGTACCGCGCCAAGGAGCTCGGGCGGGGCCGACACGTGGTGTTCGGCAACACGCTCAGTACCCCCCGGCTGCCGTTCGCGCCACCGGATTGACCGTCACAAACAACCAGCCGTCGGATAACCACCAGTAGCCGAGCTTTGTTCGGTACTCTCAGCCGCCATGACGGCACCGTGGGGCGTAGCGGGCAAACGCGCTACCGAGATAAGCGACAGCGTCGAGAACGCAATCCGCGAAGGACGCCTGGCGCCCGGCACGAAGTTGCCGACCGTCAGGGCGCTGGCCGAACAGCTGAACGTCAGCCCGAGCACCGTGTCCTCGGCCTATCGCCAGCTGCGTCAACGCGGTGTCATCTCGACCCACGGTCGCGGCGGCACCAAGGTGCACCAGCGCCCGCCCATCGAGACGCCATCTCCGTCGCCACTGCCCGACAACGTCCGCGACCTCACCCAGACGCGCCACCAGGACGAGATCGCCCCGACACTGACGCAGGTGATGCACGACCTCGCTGATCGTCTGGTGTCGCCCGGTCCCGTCGATCTCGAGGAGCGCCTCATCAAGGATTTCGAGGTAGACGGCATCACCAGCGCAGGCGTGGTCGTCATAGGTTCTGCACGAGAGGCGCTCGATCGCATCCTCGACTCTCAGCTCCTGCCCGGCGACCGGGTGGCGGTGGAAGACCCGACGTCGATGGAAATCGCCGACGTTCTGAGCCTGAACGGGCTGGACCCGGTAGCGGTGTCGGTCGATGAACGAGGCGCCATCCCCGAAAGCCTCGAGGCCGCTCTTCCAAGAGTGGCTGCCTGCATCTTGACCCCGAGGGGCCACGACCCCACCGGGGCGGTCATCGACGCTGCCCGGGCCTCCGAGCTCAGGACCGTGCTGAGGGCCAGCCCCGGCGTCGCCCTGATCGAGTGGGATCCTCTCGGACCGCTCGCAGGCGCCGAGTACGAGCCCATCGCCGACCCCGACCGGTCGCGCTGGTCGGTTGTTCGTTCGTTCGAGCCGATGTTCGGAAACCGCCTCGGGGTGGCCGCCATGGCCGGCGACCCCGTGACCCTGGCCAGGGTCCGGGGTCGGGTCGAACGCCTCGGAAGCCCGCTGGGCTCGCTGACCCGCCGCATCGTCGACGAGTTGTTGGCTCACCCCGGTGCCGGGCAGCGACTGGCCCTCACCACTCGCGCCAACGGCAGCAAGCGTCTCGCCCTGATGGGCGAGCTCCGCGCCCGCGGAATAGCCAGTCGGGGCCAGGCCGGTCCTTGGGTGTGGATTCCGGTTCACGACCAGGACAAGGCCGTTGCCAAGCTCTTCGAACGCGGCTGGCTGGTCATCGGCGGCGAGGCCGTGGATGCCAACTCTCCTCACGGAATTCGCGTTTCGGTGGCTCGCCTCGACGGCTCCCTTTCGCGGCGCCTGGCCGACGACCTTCTAGAGGTGCTGGCGTCCTAGGCCAGGTGGGGGCATCCCTCCACATAATCGCTTCTGCGTCGGAGGGTTTCGGTCGACATGACTAACGCATGTCCACCACCAAGACGCGCGCCGTCGAGCCGATCGAACGCACCGCAACCCGCTGGGACAACCAGACGCTGGTCCGCGTCGTGGCGGTTGCGTCCATAGTCGCAACCACGGCATATCTGACCTGGCGCCTCACATCGACACGTGGCGATGCGCCGCTGGGGCTGTTCGTGTCACTGCTGGCCATCGAAGTGTGGATCCTGGCCAGGCTGCTGATCGACACCATCGTCTTGTGGAACGTTCCGCCGACCAAACGCCCAGACATCGGCGCTGCTCAGGACGTCGACATCTTCGTCACCACCTATCACGAGCCGGCTCATGTAGTACGAGCAACCCTTATCGGCTGCAGGGCGGTCGCGTACCCTCACGGCACATACCTGGTCGACGACGCCGGCCGAGACGACATGCGGCTGCTGGCCGAAGAGTTCGGCGTCACCTATGTGTGCCGCGACACCCCCGACGGGGCCCGCGCCGGGGCGTTGAACCACGCCCTCAAAGCGTCGAGCGCCGAACTGGTGCTGGTGCTCGACGCCGACCAGGTTCCTTTGCCCGACGCCCTGCATGCCGTCAGTGGCTACTTCCACGACCCCAGGGTGGCCGTTGTACAGACCCCGATGGAGTACCTCAACCGAGACTCGGTGCTGCACTCGGACAACGATCGCCACGAGCGCAGCTACACCAACGAGGTGTTGGGCCCTGCCAGAGGGCATCTGGGCGGCGCACTGTGGGAGGGCTCTGCCAGCCTCATCAGGCGCATCGCGTTCGCAACGGTCGGCGGTATCGCCACAGACTCGACCACCGGCGAACTCCAAACGACCATGCGTCTGCACGCCGCAGGCTGGTCGACCCGCTATCACTCCGAACCCATCGTGCAGGGTCTGGCGCCACACAACCTCGAGGCATTCCTGCGTCAACGAGAGCGCTGGGCCCGAGGACACCTTGGCGTATTGCGAACTGCCGACGACCCGATCCGCAAGAAGGGAATCAACGCCAGGCAGCGCTTGTGCTTCTCGCAGTTGCTGATCGACTATCTGCAGGCACCGGTAGACCTGGCGATGACCTTGCTGCTGGTGGTCGTTCTGTGGACCGGCAATGTTCCGTTCGAGGCCTCCGCCCTGGAGCTGGCAACCCTTTGGTTGCCGGCGTTCGCGCTGCGCTCGGCTGCGGCCATCGCGTTGTCTCGGGGGCGGGTGCGCTTCGGTGAAACAGCGGCCAGGCGGATGCTGACGATCGAGATACACCTGCGGGCCCTGTTGGCTGCGATGTCGAGGCGGTCTGGTCGTTTCTCCCCGGTCGAACGCACAGGGGTCGACGAAGGTGGCTTCGACGTCATCGAACATCTAAGCCTGCTGACCGCCCTGACCTTGCTGGTCGAGGTGGCGATGGCGGTGCGGATGCTCGACGCCCTCATCGGATGGCCTCTGGAACCGATGCGCGGCCTTGCGTTGATCGCTGCTGCAGCCACCGGCGCCGCCGTGTTGTGGATGGCCCTGCAGGTTCTGGGCGTGTTCGTGCGGCGCCGCCAGCATCGCAGCCAGTACCGCGTCCAGGTCGACCTGGGTGCCTACGCCAACGGCCGGCTGGTCAAGATAAAAGACCTGACACAGGCCGGTGCTGGTTTCGTCTCGACCGTGCCGCTGGCTCCGGGGGCCAACGTCACGCTGCGGTTCAGGGTGGCCGACGCGAAGGGTGGGGCGGCCGACCTCGAGCTGAACGCCGTGGTGCGAAACCAGCTTCCCAACCAGTCGAGAACGAGGTTCCGCATCGGCTGTCGGTTTGTCGGGCTCACCACAGAACAGACCAACCTCATCGCCGAATACACGGCAGTAGTGCGGCCCTATCAGCTGCTGCGGGCCTGAAGACCTACCAGTCGAGCTCTAGAGCCAGGTCGTATACGCGCTTGCGGCCGATGGCCAGGTCGTGGGTCACGACCGCAACCGCAGAGCGTCGGTCGAGGCCCAGATCGCGACGGCGCTGAAGGGCGTCGACGATGTCGTCGTCACCCACATCGCTCACCTGGGCTGCTCCGGCGAGCACGACGACGACCTCGCCCTTGACCTCGCCGCTCACCAGTTCCGACGCTTGCCCCAGACGACCTCGGACAACCGTCTCGTGCATCTTGGTCAGCTCGCGGCACATCGCAAATTGCCGATCTGGGCCGAACGCAACGGCAAGATCTTTCAGCGTGGCCGCCACGCGCTTGGGAGACTCGAACAACACCGTCGGCTCTGGGCGTCGGCACAAGACGGCCATGCGCTCGTCGCGGGCCCTTCCCTTTCGGGGCAGAAACCCGGCGAACGTGAACCCGTCGGCAGCCAGGCCCGAAACCACCAACGCAGCCAGAACCGACGACGGCCCCGGAACGGCAACGACCTCGATGCCGGCGTCGATGGCCCGTCGCACCAGGTCGGCACCGGGATCTGACACTACGGGTGTCCCGGCATCGCTCACCACCGCACAGTCGATTCCGCCGACGATGCGATCGACGATGGTGCCCGAGCGCGAATACTCGGTGTGGGCGTCGAGGCGCACGAGTTCCGGACGCTTCAGCCCCAGCAACTCGAACAGCTTTCCGGTGCGGCGTGTGTCCTCACAGGCCACCACAGCAACAGTTTCGAGCACGCGCCTGGCCCGTGGGGAGACGTCGTCGAGGTTGCCTATGGGTGTTGCCACGGCATACAGCCGACCGCTCACGAGCGGATCTCGAGCCTGTCGCCCACCTTCAAACCCCAACGCTCGAACGACCCGTGCTGGGCTTCTATCACCGCTACCCCACCACGCCTGGGCCGGCTCACCCGCCTTGGCTTCATACAAAGCGTGGCCAGCACCACCCCTTCGGGGTCGATGACCGCGACGTCGATGGTGAAGCGCATACCGAAGGTGTGAACCGAGCGAGCGGGACGAATCAGCAGAGCGCCATCGAAGGAGTCGCGGCCCAGCAATCCGCGCCGGCGCTGGGCGCGAGTAGACGCGACATCGAGGCTCGCCAAGACCTTGTCGTCTCGTACCAACCATGCCATCGCTTCACCGACCCTGGATCGAACGGCAATACCCGTGAGTATCAGACGTTGAACCTGAACTCGATGACGTCTCCGTCGTCGACCAGATAGTCCTTGCCTTCGAGACGCATCTTGCCAGCCTCGCGGGCTTTGCTCCACGATCCGATCTCGAGCAGCTCGTCCCAGTGAATGACCTCGGCGCGGATGAAGCCCCGCTCGAAGTCGGTGTGGATCCGACCCGCGCACTGAGGTGCTGTCGAGCCGGCCCTGAACGTCCACGCGCGCGACTCTTTCTCGCCGGTGGTCAGGAACGTTCGTAGCCCCAGGGTGTGGTACGCCGATCGGACGAACCTGGGCAACGCACCCTCGCCCAGCCCCAGGCCTTCGAGCATCTCGTCGCGCTCTTCACCTTCCATTTGGGCTGCCTCGGCCTCGAGCTGAACACTGATGGGCAATACGTCGGCCGCACCGGGAAGCTCGGCCCGCACCCGTTCGGCGATGGCCTCGGCATCGTCGAGCTGATCCTCGCCGACGTTCACCACCGCCATGACCGGCTTGTTGGTCAACAGGAAATGGGTGCGAAGGGCGTCGCGCAGGTCTGGCGACACGGTCGACCTGAACAGCGGGGTGCCTTCGGACAAGACCGCGAGGGCAGCGTCGAGCGCTTCGACTTCGGTCATCAGCTCGGCGTTGCGAGGTTCTGCCTTGAGCGCCTTGCGGCGCCGCTCTATGCGGGTCTCGACGGCTTCCAGATCGGCCAGCGTCAGCTCGATCTCGACAATCCTCAGATGCTCGAGAGGGTCGGAGGGGCCGGGTACGTCACCGTCGGGGAACGCCCTCAGGACGAAGACCACTGCGTCGACCTCGCGGATGCCGGCCAGGAACTTGTTGCCCAACCCCTCGCCCTGCGAAGCACCCTCGACCAGGCCTCCGATGTCGACGAACTGGGTCGTGGCATGAACGATGTTCCTGGACTTGGACATTGCCGCCAGGGCGTCGAGGCGTTGATCGGGCACCCGTGCGACACCGACGTTGGGGTCGGTGGTGGCAAACGCGTACGGAGCAGCCAGTGCCCCGCCCCCGGCAAGGGCGTTGAACAACGATGATTTGCCGGCGTTGGGCAGGCCTACGAATCCGAAGCGTTCCATGAGGTGGGGAGGTTACCTGCACCTGTTCCGATCGCTTTGCGCGTCGGGTCGCAAGGGTTTCGATTCGAGCCCATTTGCACTACCCTTTCGAGCCTTATGAGCAAGAAGACCAAGAAGCGCAAGCTGCGCGCTCGCCGCAACAAGGCCAACCACGGCAAGCGCCCCAACACCGGCCGCGGCTGACAGTGGTCGACGCGGCTGACGCGACGCCGCGTCCCCGTCTCCTCGAACTCCGCATCCATGGTCCGGTCGATCCCTGGATCGACCTCGGCTTCGACATACAGGCCCCGAACGAGTCCGGCTCACCGGACTCGTTCGCGCGCACGCGTGTCGGCACCATGACGTTGGTGTTCGACGAGCCCGCGTCGACGCCCAACATCGCCGGATGGTGCTTCGATTCGCCGACGACCACCGAGCCCATAGACGGCCTGTCCGTAATGGCCCCAGCCGGCGACCCCACGCGGCCCATCGTCAACCCCAACGGAGCCACCTCGTTCGACCACCTGGTGGTCAGAACCCCCAACGTCCAGCGCACCCAGAGCGCCCTCGAACGCAGCGGATTCGACCTGCGCCGCGTTCGCGACGCCGGCGCTGCCGATGCCCCTATCGTGCAGTCGTTCTATCGCCTCGGCGAGGTGATCCTCGAGGTCGTGGGGCGCCCAGACGACGACGGCGACGGACCGTCGAGTTTTTGGGGTCTGGTGGCAAACGTCGACGACATCGATGCCCTCGACCTGCCATCGACCGCCATGTCGACTCCGCGAAACGCCGTACAGCGCGGCCGTCGCATCGCAACCGTTCGCCCTGAGGCCGGGTTGGGAATAGCCTTCGCATTCATGGACGATCGCGCGAGCACCGAGCCTTCTTGACATGCTCGACCATGTATTCACTGACGCGATTGGCGCCATCCGTGATGCGTTCGAACGTGCGCTGCTCGAGCGACAGGCCTTCGAAGAGCGCTTCAACGTAGACGTGCTGCTGGGCGACACCACCTGGGAAACCACCTACTGCCTGCCCGGCGAGGGCGACGACCCCAGGGTTCAGGTCGACATAACCATGGTGTGGCCGACGTGGGCCCAGACCGCGTATCGGTCGTGGTACATCGGCGAAGACATAGACGATCCGCCTCGAATCAGCATCGAGCTGGCGTTTCGTGTGCAACACCTAGCAACACGCCCCGACCCCGCTGCCCTGCTGGCTTCCTTCCCCGATCGCTCGGCCGACATCGGCCCAGATCCGCTGCGTCGCGACACCACCACACTCGAGCTAATCCACGATTTCGACATGATCGAGCAGGGTTGGGCCATCGAGACGACGTTCGTAGGCGACTACGAGCTGCCCGAGTCGGCCCTGGCCGACGGCTCAGAGATCGACGAGCACCTAGGTGGGCTGGGCGTATGGATTGCCTCGCTGCTGGTGAAGCTGGGCGACCTGGACGTCGAGTATCTGTCGCGCGAAGACTGACCTCGCCGCCTCGTCGGTGCCCGATCAGCGCCGCAGAGACCCGGGATCTTCCATCCGGTTGGCGATCACATCCAACACTGCGTCGGCAAGCCAGGCGCCCGCCGTTGTCGTGTAGTGCACACCGTCGCCGGCCCTCACCTGGTGGCTTCGGCCGTCCGGACCTTCGAGGTTCAGCGCGAAACCACCCTCGGGCCCGACGAACATCGAGTACGCGTCGACATATTCGACATGGTCGTAGCCTGCCGCCAGCTCCGAGGTGATTTGGTTTGCAGCCTCGATAGCGGGCTTGATGTTGGCCGGCTGCACCGGGGGCATCCCGATCCAGATGACCAACGGCCCACCCGACAACGACGAGAAGATCGCGTTGACCCGGCTTCGGTACTCGGCGTTCCACTCGGGCGAGGCCACGTCGTGTTCATACACGAAGCGCTGGGCATCGTTGCCGCCCATGGTCAACACGACGACATCAAAACCTTCTGGGGCCACATAGTTCGCAACCCGACCGGGCCAGTCATAGAACGCCCGGTTGACGATGCCCGTCGAAATGTGGGTGTCGCCCGTTACAGAGATGTTTGCGTCCGCCTGGTCGAGACCCCACCTGGGGGCGTCGGACAAGGAGTCTCCACCCACGTACACCGTGAGAGGATCATCGCCCGAGGGGGTGCGCACGATGGCTGTCGGGCCCGAACCGATAGTGGCCACGATGGCGTCTATCGTCGCCGGATCGGCCGGGTCGATCTGGGCGTCGGGGCTGTGGAAGACTCCGGGCTCGGGGGCGACCTGATCGCCGCCAGACGCCTCGCCGCCGGCGGCGGTGTCGGTGGGCGGCGCAGCCGGAACGGGCTCGGGCTGGGCGATGTCTTCGCTGGGGGAGGCAATCTCTGGCTGGGCCGGTTCTGATTGGGCCGGCTGGGTGTCGGCAATGGGCGACACTGCAGCCATCAGCACTGTGGGCTTGGTGATGGTGAGGGCCATCGGAACCTGGGGCTGGCTGTCGCCCGGAGCCTGCTGTGATTCGACGTCGATGTAGTCGATGCGAAGCTCGTCGTCTGGTTGACGCGACAGAACGGCCGTGATGGCCAATACCAGTAGGCCAACCACAAGGACGATCACTATGAGACGCACCCTGTCGCGACGTTCCGATGCCAGGAAGTGGCCACCTGCGTCGCGGCCCGGCCCCTTCCATCGCCGATCTGTGCCCGAGGCGTGATACACCTTGCGCGACTTCATGGCGTCACCGTTGCAGCCGCTGTGGTGGTCGTGGTCTCGGCCACACCAGACTGCAGGTCGACATAGGTTCCCAGCAGATCGAGAACGGCATCGGCGAGCAGATCGCCGCCAGGCCGAGACAGGTGCACGCCGTCCTGCTGTCGCATGTTGCGAAGCTCGCCGTCGAGAGCGGTGAGGTAGGCCTCGTACTGACCCGACCCATTGGCGAACAGGTCGCGGGTGTCCATGTAGACCACGCGCTCATACGCCTGAGCCTGTGAGCGATATATCTCGTTCAGCCGGTCCATCCGGGCGTCGAAGTCGGCCGAACGCATGACTGGTTGCCCGACCCAGATGACGAGACGATCGGAACCCTCGGTGAGCTGATTCATCGTGAAGCCGACGCGGCTGGAGTACTCGGCGACCCACTCGTCTTCGAAAGGCTGAAACACGCCGGTGGACAACTCCATGCCCTGGGCGTCGTTGGCGCCAAAAATCACGACCATCACCTCTGGACCCCCATCGGAGATGATTTCGGCGAAGTGAGACGGCCAGTTGAAGAAGTCTGGTCGGGTCAAGCCCGTAGAGATGCGGTAGTCCAGCTCGGGCGAGATCACACCGGAGTCACTGGCCATACGCACGAACGACTCGCCGAACACCTGCGCCATGGAGTCGCCACCGACCCATACGTCGAGCGGGCTCTCGGCGGTGGGCACCCGGGGAGGCACGGTCGTGGTCGTGGTGGTCGACGTCGCAGTTGTTGTTGCGGCCTCCTGCGGGGCCGTCGAGCCGGTAGTCGCCCCACCGTTCGAGCCGTCGGGCGAAGATGTCGACGACGGTGCCCGAGTAGCGTCGCCGGCGCCGGCTGCCTGACCCGATTCCGCCACAAGCTCGAAGGCGTCCGAGCCGTCGGAGAAATCGCGACCGAGGGCCGCATCAGCGGCGCGGCGAGGCAGCGTGAGGCCGACGGCTGAGGCGAAGCTGCTGACCGGCTCCCAGACGGCGAGCGACATGTCGCGGCCGGTGCCAAACGGCTTGCGTTCGGCGTCCCTGACCAACTGTTCGGAGTTCAACAGCATTGCCACCAGCAATGCGATGAGGCCCGCACCCAGCGCCTTGCCAGCCGGAATCGTCGGCGATGGCTGCCGACCTGGCGCATTCGCCGGTCGCTGTCGCCTTGGCATCTTGGCCGAACGCGGGGCGCGGCCGCTTGCCTGCTGCCGGTGCGGCAGGTCGGGTTCGGGGCGCGTCACGTCGCCGGCCGGCCTGTGCAGACCGCTGACGTAACCCGGTCCGGCCCGATGACCGCCGTCGTCTGCTGGTTCGGGGGGCGACTGCCTCTCTGGGGCCATAGACGGCCCTGACGCTAGTCCAGAAACAACGCCCCACGACATCGCCAAACACCCGTTTTGCTTGGATTTGGCGACCGAATGACGTCAGAACTGGAAGTAGATGAACGGGGCGACGCCCTCGGGTCCCAGGACATCGACGAGCACGATCGCAAATCCCAGCGCAACACCCTGCCAAACCCAGCTGAGCCGGCTGAACTCGAGCTGGAGGCCATCGACCACCGGGGCGGGCACGAACTGGCTGACCAGCATCAACACGATGGTCAGGACCAACAGCGTTGTCACCAGGGGGCTGGGGCCCGCCGCCCATCCGAGGATGCGCCCGATCATCGAGGTCGCTATCTCGAAGGTCTCGGCACGAAAGAAGATCCACGCCAGACACACGACGTGGAAGGTGTAGAGCCACCGCAGGGCCTTGGACAGCGCCTCGGGCAACACCGGCCCTTCGACCCGCCTTAGCCAGATGGTGCTGACGAACCGCTCGGCTGCGAGAACCCCGCCGTGGATGGCTCCCCACACCACGAAGTTCCAGGCGGCGCCGTGCCACAAACCGCCCAGCAACATGGTGAGAAACAGGTTGCGGTAGGTGAACAGGGTGCCACGCCTGTTGCCCCCGAGCGGTATGTACAGGTAGTCGCGCAGCCAGTTCGACAACGTCATGTGCCAACGGCGCCAGAAATCCTGGATCGACAGCGCCCGGTAGGGAGCATCGAAGTTCTGGGGAAACCGAAAGCCCATCAGCAAGGCGACCCCGATGGCAATGTCGGTGTAGCCGGAGAAGTCGGCGTAGATCTGAATGGCGTAGGCATAGACGGCGAACAGAACCTCGGCGCCGCTGTAGGCGTCTGGGAGGTTGAAGACCTCGTCGACGATGGCCGACGCCAGGAACGTCGAGATCACGACCTTCTTGAACAAGCCGGCGAAGATCAACCTGAAGGCTTCTGCGGTGGGCACCGAACGCGGGTCTGGGTGTGTCAGCAGCTGCGGAGCGAACTCCGATGCCCTGACGATCGGCCCGGCCACCAACTGGGGGAAGAACGACAAGTAGACCCCGACGTCGAGCAACGACAGCGGCTGTATGTGACGCCGGTGGATGTCGACGACGTAGCTGAGGGCCTGAAACGTGAAGAACGAGATGCCAACCGGGAGGGTGATCTCTACCAGCGGTATGAGCTCGCCGAGGGCACCAAACGAACTCCGGAACTGTTCGGTGAAGAAGCCGTAGTACTTGAAGACACCCAGCACAGCGAGGTTGGTGGCCACGGCCGCCTTGACGGTCATCGACGCACGAGCCACCTGACCGTCGTGATGAGCCCGCTCGACCAGGTCGCCGAAGAACCAGTTGGCGACTATCGAACCTCCCAACAACAGTACGAACCGCGGGTTCCACCAGCCGTAGAAGAACAGGCTGGCGGCCAACATGGCCAACTTCCACGCGAGATCGTGAGGTCGCAGCAGCCAATTGGCCACGAAGACGATGACGAAGAAGAGTGCGAATTCGAGTGTGGGGAACAGCATGGGAAACGAGGGCTTCGAACCTGGGGCATCCTAGGACCATCGAACAACGCGCTCTGCGCGCTGGCGAAGAATCGATACGGACATGACCCAGGACCCCACCGAATCAACCACACCCAGCCACTCGATCGATCCAGCTGTTGTGGACGCGATCGGCCTGTGGGCGCAAGCCGACCCCGACCCTCGATCGAGCGCCGCCCTGCTCGAGCTTCTCCGGACCGACCCCCGGGCAGCTGCAGCCATGTTCGCCGAACGCCTCAGGTTCGGCACCGCGGGTCTGCGCGGGGCCCTGGGGTTGGGCCCGGCGCGCATGAACCGCGTCATAGTCAGGCTCGCGGCCCGCGCCATCGCACAACAGCTACACGCCGAGGGGCGGTCGGGGCTGGTCGTCATCGGCCACGACGCCAGACATGGGTCGCGCGATTTTGCCGAGGACTCTGCCCGCCTGTTTGCTGCCCACGGGTTCGATCCCTTGCTGATCGACGGCGAGGTTCCCACCCCCGTCGTTGCCTACCAGGCTCTCTCCAGGAATGCGTGCGCCGCAATCGTGGTGACCGCCAGCCACAACCCCCCGGGAGACAACGGCTACAAGGTGTATTGGTCCGACGGAGCCCAGATCGTGCCACCGATCGACGCCAACATCGAACAGCGAATGAACCAGCCGCCGGTTTCCGAGCACGACCTGGCCTCGGCCGACCGGGTGACGCGCCTTGACCCCATCATCGCCATAGACCAGTACGTCGCCGAGGTGGTGGCCGGGCTGGGCACGCCCCGCGTCGAAAGCGCCGCGGCCAGCATCGTCTACACGGCGCTGCACGGAGTTGGCGCCCAGACCGTTCGAGCCGCCTTCGACGCCGCCGGCCTACCCAGGCCCTTCGAGGTCGCGAGCCAGATAGAACCAGACCCCGACTTCTCCACCGTAGAGCTGCCCAACCCCGAAGAAGCCGGCGCCCTGGACGAGTCGATGCGGGTGGCAGACGAGGTCGGCGCAGACGCCATCATTGCGAACGACCCCGACGCCGACCGGTTGGGCGTGGCGATAAGGGTCGCCGACGGCTGGCGCAAGCTGACCGGCGACGAGATCGGCTGCATACTCGCCGACCGCCTGCTGGCCCGCAATCAGAGCCCGAGACCTGTCGTGGCCAGCTCGATCGTTTCGTCGCCGTGGTTGGAAACGATCGCAGACCACCACGGGGCCGAGGTCAGGCGAACCCTCACCGGATTCAAATGGATAATCAGGGCGGCCATCGACGAACCCGATCTGACGTTTGTGTTCGGCTACGAGGAGGCCCTGGGTTTCGCATGTTCCCCCAAGGTCCGCGACAAGGACGGGGTGACGGCCGCTGTCGAGATGGCCACCTTGATCCACGAACTGGCGGCTCGAGACCAAGACCTTTCAGACCACCTGGCAGCGATGATCGAGCGCTTCGGGGTATCCCTGTCGGCTCAGGTCACCAGGAGATACGACGACACGCCCGAGCGCCTCGGGCAGCGGATGGAGGAGCTGAGAGACTCACCGCCCGCAGATCTCGACATCGTCGAGATCGTCGATCACCTGCAAGCCCAGCCGTCGACGAACCTGCTGGAATGGCACATCGGCCCCGACCGCGATCGCGTCCTGCTGCGGCCCAGCGGCACCGAGCCCAAGCTGAAGGCCTATCTGCAGGCCTCGGGCACCTCGGCTGAGACCGAACAGGTCAGATCTCGCCTGGCAACCCTGGAAGGGGTGGTGGCCGAGTTGCTCTAGCCACGCCTACTCGTCAGCGTGGCAGTAGCGAACCTGCCAGCTCGAGGAGGTCTGCCTCGGGCCGCGGACCCATGTGGCTGATGACCTCCGCGGCCGCAATCGAACCCAGCCTGGCGCAGGCTTCGAGGTCGGCGCCTCGGGCCAAACCCATCAAGAACCCCGATGCGTAGAGGTCGCCGGCTCCGGTGGTGTCGACAACGCGAGCAACTGGCTCGGCGGGCACAGCCACCTTCGAGTCGGCGGTGACGACCACCGAGCCCTCAGCCGAGCGGGTGATCACCCCTATCTCGACCTTTTCGGCGACCCTGTCATAAACCGCCTCCAGGTCGGTGACCTCAAACAGCGAAAGCGCCTCGTCCTCGTTGGCGAACAAGACGTCGACCGAGCTCTCGATCAGGTCCATGAACGACTCGCGGTGGCGATCGACGCAGAACGAGTCAGAGAGTGTCAACGCGACCCGCTGGTCGGGATGACCCGCCAGCTGGCTGGCGGCCCGCATGGCTGCCTTTGCATGCGGTGGGTCCCACAAGTAACCCTCCAGGTAGAGGATCTTGCCCCGCTCGATCAGCGACTGGTCGATGTCGTCTGGCGTCAGTCCGACCGATGCCCCCAGGTAGGTACTCATCGTTCTCTGACCATCGGGAGAAACCAGGATCAGACAGCGCCCCGTGGGGTCGCCCGCCTGAGCCCGACCGACATCGAACACAATGCCCATCGACCTCATGTCGTGGGCGAAGATGGCCCCGAGCTGGTCGTCGCGCACCTTGCCTATGTACGCACCGGCACCGCCGAGAGCAGCCACACCGACGATGGTGTTGGCAGCCGACCCTCCCGAGACCTCGGTCGCGGGGCCCATCTGCGAATAGAGCTCTTCAGCGCGCGCCGCGTCGATGAGGGTCATGGATCCCTTGACCAGGCCCTGCGCGGCCACGAACTCATCCTCTTCGTGGGTGAGCACGTCGACCAGTGCATTGCCGATGCCTATGACATCGATGTCGTGAACGGTCATGACCCAACCTTCCCGCAGAACAGCTGACGACGATAGCTGCCCTGACCAATCGGCAGGCGCGACACCCGATGTGAGGCGGCTCGTGACATCGGCCAGCGCCTATCCTCGCGAGTCGTGTCAACAGACGAGTACCGGCTGCCCCGCCATGCGGTGCCAATTCGCTATGACCTCGTGCTCGAGCCCGACCTGGGCTCGGCGACCTTCGACGGAACGGTGGCCATAGAGCTGAGCGTCAGTACCTCGACCCCGCGGTTGCGGCTCAACGCGATGGAACTCGACATCGGAGCCATGGTTCTGGAGCAGAACGGCGAGACGATCGAGATCTCGTCCTACGCCTGCGATCCCGAGTCTGAGACCCTGGAAATCGAACTCGCGGGGCCGCTCGCGGTTGGTTCGGCGTGCTTGTCGATCACCTTCAGCGGCATTCTCAACGACCAGCTGCGCGGTTTCTACCGGTCCACCTACACCGACACCGAGGGAACCGAGAAGACGATCGCGACCACACAGTTCGAGTCGACCAGCGCCCGCTATGCGTTTCCATGCTTTGACGAACCAGAGCTGAAGGCGGTGTTCGGCGTGACCCTGGTCGTCGACCAACACCTCACCGCCATCTCTTGTGGACCCGAGATCGAGCGGCGCGCTCGGCCAGACGACAAGGTCGAGGTCGTGTTCGCCGACACGATGCCGATGTCGACCTACATCGTGGCCTTCATCGTGGGTGAGCTGGAGGTCACCGAACCAATCGAGGTCCGCGGTGTACCCGTCAGGTTGGTGCATGTGCCTGGCAAGGCAGCGCTGACCGGTTTCGGGCTGGAGGTCGCCCAGTTCGCCATCGGGTGGCTCGAGGACTACTTCGACATCCCCATCCCTGTCGACAAACTCGACCTGGTTGCGGTGCCCGACTTCGCGTCAGGCGCCATGGAAAACCACGGCTGCCTGACATTTCGCGAAAGCCTGCTGCTGGCCGACCCCGACGGAGCGACCACCTCCGAGCTGGTTCGTGTCGCCGATGTTGTAGCCCACGAAATCGCCCACATGTGGTTCGGCAATCTCGTCACCATGTCGTGGTGGGAGGGCATCTGGCTGAAGGAGGCCTTCGCCACCTTCATGGAGAACGCCACCGTTGCGGCGTTCAGGCCCGAGTGGAACCGCTGGGACCAGTTCGCCCGCGACCGCGGAGTTGCATTCGAGGTCGACTCGCTCGCCTCCACCCGGCCCATCGAGTTTGCGGTTCACTCGCCCGCCGATGCCGAGGCGATGTTCGACGTGTTGACCTACGAGAAGGGTGCTGCCGTCGTTCGCATGCTCGAGCAACATCTGGGTCCTGAGGTGTTCCGCGACGGTGTGCGGCACTACCTGCGAAAGTTCGAGGGGGCAAACACCAACACGACCGATCTGTGGGACGCCCTCGAGGAGTCATCGGGCCAGCCGGTCAGGTCGACCATGGACTCGTGGATCTTTCAGGGTGGGCACCCGATGATCGACGTCCAGCCCACCGACACAGGTATCGAGATTTCGCAGTCGGTGTTTCGCTACGAAGGCGCCGCCGACGGCACGTGGGCCGTGCCTGTGTTGATGAGGGCCGACCTGGACGGCTCGATCGTCGACAAGTCGGTGCTGCTGACCGAGCCCACCACAACCGTCGACCTGGGGGGCAGGCCCCGCTGGGTGGTGGCCAACGCCGGGGCAAACGGCTTCTATCGGGTCAGCTACGAGCCATCGCTGGCCGCCGAGTTGATAGAGCAGGCCGAGGAGGTCATGTCGGTGGCCGAACGGGTTTCGTTCGTCGACGACATGGTCGCCGCGGTCACCGCGTGCCGAACCGAACCGATTCGGCTTCTCGAGCTGATCGAACAGTTCATGTTCGAGACCGACCTGAGCGTCTGGCGTTCGATGGCCATCGGCCTCGACCTGCTGGACCGACTCGTCGACAGCGCAAAAGACACTGGGGCCAAGGCCAGATTCGCCGAACGGGTGGGCCGGGTCGTCGGGCCCGCTCTCGACGTCTTGGGCGTCGAACCGGCAGCGGGCGAGGATGGCGCAACCGCCGAGCTGCGAGGCCTGTTGCTGCGCCTGGCGGGCACGGTGGCCCAGGACGCCAGGGCCCACAGCGTCAGCCGCGCCCTGGTGCAGTCGGGTGTTGCCGGCGCCGACCCCGAGCTGCACGCAGCTGCGGTGGCCGTGGTGGCCTCGAACGGCACCGACCAGGACTTCGAGGCATTCGTGGCCGAGTACGAGGGTGCTGCTACCCCCCAGATCCAGCAGCGATACCTGATGGCCCTGGCGCGCTTCCCCGAGGCCGGGCAGGTCCAACGCACCATGGAGATGTGCCGCGAGCGCGTCCGTTCCCAGAACGCACCGTTCTTGTTGGCGCACTGCCTGGCCCACAAGCAGCACGGAGCCATGGCTTGGCAGTTCATCTCCCAGCATTGGGATGAGCTGACCGCTCGGTTCCCCAGCAACTCGGTGCCTCGGATGCTCGGCGGGATCGTCCACCTGAACGACCCCGCTGTCGCCGACGATGTGGCGGCATTCGTGGGCGAGCACCCCATTCCCGAGGGTGGAGCCACCATCGACCAGCACCTCGAGCGAATGCGGGTACAGGTGAGACTTTGCGCCGAAGCCTCAGCCGGGTTCGCGGCTGCTCTCACGGCAGTCTGAGCGCGCATCGACCCCCGCCGGGGGGAAACGGGGGTCGATGCAAACGTCAGCTCCCGTACCGGGCAGAGACGAGGAGGGATTCGTCCGTCCGGCTGATCGAGACTCGCTGAGACACCTGGCGGGTCGAGATCGGGTGCTGTCGTATGTATTGATCTGGTCGGCTCGATCGGCTTCGGGTTGAGCGCTTCGGCCCGCGAATGTGCGGCCCAGCCCGGACCGTCTTGGCGAGATGATCGGGTTGATGTCAGATCGGCCCCGGGATCGGCCAAAATGGTCGCCGTGTTCGGAAGACCCCGCCGCAAGGCCGCATTCAGGTACTACGACCAGTTCGCAACCGTGCTGGCCATCGCCTTTGGTGCTGCGGTCTTGATAGCCGCCTGCATGTGGGCCCTGTCGCTGGCCTGACCAGGATCAGACCCGACCACGCATTTCGCGCGTGGTCACCTTGTCGGTCCACAGTGCGATGAACCACGGCGGTGGGTTCTGGCCAGTGGTGGCCACACCCACCGGATGCCCCTCTGGGCAGCGCGCCCGACCCGACGGATCGATGGTCAGGCGCCACATCCGGTCCGGGTGCATGACCACCGTCGGACGCCCCAGAAGGTCTTCAGAGTGCGCGAAGAAGCCGTCGTCGACCGTGTAGTGGCAATCGGTGTGCGCGACGCCTTCGGCCAACTCCTCTGAGGGCCAGACCAGCGCTGCGTCACAGATGGCGCAGGCGAAGATGATGCGTCGGCGGCGAGCCATGACACTCCATCGGCGCCGCCAGTCACACCAATGAGGGCATCACACCCGCGATTGTTCGGCCAATCCGGGCCCACGTTCGGGCGGGGTGGGCGGCTTTCGGTCCTGGCCCATCCAGCGCACCATCAGCACAAGCATGGTTCCCCACACAACCGGGATACCGCCGAGCTTCATCACCAGCCCGGCCAGTTGTTGGTCGGTGGCAGCCGACATGCCGTGCACTCGTGGAGCGAGCTCGTAGATCGAGTAGAGCGGAAGATCTGCGAAGGTCATGAAACCGGCAGGGATGGCGGGCACGATGCCGGCGGCGAGGAACAAATAGGCCATCTTCGCGGGGTTGGGCGTCTTGGTGCCTTCCGGCAGCGGCGAAATGATCGGCAGCCACAAGATGATGCCCGACAGCAACCACAAGACGTCCATGGCAAACGAACCGAACTGGTTGGTTCGGAAGTTGTCGATGGCAAACGGCGAGTGGGTGAACAACAAGATCGCGTTGTAGGTGAGGCCCGCGACGACCGGCTTGGAAAGCTTGGAGATCAGCCGGTAGATGCGCAACCTGCCGACGATGCGCCTGGCCATCCACTCGGGGGTACCCAGCAGCATCAAAGGAGCGGCGGCCATGGTGTAGAGCATGAACTGCAGCATGTGAGCCGAGGCGAGGTAGCTGGCGCCCAAGAGGCCGAGGGGCCAATCGGTCGCGAGCCACAAGAAGAACATGCCGCCGAAGAACAGCGCCGCCTTGCGCTTGGCGTCTGGCGCCGCGCCGACGTTGGCGTTGCGCCTGCGCACCGCCAGCACGTACGGCACGGCCAGTAGCAACATCGCCGCCCAGATGCCCGGGTAAGCCCGGAACTCCCAGCTCCACGGCGTTTCGAGAGTGGAACACCAGAACCTCATTGGCTGTCCTCTGCAGGTTGGATCTGAGCCAGCTTGGGCAGGTCGTCTGCCCAGTGACTTTGGCGAGTTCCCTGTGGGTAGACGGTGTATGCGTAGCCGTCAGGGGCAAAGGCGAACACCTGACCAGCATGCCCGAAGGTGTAGTCGTCGCCGTCACCTTCCTTGGCCGCGACCGCCAGACCGAAGGCCCGTTGTGCGTCAGCGAGCTGTTCTGGGGTGCCGAGCAGGCCGACGAATCGGCGGTCGAACTGGTCGAGGAAACGCCTCAGCGTTGCCGCATCGTCACGCTCGGGGTCGACGGTGATCAACACGACCTCGACGTTGGTTGGTTGGTCGCCCATAGCTAGCACCGAATCGATCTGTGCCAGGTGAACAGGACAGATGTCGGGGCAACTGGTGTAGCCGAAATAGACAAGGCCGATACGGCCGGCCAACTCCTGGCGAAGGTCGTATGGATTGCCCGAGGTGTCTGTGAGAACAACGTCTGGGATGGCCAGGGGCGGATCGAGTTCGATACCGGCATAGTCGCCGCCGGGTTCCAGCGCCGAGGCAGCGCAGCCCGCCCCCACGGATGCGATGACCGCAAGCATCAACGCCACAACCCACAACGGGAAGCGGCCTGCGCCAACGCGGCGCTGGCGGTTGGGAAGCCCAGACACGATCACCGCGCTGAAGGCTATCGGCGGCGGAAGGTCGGTACGACCGCGGCATGCTTTGGGTGAAGCGCTCGGTGGTGATGCCGTCCGGGCGAGCACCACGCCGAGCAGGAGAACGCAGTTGGACGATCTAAGGGCGATGAAACGAAGGGCCACCGGCCTGCTGCTGGCGGCCGTGGTGGTGTACGTGGTGGCGCGCAGCCTGGAGGGCGACAGCACGGGTTGGGGTTATGTCCGCGCCACCGCCGAGGCCGCCATGGTCGGAGGGCTCGCCGACTGGTTCGCTGTCACCGCCCTGTTCCGCCATCCCCTGCGCCTTCCGATTCCGCACACGGCGATCATCCCCAAACGCAAAGACGCCATCGGCAACGCTTTGGGCGAGTTCGTTCAGAGCAACTTCATGTCGGGCGAGGTGGTGTCTGCCCGCGTCGAGGCGGCGAGACCGGCTCAGCGCGTCGGTGGGTGGCTGTCGAAGCCCGAAGCGGCCACCTCCCTGGCAACCCAGTTGGGCGCTGCCCTGACCGGAATCTCAGAAGTCCTCGACGACGAACAGGTGCAATCGGCCATCGACGAGGTGATCATCGATCGACTCAGCCGCCTCGATGCTGCCAATGGGCTGGCCACAGCGATAGAGGCGGTGACCGATGGCCGTCACCACGATGTGCTGGTCGACGCACTCAGCCGCGTGACCCTCGACTATCTGATTCACAACCAGGACACGCTGCGCACCCTCGTTTCGGACGAGAGCCCCTGGTGGGTGCCTTCGGTGCTCGACGACGCCGTGTTTCGGCGGCTGCACGAGGCCGCATACAACGTCGTGTCGGCCATCCGATACGAACGCGACCACCCTGCCAGACAGGCTCTCGACCGACAGCTCGCATCGCTTGTCACGCGGCTGCGAACCGACGACGTTTTGCGACGCAAGGTCGCCACCGCAGTTGGCAATGTGCTCGAGCACCCCGATGTGCGAGAGGTTTCGGCCACCATCGGCCGCGAACTGAAGCGGTTCGTGGTCACCGAGATGAACAACCCTCAGTCGCCGGCGCGGTCACGTGTCGAGACAGCCCTGGTCGAGTTCGGGCAGCGGATCTTGACCGACCCGAGCCTCGAAGCTTCGGTCGACGCCTGGCTCACCCGCGCTGCAGTTCACATCTCGGACCAATTGCGGCCCGAAGTGGTCGAGCTGATCTCCTCAACCGTCGAGCGCTGGGACCCCCAGGACACCTCGCTGCGCCTCGAACAACAGATAGGCCGCGACCTTCAGTTCATTCGAATCAACGGAACGCTGGTGGGCGGCCTGGCCGGATTGGCGATACACACGGTCGGGCACACGTTGCTGTAATCGCCCCGCCGCCGGGCGAGCGCTCATCGATTCAGGTGCAACCCAGCCGCCTGGTGATAGCGGTGCACCGTGGCGGTGGCGTCGACGGTGGGCTCGACCGTCGTCCCAGATCCCAGACCCCAGCGGCGGGCGACATCGCCAAGGTCGGATCCGCTGACCACGACTGCCGCCTGAACCGCGGCTCCGGTGGCGACCACCTCGTCCTGATGAGGAACCACGACCGAGTCGTTTCGAAGGTCGGCGGCGCGTCGGCGATAGGCCTGCGAACGCGCCCCGCCACCGACCAGATAGCAGCGACCTTCGATGGTTACTCCGGCAGCCCGCAGGGCATCGGCTCCGCCAAGCAAGCCGCACAAGACCCCGTCGTGGGCACCGAGTGCCAGCTGGGCCCGGGTGGTCGATGTGCCCAGGCCCAGCAGACTTCCGGTTGCTGCGGGCAGGTTGGGCGTTCGCTCGCCGTCGAAGTACGGAACCAGCACGGGTACCTCGGTGTCACCAACCGCTTCCAGCGCAAGCTCTGCGAGGGCCGCCGCGTCGACGCCCAGCCACGTGGCCACGCTGTCGGTGACCTTGGTGGCGTTTAGCGTGCACACCAGGGGCAAGAACCCGCCGGCCGCGTCGGCGAACCCTGCGACCAAGCCCGACGGGTCGGCAGTTGCAGTGCCCGAGCGGGCATAGACGGTTCCGGAGGTGCCCAAAGAGATGACGAGGTCTCCGGCTTCGAGCCCCAACCCCAGCGCCGCCGCCATGTTGTCGCCAGTGCCCGGGCCCACCACGGCGCCACCAAGGCCCAGTTCGACCAGCTCGGGCGCCGTGACTTCGCCGACGGCTTCGAAGGGGCGCGACACCGAGGGGACGGCTTGGGCCAACTGGGGGCATCCGGCGAGTTCGAAGACCTCTGGGCGATAGGTGTCTGTCGCCGGGTCGAACCACCCGGTTCCGGATGCATCGCCCCGGTCGGTGACGGCAGTTCCGGTCATGGAGTAAACGAGATAGTCGTGGGGCAACATCAAGCTGGCACATCGCGAGACGGCATCGGGTTCGTTGTCGACAACCCACGCCAGCTTCGAAATCGTGAACGCAGCCAGCGGCACCGAACCGGTCATGGCGGCCCAGCGATGGGCACCCAACCGCTCGACGAGGGCTTGGGCCTGCGGGGCCGATGTTGTGTCGTTCCACAGCTTGGCCGGGCGTACCGGAACACCGAGATGGTCGAGCATCACCAGGCCATGCTGCTGAGCAGCGACCGACACCGCCCGTACCTGCCGCAGATGTGGGGCGAGCTCACCGAAACACCCGACCAGGGCCCGCCACCAGTCCGACGGATCCTGTTCGCTCACAGGCGGTGAGGTGGGCGGATGGCTCCGCTTGGCCGAGGCGATCAGCCTGCCCGACTCGATGTCGCGGATCTCGACCTTGGTCGACTGGGTCGACGAGTCGACCCCGGCGACAAGGGTCACGAGACCGACCAGATTGCCCGGTTGACCTCGTTCTCGAGGTGTTCCTGGCGACCCGACCGAGGCGCGGGATCGAGAGCCGCGTCGACGGCCATGTCGGCAAGGCTCGCCAGGTCGTGCTCACCAGCCATGATCTCGGCGCCGAGGCCCTCGATCCAACCGCTGTAGCGCTGATCTCTTGCGTTCTCGAGGGTGCCGCTGCGAAGCAACTCATCGGCGACCAGCCACGCCTTGGCCAGCGCATCCATGCCACCGACGTGGGCGGTGAACAGGTCGGAGCGAGCGATGCTCTGGCGCCTCAGTTTGGTGTCGAACATGAACCCGCCGGTATCGAACCCGCCGCCGCGCAAGATCTCGTAGACCGCCGGGACCAGTTCGTCTACCGACGTCGGGAACTGGTCGGTGTCCCAACCGTTCTGCGGATCGCCACGGTTGGCGTCGATGCTGCCGAAGATGCCGTTGTCGACCGCGTAGGCGACCTCGTGGTGAAACGAGTGGCCGGCGAGGGTGGCGTGATTGCCCTCGATGTTGACCTTGAACTCGCCGGTCAGGCCGTATCGATCGAGGAATCCGTGCACGGTGGCGCAGTCGTAGTCGTACTGATGCTTGGTTGGCTCCTGGGGCTTGGGCTCGAGCAGCAGGGTGCCCTCAAAGCCGATCGAGTGCTTGTATTCGACCACCATCGACAAGAACCGTGCGAGCTGGTCTGCCTCTTGGCTCATGCGGGTGTTCAGCAGGGTCTCATAGCCCTCGCGGCCGCCCCACAACACATAGTTGTGGCCGCCGAGCCTGTGTGTTGCGTCGAGCATGTGCCGCACCTGGGCCGCAGCGTGAGCGAACACCTCTGGGTCTGGGTTGGTGGCCGCACCCGCGGCATACCGGGGGTGGGAAAAGAGGTTGGCGGTACCCCACAGCAGCTCGACACCGGTTTGCGACATCTTCTCGGCAGCACGCTCGACCATCGCATCGAGGTTGGCCCGGCTCTCGGCCAACGTCGCCGCCTGAGGGGCCATGTCGACATCGTGGAATGAGAAGAACCTCACGCCCAGCTTGGAGAAGAACTCGAACGCAGCGTCCTGTTTGAGCCTGGCTGCCGCCATCGGGTCGCCCGTGGCCGCCAGCCATGGACGATCGAAGGTGCCGTCACCGAAGATGTCGGAGCCTGGCCAGTTGAAGCTGTGCCAGTAGCACACGGCTATACGTAGGTGGTCTTCGAGCCGCTTGCCCGCCACCAAACGGTCGGGCTCGTAGATCCGAAAACCCAACCCCTCGCCATCGAGCCCGATGAAGGGAACGCGGTCGGCAACGTCTGGGAAGAAATCGGCCATGTGACTCCTGCGGGCCGCGCTGCGGCCCCTGTGGGCTCAGTCGGCCTCGGCGAGATCCTTGCGGCTCCAGAAGCCTTCGAGCGAGTTGTCCTCGCCCGCAGCGTAGCGCTGCAGACGTTCTCGGGCCTCTGGGTCATAGAGCTCGAGGGCGTCGAACACCATCGCCGGACCCATCGCCCTTATCGCCTTGTCGCCCGGGCTGTTGCGCCTGGGCAGATTCGAGGTCAGCACCAGCACCTCGGCCTCGGGGTCGACCGCCTTCAACACCGAGATGCGGCCCAATGTCTTCCAGAGCGTGTCGGTGCGAAGCAGGCCGGGCCGGCTGGTGGTGAAGGCCCCAGAGACATCCACGTACCACTGCTTCTCGCCACTCTGGCTGGTGACTAGGAAGTTGAACTGAACCCCTCCCCCACGCACCTTGGCCTTGTCGTCGACGATGAACCCGACCTCCTCCAGCAGGTTTCTGGCGATGTCTTGCACCTTGCGACCCTGGATGACGGCCCGACGCTGGAAGTGCTCTTCGCGCTCGTCGGGTTCCAGGGACTTGACGAACTCGACGTGCAACTCGAACGACTGCTGCTCGACCGCAGCCGCCTCCTCGAGCCGTTCGCGACGCTTCAACGCCTCTGCAACACGAGTGTTGGCAAGCTCGACATATTTGGCTTCGGTGTCGTAGCCCACACCTATGCGACCCTGTCGCTCCGCGGCCACGAGCGTGGTGCCGCTTCCGGCGAACGGATCGAGAACCAGGTCACCTTCGTAGGTGTACAGATCGATCAGCCGCTTGGGCAGTTCGACCGGAAACGGGGCCGGGTGGCCGACCTGAGTTGCCGAAGCCGCGTCGATCTCCCAGACGTCTGAGGTCACGTCGACGAACTCGTCGTTGGTGATCGTCGACTTCCAGGGCAGGCCGGCCTTCTTGCGGTCGGCCGCCGTGAGGGCCCGGTCGAAGCGACCCTTGCTGGCGATGATGACGCGCTCGGTGGTGTCGCGAAGCACAGGGTTGGCGGCCTTGGCAAACGAACCCCAGGCACACGACGACGACGAAGTCTTGCCCTTCTGCCAGATGACCTCACCACGCAACAACAGGCCCAGCTCGTCCTGCAGGATCGAGATGACGTCGGCCGAGAGGCTGCGATAGGGCTTGCGGCCGAGGTTCGCGACGTTGACCGCGATGCGCCCACCAGGCTCGAGCACGCGGGCGCACTCGGCGAAGACGTCGCGAAGCATCGTCAGGAACTCGAAGTAAGACTCGGGAACACGCCGGTCTGCGTCGTCGACATCGCCCGTGATGGCTAGTTCGTACTCCTTGCCCACGAAGTAAGGAGGCGAGGTGACAACGAGGGCGACCGAGTTGTCGGGAAGCTGGGCCATGTCGGTGGAGTCGCCGAGGAAACACACGGAAGACTCGACGCCGTCCACCGGACCGTGAACGTCGGTGGAAACCGAAATCTCGGGTGGGTTGAACCGCGCGTAGAAACTGGACGAATCGTGACTTTCACGCGCCCCGGTGCCAAACGACGTCGTAGCCGTGCCACGACGAGCCCGACGCTGAGATGCCGGCACCGAAGAGGTCGCCCCCAACTTCGACCGGGCCGACGCTGCGCCCACGGACGGGCTCGCGGAATCGGTGGTGTGGTCGGACCTCATGGGGGCCCACAGTACCTAGTCGGTGGGACATCGGCGCGAGACCGATGTCTGTGTCGCTGGGACATCGGCGCGAGACCGATGTCTGTGTCGCTGGGACATCGGCGCGAGACCGATGTCGCCCGTCGTTCGCTAGTAGGCCGAGCGCGTGTCGGCGAGGTTCTGCACCAGCCGTCTGAATCCGACGGCTACGGCCGCTGCGACAATAACTCCGACCGGGCCGTCAAAGGCCTGGGAAACGGCGCCGATCACAGCGACCAGTATCGCCGTGACCACAAGACCGGTCGCCACGGGCCTTTCCCCCAGCCACTGCTGCAGTGTCGTTGTATCCATGCGACACCTCCCCACTGCTCTTGTCGGCCGCCCCTGAGCGGGCAAAACGGCTAGCTGCACGATGTTTTGCCTGACCAGTCGGGCAGGTCCCCCGCCGAGACCCGCTCGACGGTCTCGAACAGCTCACGCAAGCCGACACCCGATGCGAGCAGCCCCCCAACCGAGCACGCCGACGCCCGGTCTCCTCCCAATAGGTGGTTGAGGCGCACCGAGGCGCTCAGAGCCAACAAGAGGTCCAACGCCTCGTTCGGGGTGGTCAGGTCCATCTCGGCGCCCGAGTCGCACGCGTCGAGCCGGGAACCGTCGGCGGTGCCAGCGGGCAGAGACCGTGCCAGCCGCTCTACCAGCAAGTGCATCTCAGCTTCATGACCCGGTCTCGCGGCGATGGTCCAAGCCACACAGACCATCCCGTCGGCTGTGGTGTGCACCACGAAGTCGTCATCTGCCCAGGCGAGCCCCGCCCGCCAGCCCGACCCCAAGTCGAGCCGCGCCGCCGTTACAAGGGCCAAGTGCCACGGCCCCCTTCGATCGCGCGACTCGACCACACCTACGCCCGTCGGCTCGTCCGGCCATTCCACCGGCCGCCCGGCCACCAGGTGGGGCCACAACAGCTCGACCATCGAAGCGGGGGCCTCCTCAAACAACTCGTGAACACGGCTCAGATCGCCTTCCGTGGCGAAGTCGACGTACGACGGACCCACCAAGTAGGGGGTGTAGAAGTCTGCCAAGAACCCCAGCGGCAGAACAGCTGCCGTCGTCTCCTCGCCAGTCGTACCGGCAGCGGATCTCTGGTCTGACCAGAGATCGGCGACCAGAACGGCCTCCCCCTCGACCAAGCTGCGGTGGGCCAGCCACGCGTCGGAGCTCGGATCGGCGACATCACCGAGCCCGTGAATCTGGTCCTGAACCGCGTGCACCAACTCGTGGACGACGGTTCGGGCCAATTCATCGGTGACGGGCACATCTCGAACGACGATGCCGCGCAGTCCGGGATCGTAGAACCCCAACACCGAGGAACTCACGTCGTCGGCCAACAGCTCTGGATCGTCCACCACTTCGGATCCGAGTGCCCTCTCGACAGCGAGCCTCAGGTCGGCACCCTGACCGTAGGCGGGTTCGCCGTTCGATCTGATCTCGAACTCGACATCGGACAATACGTGCACGGGAACGCCAGTGGCCAGTTCGACCCCACGCACCGACTCGACGTGTTCGAGCGCCTCGTCGACCGTGACGGCGAGCCCGGGTGTCGATGGTGCTCCACCGGTGGCCGACATCATCGCCACCGAAACCAGGGCTACAGCTGCCAAGCCAGCGAACAGTGCGACGGCCTTCACCTGTTCACCGTCCCGAGCCTCTTAGCGAACCGGTGACGGGCTCGAAAGCCCGCAGCACACAACCAACATGGATATGCCCGAGCGCCTCGGCCAATACCTCCTCGGTGAAGAGGGCAACCACGTCAAACTGCGAGTCGACCCACTCGACGCCCACGTAGTCCTCGAAGATCTCGCCAGTGCACAGGTCAAGGGCGTCCTCCGAGATCTGCTCATCGCCCGGGTGCACTGGCAACGCCGGCTGCGGCCCCGTCCCGTCGAGATGGATCATCTCGAGCGTGTGAGGCTGGTCGCAGGGCACCAGCACGAACCAGGCCACTGACGTGCTCGGGTCAGCACACTCGCCAACAGCAAGACCGAACCGGTTGACGATGCTTCGCTGCGAGCTGACCCTCAGGTCGGGACCGGCCCCAAGGAGGCTGTCTGTCGGGTCGATCGACTCGGCCATGCACACCACCCAGCGGTCGCCCATCCGCCACGACTGCTCGAGCGGGAATAGGACCAGGGGGTAGTAGGCAACCTCGTCGAACCGCTGCCGGAACTCGTCGTAGAAGGCATCGGCGCACATCTGGGTCGATCGCAGATCGATTTGCTCGATCGACGGGTACGGGGCTCCGGCGCCTTCGCTGAAGGCGACATTTGCATAGACCTGCGTCGAGTGGAGCTCCGTACACGGAACCGTGGGCAGGGCGAGGATCTCGGCACCCAACTCGGCGTCGAGAGCAATACACATCGGTGCCTGCAGCTCGGTGGTCAAGACGACGTCGCGCACGCCGTTGGGGCTTGCTCCGGCAACCACCAGAGATGCCTGAGCCTCGGGCACCGACATTCCGGCGATCAAGGCCACAGCAACTGCCGACAACAGCACTCCCAACGCACCAACAACGGTGGCCCTCGAGCCGAGCACTCGCGCCGGAACGGGCTTGTCGAATTCGACGATGCCGGCCGCGTGGGGGTCGCCTCCCGACTGCACATCCACGCGCTGCCCCAAGCTCACATGGTGAGTCAGGTGCAAGACCGCGGCCATTCCGACGAAGCCCGCGACTACGAGCACGCTCCAACCTGCAATAGCCAGACCGAGGGCGCCGAGGGTCTCTGACGCGGTGCTACCGGCGTCGTTCATCCGCACCAACACCGTGCCCAGAATCACGAGCAGCCACCAAGCCATCGACAGAGGGTCGTGCCTGGTCGACACAGCCCTGGCCCTTCGGCCATTGGCGATGTCTCTCATCGCCATGATCGGCATGAATACGTTGCCGACCGGCACCATCGGCGCCCAACCCCCGAACGCCGGGGGGTGCACCCACGCACCCTGCTCGGTGCGGAGCCGCAGGGCCCGGTGCAACCAAAGGCTCAGCGCAACCAGGGTCACGAAACCCGAGATGAACGACGCGACCGTGGCGGCGGTGACCAGATCGTCGGTGCCAACCAGTATCCGCGTCGCGTCAGCCGTGGGGTTGTCGATCACCTGCGCCAGAGCGGCTCGCTGACGCGCTATGGCAAACACCAGCAGCATGGCCAACGCGGTCGCCACCCCGAGGCTCGCAAGCAACACCATCGTTCTGGTGCGGATACGACGCCACGCCTCGAGCCCTGCCGGACCGAACGCCATTTCGGGTGCATCCTCGGGCACGCTGCCTTCGGCGCCGTAGTCGATCTGGCGCGGCGCCTCGCTGAAATCTTCGAAGATCATCCGTCCCACCTCTCAGGTACTTCTTGTCCTGTAGGTCGACCGGATCGCGTCAGACCTTCGCTGCCGACGGGAGCGCTGTGGGCACGCCCGTTCGACTATCGCCTGCCCACATACACGGCTCGCGGCCGAAGGTCGCTGGGGCTCGCGTATTCCTCCATGGCATGGGCCACCCAGCCCGCCATGCGGGCGACGGCAAAGATCGCCTCGCCAGACCCCTGAACCAGGTCGAGCCCGACGGACAGCGCGGCGAGACCCAAGTCGACGTTGGGAGGCGGGTACCCGCGCTCGTCACAAACGATCAGCAGCTCGTCGATGACGCCATGAACGGCGCTGCCCGGAGCGGCACGCCTGGCGGCAGCGAACAGCGCAGGAGCCCTGGGGTCGCCCAGGGGATACAGGAACTGTCCCAGCCCAGGTACCCGGCCACCACCAGACACCCGATCAGCGACAGCGCGCTCGACACTGACACCTGACAACACCTCGCGCAGCAGTTTTTCGGCGGCGCCGCTGGCACCTCCGTGCCAGGCACCGGCCAGTGCCCCAAGTCCCGCGGCAACGACAGCGTGGGGGTCGGCCCGAAACGCCGCCGCAGTGCGCGCCGCCATGGTCGAGGCCGCCAACTCGTGGTCGGCCAGCAGGATGAGCGCCGCATCCAGTGCCGCGAGCGCCGCCTTTGTCGACTCCGCGCCGGTAGCGGCAGCAAGCCGCGCTGCCATCGTCATGTCAACGGCTGTCGCCCCGCTCGCGACGCCCAACGCTGTGACGATGCTGGCGATCATTCGTGAAGCCGTCGTGCGCACCGAAGCCGGTGACAGGTCGGCGCGCAGTTCGTCGTGGGCTGCCACCACGGCCGAAGCCACCGTGATGCTCTGCAAAGGCGAGGCCGCGGCCGGAAGCAGGGCCAGCGCATCGGCAGCGCTGCGGGCAGCTGCCGACCGTGGCGTCCACGAATCGGCCTGCTGCCAATCTTCGACATCCCACAACAGTGCGGCGACGTTCTCGAACCGGAATTGCCCCAACAGCGTCAACGGGTCGTGGCCGCGGTATGCGAACGATCCGTCAGCGATGCGGGTGATGGCCGACTCGACGGCCAGCGGCGAACGTTTGGTCGCCCGACGTCCGCGCTGGGCCAGGGTGTCCACGTCACCGGGGTGGAACCGGCTGCCTCGCAGACCCTGCACGTGGTGCGCCTTGATCAGGCCCCTGCTCACGTAGGCGTACAGAGTCTCGACCTTTATACCCAGGCGCTCGGCGGCCTCTCGACTGGAGATCAACGGCTGTTTGGGCACCAAGCCTCCTCTGCATTGAACATTGATCAATCTTGATCAATGTTTATGACGGGGTCAATATCGAACCCATGAAACAGGTAACAGAGAAGGCAAGATCACCGCTGAACAGCAACGACGAGTCGAGTGCGTTCACCAGGGTCAACAGCGGGCTCGACGGGGTGGTCGTGGCCGACACCAGCATTGGTGGCGTGAGGGGATCTGAGGGCTTCTTCCACTACGGGCCGCACAACGCCGCGGTGCTAGCCGAAACCCGCACGTTCGAGGAGGTGTGGCACTTGTTCGTCGAACGACAGATCCCCACTGCGGCCCAGGCGGCCGCGTTCAGGACCCGCGCATCACAGCACAGACAGGTTCCCGACTCGGTGTTGGGCCTGATCGACGTTCTCGCCGGTGCGTCGATGCAGCCGATGAACGGTGCCAGGGCTGCGCTGTCGATGCTGGGCGATCAGCTCGGCGTGACGAGCTGGCTCGACGACCTGGTGCCCACACCGGAGCGCTCAGTGCAGCTTGCCGCTGCATTCCCCACGATCGTTGCCGCACTGTGGCGCGCCAGCCAGGGGCTCGAGGTGCTGAACCCGGATCCATCGCTGGGATTGGCGGCCGACTACCTGAGGATGGTCACCGGTCGAACTCCTTCGGCCGATGCCGTCGCAGCCCTCGAGCGCTACCTGATCCTCACGATCGACCACGGGTTCAACGCCTCGACGTTCACCGCCCGGGTCATCACCTCGACCGGCGGCGACCTGTGCTCGGCAGCCGTCGGCGCTCTGGGTGCCCTGGCCGGGCCGCTGCACGGCGGAGCGCCCAGCCGCGTACTCGACATGTTCGATCAGATCAGCGACCTGTCGGATGCCCCACGATGGATCGAGCGGGCTCTCGCCAGCGGCGAGGTGATCATGGGATTCGGGCATCGCATCTATCGAGCCGACGACCCGCGGGCGGCCCTGCTGCGGCGCACGGCAGCCGAGATGGGCGGTCGCTACGCAGACCTCGCCCTGGGGATGGAGCCCATGATCCTGGAAGCCCTCGATCGGCACCGCCCAGGACGCGACCTGCGCACCAACGTCGAGTACTACGCCTCGGTGGTGCTCGA
Organism: Acidimicrobiales bacterium; assembly: GCA_041394185.1. Lineage (NCBI taxonomy): Bacteria > Bacillati > Actinomycetota > Acidimicrobiia > Acidimicrobiales > Acidimicrobiales bacterium. Next base: position 353,795 of record JAWKIQ010000002.1, read on the forward strand.
TGGCGTCGGCCTGCCCCGCCAGCTGTTCACACCCACATTTGCGGTCAGTCGCCTGATCGGCTGGCTGGCCCATGCATGCGAGCAGGCGGCCGCAAACCGCATCATCCGCCCCCAGTCTGCCTACGTGGGACCAACACCAGCTTGAGAAACCACGACACCCCTGACCCAACTCGCAGAGCTGAGGCCAGGGGTGAGTGATGGTGGAGGTGATCGGATTTGAACCGACGGCCCCCTCGTTGCGAACGAAGCAGAAGACTCAACTGCCCGGCTCGGTCGTCTTGAGTCGCCCCTATTTCAATGGGGTTGAGCACCACTGCGCAACGGTCGCTCACGGTCGATTGTGTTCGGTTTGGCGCCCCTTGCCCCACAGGTGCCCCACCAGACATCGAACCAATGGGACCGGTAGCGATGCTTTGGCCACGCGGGTTTCGGGTCGACTGGGTAGGCATGAGCGATGATACGAAGTGGCAGCTGGTTCTAGGGCGCGTCGATGGGGTGGGTGCGGCAACGGTCTTGGCCGAGGTAGACGAGCCGCCAAGAACCGACTCCATCGAGCGAGACGGGGTTCGATACCGAGTGGGCAACGCGGACAGCAAACGTCGAATCGTGCTCGTGTTCAGAACGTCTCAATCCGCCTGAGTCTTCAGCAACGTGTGCAGCCCCGGGGGATAGGGACCCGGGGCTGCACGTCGTGCCGCTGGTTGGGCACCTCAAGTAGCCGTCGCGGCGTCGTCGAGGGGCGATGACCCCAACCTTTGGCTTGCTCTCCTCTGCGCCCCCAGACCATCAATAGGGGCGCAGCGGGAGATTGAGTGTCACCAGAGTGCGAACACCGTGACGTCTGTCCCGGTCTCGAGCACTCTGGTCGGTCTGATGTCGAGCGTCTGGAACGATCTGACGGGCACGGCCACGAGCGCCGAGACGCCGTTCTCGTTGAGCATGTGAACGGCCACCGTGCCTGCGTCTGCGAAGTACAGGGCTCGCGGCTGCACTGCCAGGTCGATGTCGTCGTCTGGTGTGACGAGAACCATCGCTCGGGCACCGCTGAGCAGCGTGTCCTGGTGTTCAGCGAACGGATCAACGATCACGGCACCGTGACCCCGCTCATGACGACGATGCCTTCGGGGTTGAGGGCACCGATATCGAAGCGTGCGGTCACTCGCAGGCCGGTCTCGTCGGTGTCGGCGTAGCGTTCGGAGAGGATGTCGACTGATGCCTGGTCGTCGACACCGACAACGACCTGGGCGACGTCAGCGAACACGATGCTCGACTCGTTAGAGCCTGCGCCTTGGTCGGTGGGGAGCTGGGTTGTCGTGTAGACGGGGTGGCCAAGCATCACGTATCGGCCCGATTCGGTCGGGTCGGCGTGGACGAGGTACTCGCCCGATCCGCCGGCTTTGAGCTTGCGCAGAGCGATCAGGTCCCGTGGGGCCATGAACCATGCTGCGGTGGCCGGGTCGGCGTTTGCGTTCAACAGGGCCAGCTCGGCGTCGTGGAGGGCGTCCACGTCGATGTCACCTACCCCAGCCATGCCGGTGGTGTCAGCCATCGACGTGAACCCGGTGATGGTGTTCGATGCGCCATCACCGATCATCATCGCCTTGTCGAGGTAGAGGCCTACGCGGGTGGTGAGAGCGCGGCCGATCGAGTCGAGCGCAGACACCACAGAGTGACGTATCACCTCGTTGGACAGCCGGTGGATCACCTTGAGCGACTTCAGCGACGTCGGCAACAGGGTGACCGATTCGTAGGTGATGTCTTCCTCGTTGATCGCGGTCGACTCGGCCCGCCATGGGTCGGTGAGGTCGAGAGCGTCGATCTTGGGGATACGCAGCGGCGCTCCCCGTCGGAGTAGAGCACGTTGCCTGGGGCCATCGTGTTGACAGCGTTGAGCACCACAGCCTTGGCCAGAAGCGGCTCGAGAAGGGTGGATTTGACCTGTTCGGTCGTGAGAGCACCGCCAATAGCGGCGCTGGTGTAGCCAGTAGCCATTAGAACTCCCTGGAGGGTCACGGAATTGGTTTCGTCGTGTTGCTCCGGTGTGGCCTCTGCCAGCGATCCCGGTTGCCTCCAGGGCGTGCGGTATAGACCTCGAGAGCGCCTGGCTCCTATCGGTCTACAGACCACTCTAGCCGGCAGGTGTGACCATGGTGGGATCTACAGCTTTGACTCCGCGTGCCTGGCGGGCTCGCCGTCTCCGCGTCGGCGGGTGACCTCGTCGGGATCGTCACGCTCGGACTGTCTTGGCTCGTTGTCGATCGACCACTCGAGGGCTCGGAGGCCTGCAGGCGAGAGGCCGAGGTCTTTCTCAAGTAGGCGCAGCCGCCTGCGGCGTAGGGACGGTTCGCGGTTGTTCGCTGCTGACAGCTGGCAGTAGCGGGCCACGGCGCGGTGCGTTCCGAGCATCTCCCACGCCGCGTGCCTGGGGTTGTCCCCACAGGTCAGCCCAGATCGCGGCGGCGTGCTCGTCGAGCACCAGTCCTGGTGGGGGCTCGGGTGGCGGGCCTGGACGGCCACCAGCGGGAAGCACGAACCGGTTCGGTTTGCGGGCGTTTCGACGCACAGCGTCGGTCTTGGGGAGGGGTGGCATGGTCGTCCTTTCAGTTGTGGAGAGGGTCAGGGGCCCGCGTTGGGGGTTCCGTACACACGGCGCCGAGCAGCCCCAATAGACCCAGGATGGTCGGGTCTAGTGGGTCACCCCCACCCCCTTCAACGCTGGTGCCGCAGTGAGTGGCTCTTGGCGGTGTTGCAGGCTTTGGAACACATGACCTGGAGGTTGTCGAGGTCGTCGGTTCCGCCTTGCCACAGCTCGGTGATGTGGTCGACAGACCACAAGCGTTTGTCGTCGCCGAGGGGTTGGCCGCACCAGGGGCATGGGTCGCCTGGAAGGGTGTATCGCAGAAGCGTGCGACGGTTGCGCCGATAGTTTCGGGTATCGCTGCCTCGGCTTGTGCGAGTCCGATCAGCCCGGAAACGCTCCAGAGTGTGTTCCCTACACCGGGTCGTGTCTGTGAGCTGGGGGCATCCTGGCTCGGCGCACACCCGCAGGGTCATCGCTGAGCACTGCGGGAGAGCAGCTGCCCGAACGTGGGCGGGATAGCCGGCTCCACGTGAACGTGCGGGTTCGCTTTGAGGTAGGGGCGCTCTTGCACGAGACGGCCGATCACGTCACGGGTGCGGTCCCGGTCGACCTGGCCGTCGGCGCCGAGACAGTCCTCGAGGAGGCCCCGGGAGCGGATCTCTAGCACGTCGACCAATAGTCCACCGGGTTGGAGAGAGTCGTTGACCTCGTTGAGCTGCTCGTCGACACGAGTGGCCCTGTACGGGGCGAGCTGGTCGGTGAGAGTGTCGAGCACCGATCGGGCTTCATCGGCTGCGTGACGGTGTTGGGTGATCTCTTGGCGGAGCTTCTCGACATACTCGCGAGGGAACGTCTCGGGCTCTATGCCGTCGTCGCCGGCGGTTTCGGCGTCAGATGTATCGGTCATTCGTCGTCTCCTTGGAACGCTGAACGCGGGTTGGGCCGGAGCTGTTCTCGGACGGACCTGTCGCCGTTGTCGCCGGTTCGGAGGAGCGGCCCGGGGTCGGTTTGCCGTATGGCGAGAGGTGTTCGCGAGCGCTGGCGTGCCGATCTGCTGAAGACCGATATCCCATCGACGCAGCGGCGTCTCGTAGGGCTGCACCTAGCGAGGTGACTGCCGGGCTGTTCTCAGCGGTCGCTGGCGGTCCGGTTACTCCTGGTGTGCCTGGCGGGTCCGCTTCGGGAACCCAGGGGCGCATCAGGTGAGGCGCCGATAGTGCGAGCTCGGTTATTGCTGCACGTATCTTGTCTGGGTCGGGTTCGCCATTGTCGCCGCGGAAGACGTCGAGATCGTCGGTGCGTCCGATCAGGTCGCTGACATCATGCAGACCGGGCCCGTTGTGGTTCTGGTTGGTTTCCTCGATCGCTCGAATCATCTGCCCGTGTCGAGACTCGGCAAGCTCGGTCGTGAGCGTCTCAACCTGAGCTTGAAGGTCACGGGCGGCCGTTCTCGCTTCGGCTGCTTCTCGGCGTAGCTCGTCCACGTAGGACCTATCGAACAAGTCGGGGTCGGGGTCAGTCATGGTGGTTGGTCCTTTCAGGATCACGTCGTGTGCTGGGGTCATGCCGCTGGCCTGGTCCTTGTGTGCTGGGGGTTGCGTGGCGGTGCCGCTGCCATGTCGGGGTATCGATCGACGATCCCCCTGGCCAGGGAAGCCACGACCTCGAGGTCTGGTGGTTGCCCGCTGGGCAGCTGGTCGAGGTAGTCGAGCCATACCTCGTCGCGCACAAGGGGGCAGCCCCTTCGGCGTCAACGTCGATCACCTCGAGCACCACCTCGAGCGCGGCTGGGCCCAGCCCGCCAAGTAGCTGCTGATGTCGTACAAGAGGGGAGGGACGGCCAACGTTGGAGGTGCGGGTATCGGGGGCCAGTTTTGCGAGCCGGGCCCGCAGCAGACCTGCAGGGTTGAGCACCACGTCAGGCACGGGTGCGGCCTCGATCAGCTGACGGGCCAGCTCGTTCGGTTCGACCCCCATCCGACCGCCTTGGCCACGATCTCGCGAGCTATCCCAACGTCGGGTGGTTCGCCGAGCACCGAGATCTCGTCGAGCACCATCTGCAGCTGATGACTCTCGTCCCCCTCCCCGTCGTCGAGCGGCTGGCCGTTGGGGTCGTGTCACGCGTGGGGGTAGGGGGATTGATCACTATTGGTCTTATTGATAGGCGGACATGGGTGTCCGGTCTGGCGGTCACCCATGTCCGGTCTGGCGGTCACCGGTGTCCGGTCTGGATTCTCAGACCGGACGTGGGTGTCCTCCCTGGGTGCAGGTTCAGACCGGACGTGGGTGTCCTCCCTGGCTGCGATGTCGAGGGCCTCGAGCGCGAGGCGGTAGCCGTTGGGGCGATGCTGGGCAGCGGAGCGACGAGCACCAGCGCGCCGAGGTCGACGAGCTGGTCGAGGTTGCGGCGTGCCTGCCGAACCGAGATGCCAGCGTCATCGGCCAGGGTCTCCTGAGACGGTCGGATGCCCTCGCCGGTCTCCCAGTCGCCGTAGCCCGCTGCGAGCGCCAAGAAACCCCTCAGATGCGAAGGAACACCGAGCACCTTGGCCAGCGCGTAGCAGCGCCCCATGTAGCCGCCTGGAGTCACTCAGCGACCTCGGTTACCTGGGATCGGAGCTGGTCGAGCGATTCTGCGAGGTCGAGGACGTGGCCTCGGAGGCGACCGATCAGCCGAGAGTACTCGCCGGGGCCGAACACCGACTGAGCACCAAACAGCATGAACTCGGTTTCTTCGATGAAGTCCTCGATCGAGTTGGTGATCGAGGAGGCCTCGTCGGACATGTGAATCAGCGCCAGACGGTGATCTCTGGGGTTCACTCGTCGTCTCCAGGCTCTTCGTGAGCGCCCCTGTACTGGCGTCCATCCACGAACTTGGCAAGATCTCCGACAACGTTGGGCAGGTATCGCTGTGTGGTCGTCAGCGAGGAGTGCCCGAGGAACGCCTGAACGTCCCGGACGTGAGCACCGGCGCGCAGCACGTCGGTTGCGGCTGTGTGTCGCAGAGCGTGCGCTGAGCGCCCGTCGAAGCGGTGCGTTTCACCCCGCCTCGCGCATGATCTTGGCGACCAGGGCGCTGACGCGTGGTGGTCCGATCCCGAGGTGCTCGCGTCCCTGACCGGTGCTTCGGATCAGGTGTGATGACGCTGACGCAGGTGACTCGGCCAGGTACTCCTTGATCGCTCGGCGGGTCTCGGTGGTCAGGGGCACGATCCGCTGATGGTCGCCCTTGCCAGCCTCGATGAACACGGCTCGCTCGGCCATGTCGATGTGGCCGACCAGGAGCCGGGAGACCTCGACACAGCGCAGACCTTCCTGCACCATCAACAGGACGATCGCCCGGTCTCGGACCGAGGAACAGTGAGCGAGGATCGCGGCTACCTGGGCTTTGGTGAGACCTCGAGGAACGGTGCGTGGCGCTCTGGGTAGCTTCAACTCGTCGAACGGGTTCGACGCCAAGTGGCCCTCTCTCACAAGCCAAGCGCAGAACTGCCGAACGACGCTCTGATACGTCCGCTGCGATGAGATCGCGAGACCCTCTTTCACCATCCCCGCCCGGAACTTGTCGGCGTGAGAACGCTTGATCTTCGAAGGGTCCTCGGGGGCGATCTCAGCGAAACGGTTCAGCTTGTAGCCCTGCTGGCACTGCTGCCGTTTTGACGCGATCTCACCGCGCTCGAAGCGGCCCTGCAGGTACACCACGATGCGACCGCGGGTCGTGTGCTTGAACGGCAGAGTCTTCTGAGCACGCCGGCGCTTCTTCGGTGCGCGCACCGGGCTAACCGACGTCGGTGACTGTCCCCAGGCCCTTGTAGAGTCGTTTGCGAGTTCACCGCTCTGTGATGGTCCGTTTCCTTGCTGGGGGCGGACCGTTGCATTTCTTGGGCCATCACTCGACCACACCAGCCCCGGCGCCGAGACGCTCCCCCACACGGGCCAGCTCAGCATCGAGACGCTCTTGGCCAACCGCTCGAGCATCGACCGCCGCTGTACGGGCAGCAGTCCTCGGATCCACGCCAGACCGCACAGCCCGGGCAAACGACCGCTCAGCCACCTCCATCAGATCCCCACTCATGCCGCATCACCCGCCTGTCCGATCCGGTCGGCGATCTCATCGCCCCAAGGCTCTCGGCGAGCCTCGATCCAGGTCTCGAGGTCCGCAGGATCGAACATCAGCCGCTTGCCAAGCCGGTAGGCCCGAGGTCCGACGCCCTGCATACGCATCGAATGAATCGTGTTCACCGAAACACCGCAGAACTCGGCAGCCCCCTCGATCGGTATCAGATCACTTGCCCTCACAGATCGCCCCTTTCGGCGTTGTTCGTTTGTATTTGTTCAGACACTATTGTCTGAACTTCGAAGAGTCAACGATCACCATTGCTAGTGTTGGCCTGTGGTGAGGAACCGGCGAACGAGCGATGTCTCGGAGTGGACTCTCGACCAAATCTCGGGTCGGGCGCCCGAACCAATATCGGTCGGCGCGGCGGTCTTCTGCTGGGTTCCCCACCCTCCCGATGGAGTCGTCGCTCGGTTCTCGCGCGCGCATCCCAGGGCCAAGAACCCCGGTCGGCTCCGACTCCAGGTCGAGATGAAGCTCATTCAGGGTGGTGCTGGCAGGCTTGAGTTAGCTCGTCAATGTGTTGGAACAGCTGACATGGGCGACGGTGACGGTCCCGACTGGCTCGAGCTGACGGTCCAGGAGGCGAACACGATCCCGACCCGGGCGCTGATCAATCTCGCTTCAGCTGATCTGATCTTTGTTCCAGAACGGTTCTCGTGGCCAGAGGGCCGACCCGACCCTCGAAGCGATGACTGGCTCTACCACATCGCTCAGGTCGAGGCAGAGGCTCGATTTCTTGGCGACGCTGTGACGTCACTCCTGGCGGACGAGTACTTCGGCGGTGATGAGAACGCTGCGCGTGTCTGGATTCGGCGAGTTCGGTGAGTTGGGTCGAGACGCTCAATCGGCCGAGAGGGAGCAAGCGGTATCGGGCGGTGGTTCGGGTTCATGGCCGGAAGGTGTCTAAGTCGTTCGAGACGAAGAAGCGGGCCGAGGAGTGGATCACCAAGACCCAGCGAGAGGTCGACCTAGGGATCTGGGCGCCTGAGTCTGACACCACGTTCGCCGAGTGGGTTGAGACCTATCAGGAGCGCCGGGAGGAATCGAAGCGCGAGACAACCAAGCAGCGTGATGCCGGCGCTCTGCGGAAGTGGTGGCTCCCCCACCTCGGAACGCTGAGACTCACCGCGATCACGGCAAAGGACGTTCGCAAGGTGGTTGGGCTGATGAAGCGGGAAGGGCTGAGCCCGAAGACGATTCGCACCTACGTGGGAGTGTTGCGGGCCGTTCTGAACGCGGCCATCGAGGAGGAGCTCCTCAGGAAGTCTCCGCTTCGTGGCGTTGAGCTCCCGAAGGATCAGCGGGTGAAGGAGATCCGGTTTCTGACGGTTGACGAACTCGAGCGCCTGGCGTCGGCGATCAAACCTGAGTACCGAGCGACGATCGATCTAGCTGGTCGGCTGGGGCTTCGGTTCGGTGAGATAGCAGGCCTGCGGCCCTGTGATGTCGACTTCGACGCTGGTGTGGTCTCCGTGGTGCAGAACCTCACCGACGTCGACGGGAAGCTGTTCCTGGGGCCACCGAAGACCGAGGCGGGCACGAGAATCATTCGTGTCGGGCCGAGCACCATGGCGAGGCTCGCTGAGCACGCCGAGAGGTTCCCAGGTGAGGCGTTCTTCGTGGAACGACCCGATGGTCGGCCCCTGATCCGGCGAACGTTCATGCGGTGGGCGTTCCGGCCAGCAGTCGAGCGGGCGGGGCTGGAGGGGCTCACGTTCCACCATCTGCGCCATACTGCTGTCGGGTTCATGATCGAGGACGACGCGCACCCGAGAGCGATCCAACAGCGGGTGGGGCATTCGTCGTCTCGGGTGACGATGGATGTGTACGGGAAGTACCTCTCCACGGCTGACGAGCGCCTAGCGAACAGGCTCGATGAGCGGTTCGGCTGACAGATTGCCCCACAGGTGCCCCACAGCCCCGAAACACTGAAGCCCCCGGACTCAGCGACTACGGCTGTGACCAGGGGCTTTGATGGTGGAGGTGATCGGATTTGAACCGACGGCCCCCTCGTTGCGAACGAGGTGCTCTGCCAGGCTGAGCTACACCCCCATCAGGGCGTCGCCATTGTAGCCGGTGCACCCGGCCAGATACGACGTCAGTTCGCGCGGCGGCGTGCGGGAAGGGGAGTGACTTCGACCGACCGCGAGTTGGGCAGGTACGAGACCTTCTGCTGTTGCTCGGCTGCGACCTGCCGGCGACGGATGGCCATGTAGGCGAAAGCGATCAGCGCGCCACCCGTAACCGCCAACGCAACCCCGGTGGCAAGACCAGACGACACCAGCCAACCAATAGCCGAGATCGCCGTGGCGACGGCCAGGACGGTGAACACCAAGCGACGGCGCTCGGCGGCATGGCTGCGCGACTGCGGAATCGCGCCCGGGATCAGGCGAGAAGGTGTCTTGTTCGAGTACATGCGGTGAGCGGGGTGAACCAGCTTCCGCGGCGCCATCGAACCCAGGACATCTAGCTGGCGATGGAACGACCGCATCGGGTCGCGACGCGACCTGCCGTCACGAACATCGCCGATGAACTCCCACGCAAGCACCGCGATCCACATCAGGGCCAACGCCCCGAGGATTATCTGGTTGAGTCCTGCTGTCATTTACAGGCACACTCCGCGTTTCCGCCCGTCTGTTCACCCTGCCGAATACGGGCTCTGAACCCGTGACTCGGTTCGGGTTGTTGGGTTGACAATCTGTTCAACCCTGTCGGTAAGCCGCCAGTATTACGGATGAGCTACGAATGCGCAACGCTCTGTCATATTTGTGGCGAAGGTCTCACTCGAAGTGGTCGAGGTCGGTTCCTGCACCCGACGGAAGGCTGCGCTCTGCTGCCGACGAATCATATCGGTCGAGGGTTTCCTCGATCGTTTCGGGCCTCTTGTACGGACCCGACTTGCCGCCCGTCTTCTCCCACAGCGACACAGACCCGATGACCATCGTCTTGTCGACGCTCTTGCACATGTCATAGATGGTCAGAGCCGCCACGGTGCACGCCGTCATGGCCTCCATCTCGACACCGGTGCGATCGAAGGTCTCGACGTGGGTCTCGACCTCGACGAAGGTGTCGTCGACGTGGAAGTTGATGAACACCCCTCCGACCATCAGCGGGTGGCACAACGGGATCAGGTCTGAGGCCCGCTTGGCCGCCTGGATACCGGCCACCCGAGCCACGGCCAACACGTCGCCCTTGCTGACCATCCCGCGGATGATGAGGTCGGTGGTGTCCGGGGCCATGTAGACCCGGCCCCTGGCAACCGCCCTACGGTGCGACGGCTCCTTGGGGGTGACGTCGACCATGCGAGCCCGCCCCAGCGGGTCGAGGTGGGTCAGCTGCTTGTCTTCGGCCATTGGGCGATTGTAGGCACCAAGACCTCAGCCGCCGATCTGCGACATCGACTTGGACGGCCTGATGAAGTGAACCTGGCCGATCGAGTGGCCCGCCCACTTGGTGCCAACCGCCTTGCGAATCTCCTCGGCGATGGTGTCGTCGTCGGCACCCGACCTCAGAACCGGACGCATGTCGAACTCGTCGATCGCGAACAGGCACGTACGGAATGCGCCCTCGGCGGTGATTCGCACCCGATCGCAGTCGCCGCAGAACGGCCTGGTGACCGAAGCGATGACCCCAATCTCGCCCGCCCCATCGGCAAAGGCGAAACGTTCGGCGGGCTCTGACCCACGCCTTATCGGCTCGAGCGGGTACACCGCGTTTATCCGCTCGACGATCTCCTCGGCAGGCACCACGGTGTCTCGTGTCCACGCACCCGAGGCATCGAGGGGCATGAACTCGATGAAGCGAACAGTGACACCCTTCTCGCGGCCAAAGGTCGCGAAGTCGACGACCTCGTCCTCGTTGACGCCGGCCATGACCACGGCATTGACCTTCACGGGCGCTAGGCCGGCCTCGATGGCGGCATCGATGCCGTCGAGTACACGGTCGAGTTCGTCACGCCGGGTCAGCTCGATGAACCGATCTCGCTGGAGTGAGTCGAGCGAGATGTTGATGCGCTTCAGACCAGCGTCGGACAACCCTTTGGCGTGCTGCCGCAATGTCGAACCGTTGGTGGTGAGCGACAGGTCGACGCCCAGCGCAGCGAGCTTGGAAACCAGCCGCGGCAGGTGGGCTCGCACCAGCGGCTCGCCGCCGGTGATGCGAATCGAATCGAACGCGAAGCGCTCGACACAAACCCTGGCGAAGCGTTCGATCTCCTCGAACGTCAAGATCTCAGAGCGGGGGACCCATTGCATGCCCTCAGCGGGCATGCAGTAGGTGCACCGGAAATTGCAGCGGTCGGTCACCGAGATTCGCAGGTCGCGGACGGTTCGGCCGTGCGGATCGACGAGATCGGTGGGTTCCACGCACTGAACGCTAGCGCCAAGGTCGCCAGCCCCAACCAGCGACCGGCCTGAACCCGCCAGAGCCGAGGTTCAGTCGAGCAGCAGCACCTGAACCTGGCCGCCTGCGGGAACGCCATCGCCATCTGGCACAACCGCCAAAGCGTTGGCCTTGGCCATGGCCCACAACATGTGTGAGCCCTGTCCTCCGGCCGACCTGCCCTGCAGGCGGCCATCGGCGCCGTAGCTCACATGGACGCGCAGGAAATGGGTCTTGCCGTCGGGGCGCCTGTCGAGCGCCTCCGCGGCGACGGCCACCACGGGAGTCGGAATCACTTCGGCCTCGTCGACGCCCATCATCTTTCGCAGGCCCGGACGGCCGAACAGTTCAAATGACACCATGCAAGAGACCGGGTTGCCCGGGAAGCCGAACACCGGCACCCCGTCGACGGTGCCGAACGCAAGCGGCTTGGCCGGCTTGATCGCCACCTGCATCCAGCGCATGTCGCCGATGCGGCTGAGCACCGCCTTCACATAGTCGAAGTCGCCCATGCTGACACCACCCGTGGTCATGACGGCATCGCACTCGGCGACGCCCCGACGCATGACGGCCTCGATGGCTTGTTCGTCGTCGTGCACCAGACCGAGGTCGACACCGATTGCGCCACAGCGCTGCACCAGCGACAAGATCGTGCGACGGTTCGAATCGCGAATCTGACCAGGCTGCAGAGGCGAACCGTCGGCGACCAACTCGTCGCCGGTGCTGACAACCCCTATCCGCGGTCGTGGGTATACGGGCACCGATTCGAGACCCAGCGAGCACAGAACGCCCAGGTGGCCCGCGCTCAGCTGCTCACCCGCTGAGAAGACCAATTCGCCCGGCTTCAGATCGTCGCCAACAGGGCGCACGTGGTTGCCCTCGGGCACGCTCTCGGTGACATGAACGACGTTCCCGTCGACCGACGTCAACTCGACCATCACCACAGCGTCGGCACCGGGAGGGATGACCGCCCCGGTCATGATTCGCATCGCCTGGCCTTGACCGATGGTGGTGGTCGGGTTGTCGCCGGCCGCCACCGTGCCCACGATCTCGAGATCGCAGGGGGCGTCCGCCACGTCGGAGTACCTCAAGGCGAATCCGTCCATCGCCGTGTTGTCGAACGGCGGAATGGCCACCTCACTGACCACATCGGAGGCCAGAACCATGCCGAGGGCCTCGGAGACGGGCACCACTACGGGGTTCGAGCGCTCGATGAGCGACAGCACGAATTGGCGAGCTTCGTCGAGAGGGATCATCCCGCTGAACCTACAGCCGGTGGTGGGCATCGGGGCAGTCGAGTCAGAGGATGCCTCGACCCTCGAGGATCTTGGCGATGTCGGGGCGGCGCCGCTCCAGCTCGGCCGGATCCTTCACGGGCTGGAACCGGCCATCGACCCCGTTGCGCTCTACGACCACCATGGTCGTCGGCATGAAAGCCGACAGTTCGCCCACCAGGCGCTCGAACTGGACGACGGTCTCGCCATCGACCTTCTTTTCGACCTCGAACCAGGTCAGCGGATGCGGTGAGGTGAGCCGCTCGGCGTCGATTATCAGCGAGTTGGTGTTGACCGCGGGAATCTGGACGTGAGCCAGGGCTGCGGGGACGCGGAAGGCCTCCAAGATCTGCAGGTGGCCATCGACGACGTAGGGAGCGCCGCCGGTTGCGCCTTGTTCGGCCGAGACGACCTCGCAGGTCATCGCGTTGCCGCTGTCTATGTGCAGCCCGATCATCGCGGGGTCGAGGGTGGCCGCGGCATTGTCGACGTTGGTCACGAACAGATACTTGCCCCCGCCCGCCAGGAAACGCTCGAGAAAGCCCGACCGCCTGATGGCGTCGCCCAGGTCGCCATGCCCTGGCGAATAGGGCGACACCTTGCCGTCGGCTCCGCGGAACAGTTGGCCGTCGTGGGTGATACGCAGGGCGATGTTTTGAGGGGCGGTCTCGATGGCGACCCTTTCGGTCGAGAACTCCCTGGCCACCTCCGACAACACCGGGTCGCTCTGGAAGCTGGTCATCAACACCATCGCTATGGGCGAGGCCGCCCGCTGCGACACCAACTCGAGATCCTTGATCTTGGTGTCGACGAAGCGCACTCCCGGCAGCACCTCGGCCAACGCCTTGACCCCGCCACCGAACCTGGTGGCCATGCCGCCGGCCAGCAGCACCACCGCGACCAGACCGGCGTCGATCGCAGCGGCCCCGATCTGGGCCAGGCGAGTCCGTTCAGGGCTACCCGTGGGCGGAAAGCCGATCAGGCTGGACGGATCTGGTGGTTCGACAACACCTTGAACGACATTGCGAGACAGGTCGACTCCACCCTCGACGATCCGCGACCGGAGTTGGTCGAACAGGTCCGCGTCGAACCCATGGCGCGCCAGCATCGTGGCGACGTCGGGCTCGATGTCCAGCCGCGCTGCGAGTGAATCAGCAAGCGCCGTCGTGGTGGTGTCCATTTCGTTCTCCCTCGGCCCGCCGGTCGGGCCCTGTTTCTGATAGTCGACCCGATTTCGACCCACTGGAGTCGACCGGTCGAACGGGTTGCGTCTGCCTACCGATACAATCGGTCGCCGTTCATCGAGACCTGGCTCAAGCGAAGATGCCCACCTACGAATACCTCTGCCAATCCTGCGGTCACCAGTTCGACATCTATCAGTCTTTCTCTGACGACGCACTCACTACTTGCTCCGAATGTGGTGGCGAGTTGGTGAAGGTCTTCGGCAACGTCGGCATCGCCTTCAAGGGAAGCGGCTTCTACAAGACCGACTCGCGATCGGAAAGCTCGAAGAGTTCGTCGGGTTCGTCATCGACCAGCTCGGCACCTGCAACCTCGGGCTCCTCAGACTCGGGTTCGTCTGCCGCGTCTTCGAGTTCGTCCGACTCGGCTTCGTCTGGCTCGGGATCGGCGTCTTCTGGGTCGGCGGGTTCGACATCGTCGACCTCTCCTGCCCCCTGATCGATTTTTGCCCCCACGACCCTTCCCCCACCCAGAACCCGACTTTGGCCCTGACGGCCGGGGAGGTGGTCGCGTGGCGATCGAACACGCACTCGGACGCGACAAGGTTCGCAGATACATACCGCTCTTGATGGTGCTCGCCATCGCCATCGGGGTCGAGCTCCGTTCGGCGTCGGATCGGCCCGAACAGCAGGCTTCGACAGTCCAGGCGTTCATGCCGACGATCGACCCTGCTCTGCGGCGCCTGGCGTTGCCGTCGGGCTGGGTGTCTGCACCTCACCTGACACCGGGTGACATCGTCGACCTGTACAGCACCGACCCGCTCACCGGAGCGGTCGAGCTCGTGGGCACAGCCCTGGTGGTGGTGGGCAACTCAGACGCGGCACTCGTGGTGGCCGCGCCCCAGCAGACCATCGTGGCGGTGGCTGCCCGAGGGGCCTACGGGCACTTCACCGTCGTCGGCTACTGACCAAGTGGCAGGCGCTGCCGGGCGCTCAAGTCGGCTCGATCGAGGGAATTATCCGTGGGCGCCAGCGCCGCGGCGGATCGCTGTGATGACCGACAACCCGGGCTGCACCCAGCGATTCGACGAATCCAGCGGCATCGACGAAGTGGGGCATCTCGACATAGGCAGCACCGAGGGCCTCGGCGACGTGGGCGTCAGAACCGGCACCTGCCAGCAGGCCGAACTGCTGGGCGAACGCTGCCGCCTTGGCGTTCAGCGAACGCAAGGACGTCTTGGCGTTGAGCACCTCAACGGCGTCGATCAGGCCCTGCTCGGCCAGCTCGTAGAGGCTCGGCTCGGCCAGGTTGCAACGCATGGGATCGAACGGATGGGGCACGTAGACGATGCCGCCCTGGTCGCGGATGCGCCTGGCCGTCTCAGCCGCGGTGAGGCCCTGTGGCACACGCTCGGTCAGGAACAGGCCGATCACCTCGCCTGTGTGTGTGCGAACCTCCTCGCCCACCACCACCTGGCAAGGCAGTTCGTCGGCAAGTCGCTTGGCACCGTCGATGGCGTGGTGATCGGTGATGCACAACACATCGAGCCCGCACTCGTTGACCGCCTCGAGAACCTCTGCTGGGGTGGTGGTCGAGTCTCCAGACCACATCGTGTGTGTGTGCATGTCGACGCGAACCGTGCCTGGAGGGCGAGCCTCGGCAAGGTGCGGGTGCATCTCGATGGCAGCCGCGGTGGGCATGGGATAGCTGTTCACGAAGCCCCTACTGTTGCGGGCCACGTACCCGGGCGCAACACGCGAACTGCATCGTCAGCGACCCGAGATAGACACCGACTCGACCAGCAGCGGTGCGGTGACGGTGCCTCCTGGCAGCATCTCGACCTCGGCGCCGACCTGGACGATGTCGAACAGCAACCGCTGAATGGTGGTGGCCATGGTGGCCTCGCGAACCGGCTCGCAGATCATGCCGTCTCTGATCATGTGGCCTCGGATACCCACCGAGATGTCGCCACTGATTGCATTTACACCCGAGTGAATGCCGTTGATCGCCTCGATGAGAATCGCTTCGCCCGCATCGGCGAGCAGCTGTTGCGTGGTGGACGAGCCTGGTTCCATCCGCAGCGCCTGGTAACCCACCGACGGGGTCGACCGCGACGAGCGAACCGCCGAAGCCGTCGAGCTGGTTCCCGCACGTCTGGCCGACTCGCTGTGATAGAGGAACCGGTCGAGGCGCCCCGAGTCGATCAAGACGTTGGGTCTGGTGGCCAAACCCTCGCCGTCATGAAGGTCGGCGGCCAAGCTGGAGGGATCGGTGGGGTCATCGACCAGCGTCAGCGCCTGCGAAGCCACGAGATCTCCGAGCCGGTCGGCAAACGGTGAACGGCCGCGATTGACCCGGTCGCCGGACAGGGTGCCTGCGACGATGCCCATCAACGACGCCGTCACCCGCGGGTCGAACACCGCTGCCATGCGGCCCGACGCCGGCTTGGAGGCCCCCAACATCGAAACCGCTCTTTCGACCCCATCGCGCGCGGCGCGCCCTATGTCGAGCAAACCGGGCGCTCGGGCTGCGTCGACCCCCGAACCGATCTGGGTCTCGGAGCCATCTCGGGCCAGTGGAGACACCGCGACCGAACACGAACCACCATCGGACCAGACGTCGATCCCCTGGGTGCTGACCACCGCAGCCTCGCCCCAAGCGTCGGAGAACGCGGCAACCCGAACTCCCTCGATCCGCGAATCGAGCGAACGCGCCAACCTCTCGACCTCGATGGCCATGTCGATGCGCTGCTGATCTGTTAGCAGGGTCAGCGACGGGTCCAACAGCCCGAAGGCCGGCAGCGAGACGCCATCGGGTGAGACCAGGCCCACGAACGGATCGGGTTCGGCCAGCGAGGCGTTCTCGCGCGCCTCGTCCAGCATCGCCAGTGCAATCTCGAGATCGGCCGCACCAGCGGATGCGAACCCTTGGCGTGAGTCGAACACCACCCGCACGCCAACACCTGCCGAGCTGCCCGACTTGAGCGACTCGACCCGACCCTCGTGGGCCCTGACGGTGGTGGACCGGCCCCTGGCCGCATAGACCTCGACCTGCTCGCCTGGTCGGGCCCTGGCAACTACAGACCGAGCGAGCTCGGTCAGCTCACTCATCGACCACCCACGCTGACACCCTCGATCGCCAGGCTGACGCCCGCCGCGGTGCCAGGGACGCGCTCTATGTCGGAGCCGACGGCGATGGTGTCTTGCAGCATCCGCTGCAGCGTCGAGCCGATCGTGAACTCGCGCACAGGCTCGGCCAGTTCGCCGTTGCGGATGCGGACGCCTTCCGCGCCGGTGCTGAAGTCTCCCGACACGGGGTTGACTCCAGAGTGCAGACCAGACACAGATCCGATCAAGATGCCTTCGCCGATGCTGCGATAGATGTCTTCGGGGCTCTGCTGACCCGGCGTCAGGGTGAGAGCTCGGCAACCAACACCAGGAATCGACGCATGCCCGCCTCTGACGGCATTGCCTGTCGACTTGGTGCCGACGCGCGCCGCCGACGAGGCGTTGTGGACATATCCCCTGAGCGTGCCTGCGCCGATCAGCACGTTGCGCCTGGAGGCGATCCCCTCACCGTCGAA
This sequence comes from Acidimicrobiales bacterium, assembly GCA_041394185.1. Lineage (NCBI taxonomy): Bacteria > Bacillati > Actinomycetota > Acidimicrobiia > Acidimicrobiales > Acidimicrobiales bacterium. Next base: position 370,915 of record JAWKIQ010000002.1, read on the forward strand.
GGCACTGGCAGCGAAGGCTTCGGGGTCTGTGGGATCGTCGACCAGGGTTATCAACGAACTGGCGACCTCTTGGTCGAGGCGGCCGGCGAACAACGACCGCCCCTTGTTGACCGCTTCGCCCGACAGCGTCGACCCGATGATCCCGAGAAACATCGAGGTCACCAGCGGGTCGAGCACAACGGTGCAACGCGTCGAGTCGGGTTTGGTGGCTCCGAGCATTCGCGTCGCCCTGGTGGCAGCCGCGGCCGCGGCCGCCTCGATGTCGAGGACACCGGGCCCACGCCCGACCGACCACCCGAAGCCGACCTGGGCTCCTGCGGTGTCGGTGGCCAGCGCAAAGGTGCTGAGCCCAGCCCTGGTGGCCCGGCTCTCGACGGCGATGCCCGTGGTCGAGGCCAGAGCGGCTTCGCCGATGGCATCGAAATAGTCGGCCGACTCGATGCCCGTGATCCTGGAATCGGAGCGCCGCAGGGCGGCTTCGAGTTCGAGCGCCATCTGCACCTTGTGTTCGGTGGGGGTGGTGTCGACCGCTGGGTCAAAGACGTGCAACTCGGCGGGGGCCACATCGTCTGGACCGGCCAACACCAGCCACGGATCTGGGCTGGCGAACTCGGCGTTGTCGCGCGCCGCGTCGAGGGCCTCGGCCACCGCAGCGGGCTCGAGGCTGCCTGCGTAGGCGAAACCCTGGCGGCCGTCGACCACGACGCGCACACCAACGCCCAGCGACTCGGCCGACGAGAGCGACTCGACCTGGCCTTCGTATGCCCTGATCTCGGTCGAGCGCGAGCGGGCCACATAGGCCTCGACCCCCTCGCCGTCGCGAGCGCGCGACACCACCCCTGCAGCGATGTCGAGCAGGTCTGGTGAGCCGGCCGTCACGCTGCGGTACCGCCCACGGTCAGTCGGCTGACCCGCAACGTCGGCTGACCGTCGCCCACGGGCACGCCCTGACCGTCCTTGCCGCAAGTGCCGGGGTGACCCATCTCGAAGTCGTTGCCCAGCGCATCGATGTCCATCAGCACCTGGGGGCCGTTGCCGATCAGGTTTCCCTCACGGAGCGGTTCGGTGATCTTGCCGTCCTCGATCAGATAGGCCTCGAGCATTCCGAATACGAAGTCGCCCGTGGCCGTGTTCACCTGGCCGCCACCGAGCTGGGCTACATAGACGCCGTAGGGGGTTTGGGCGACGATCTCGTCGGGATCCTCGACACCGTTCAGAACGTAGGTGTTGGTCATGCGCACCATCGGCAGATGTTGATAGCTCTGCCTGCGGCCGTTGCCCGACGGTGCTCGCCCTTCGGCCCTGGCCCGGATGTGATCCCACATGTAGTCGGTGAGTACCCCGTTTTCGATGAGGGTGTTGCGCGCCCCGGGATGGCCCTCGTCGTCATAGGTGAAATGGCCCCACTCGCGAGCCATCGTGGCGTCGTCGACCAGAGTGATGGCCGGGTTGGCCACGATCTCGCCGATGCGGTCCTTGAACACCGATGCACCCTTGCGCACAAGGTCGGCCTCCAGGCCGTGGCCGCACGCTTCGTGGAACAAGACGCCGCCGCCGCCACGCTTGATGACCACCGGCAACTCGCCAGACGGTGCAGGGCGGGCCCTCAGCTTGGTGACAGCGCGGTTGGCGGCACGTTCGGCCAGCTCGGCGACGTCGTGATCGTCGAAGAGTTCGAAGCCCATGGTGTAGCCGATCGACTCGCGACCGGTCTGCATGCCGGTGTCGCCCGACGCCACGGCGCTGACGCTGAACAGGGTTCGAACCTGATCGTCGCTGGCCCACACCCCCTCGCTGTTGGCGACGAGGATGCGCCTGCGCCCGTCGCTGTAGCGGGCGCTGACCTGGGTTATCGAGTTGGACACCGCCCGGGCGGCACCGTCGGCCGATCGAAGCAGCGCCACCTTGTCGGCCTTGGAGACCGCCTCGGGATACGTCGCCACGACGGTGGCGCCGGGAGCCGAAGGCTTCATGGCAACTGCCTTGACGCCCGACGAACGTTCCTGGGCCACCGCGGCCGCTGCCACAGCGGCTGCTCTGAGACCCTCGGGCGACAGGTCGGCCGTGTGCGCGTAGCCGGTGGTGTCGCCGGCTATGACCCGAATGCCGGCGCCGCGATCGCGACCCGATGTCAGCTCCTCGACCCTTCCGTCGTCGAGTACGGCACTGACGTTCGACCGATCTTCGACGAACACCTCGGCGAAATCGGCGCCCTTCGACAGGCCGGCCGCAATGGTCGCCTCGACTAGTCCGCGGTCGAGCAGTTGTGTATCGAACACTGGTGCGCCTCCCTGATCGTGTGGCGATCAGGGTATGCGTACTCAGCCGAACATCGACGGGTCGAGGCTCATGAACTCGTCCGGCACCTTCACGTCGACGTCGACACCGAAGTCGCTGAGTTCCATCACCACACCACCCGACATACCCATCGAGTCGAACTGCATCTCGAAGCGGCGTACCTGACCATGGTCGTCTATCCAGACGAAGATCGGCACGTCACCGGTCATGAACCCAGAGGGGTCCAGCTCGGCGGCATCGAGGGTCACCGCGAACATCGTGGTGTCGACTCCCCCAACCGTGTCGGTGCCAACCTGTTCCACATCGGCCACCGACCGAAGCCCGTCCAGCAGGGTGCCGGGTTCCTCGAACGCCAGTCCCATCGACGAGATGGCATCGCTCGAGCCTTCACTGGGCACTGCTACCCAGTCGGCCGATGAGCCCATCATCTGGGTCAAGGCCGGAAACCTCATGTAGGCGGTGTCGCCTGCGACGACGATGTCTATCTTGCCGTCGCCGAACAGGTCGCCGAAAAGGTCGAGCTCTTGATCGGACATGCCCTCGAGAAGCGAGCTCATGTCCATGGTCATAGTCGCTTCGTTGGTTCGCGAATCGATGGCGCCGTCCACCTCGAAGCGCATCTCTTCCATACCGAACTCGGGCGCCGAGAACGACATCAACATCGCGAACCGATAAGACGTCGCTGTCGAGGTACGGTCGACGGCGGCGATCAACATCGCATCGGTGCCATCGAGCTCGACAAGCGGCAGGTCGGCTCCCTGGCCCACCGATCCGGAACCCGATCCACCACCACATCCGGTGGCGATCAGGGCCGCCACGACCACAACCATCAGCAAACGACGCTTCATGTCGGCCCTTTCGGCACGTTGGGCACCCGATGTGACACATTCCGCGCCCCGGCGGCAACGACATCTAACCTCTTCCCCGGCATGAGCAGCACCTTGACCACCGAACCAGCGCAGCGATCCAGCCGCGCAGGATGGATGCTGCTGCTGCGCGCTCTGGTCAGCGTCGGCATGCTGGCGTTCCTGCTGCTGAACGTGCCACGCGACGATCTCGGTGCGATGTGGTCGGGTTGGGACACGCGCGACCTGGAATGGCTGGCGGGCGCAGCAGGGCTCACCGCCGGCGCCATAACCCTGGCGGCGATGCGCTGGAAGCGTGTCTTGGCGACGCTTGGCGTTCAGCCGAGCCTCTACAGGCTGGTGGTGCTCAACCTGGCAGGGCAGTTCGTCAGCAACTTCTTGCCCACTACCGTGGGCGGCGATGTGCTGAGGGTCCGCAGGCTGGGTCGTCGCATGGGCGATGTTCCTCGTTGCTTTGCCTCTGTGGTCATAGAGCGGTTGACCGGTTGGGTGGTGCTTCCGCTGCTGACACTGTTCGGGCTCGCCATCAACCCGGGTCTGGCCCGCCTGGGCGCCAGCTCCAGAACCGCCATCGCCATCGCAGCCATCACGTTCGTGGTCTTGCTGTTGGTGGTGTGGGTCGCAGAACACCCGCGGGTCGGGCGCCGGCTCGAGGGCACCGGCAACGTCAAGGTGACCCTCACCGGCCTGCACCTGGGCCTGGGCGAATTTCGCAGTCAGCCGCGCGCCGTGGTGGACCTGCTGGCTGTGGGAATCGTCTATCAGCTGGCCCTCATCGGAGCCACGGCCATGGCGGCCGAGGCCGTGGGCATAGACGTGTCCCCAACGGCCTGGTTGGCCTTTGCGCCAGCAGTGCTGATCGCCCAAGTGCTCCCGCTGTCCATAGGTGGGCTCGGGTTGCGCGAGGGTGCGCTGGTGTTGTTCCTCGGTCCGCTGGGCGTCAGCCAGGCCGACGCCATCTTGCTCGGCCTCCTGCTTTATGCAATCAACCTGGCGGTGAGCCTGCTGGGGGCCCCGGCCTTCGCCTACGGATGGATCAGGGGCTACGACAAGGTCGACGCCGACGCGGAGCACCAGAGATGAGCGCCCCGGCGGCCAGGGACTCGCAGCTCGACGATCGCACACCGATCAGGCGCCGCTGGTGGCTCGAGGTCACCTACGTGTTGCTGTTCTACGCCGTGTACTCGACGATCCGAAACCAGTTCGGCTCTGGAGGCAGCTTCTCGGCCGGAAGCGCCACGGCCCTGCGCAATGCAGAGTTGGTGATCGACATCGAGCGGGCTCTGGGCCTGTATGTCGAGCTGGACATCCAGAGCGCCTTCATCGACTGGGAATGGTTCATAAAGGGCTGGAACATCTTCTATGGCAGCCTCCACTTCGTCGTCACGGGCGGAGTGATGATCTGGATGTACCGACGCACACCCAACCGCTATCGGCGCTATCGCAACGTCTTGTCGGCAACCACCGCGCTGGCACTGGTGGGCTTCTCGGCGTTCCCTCTGATGCCCCCACGCCTGCTGAACGCTGGCGGCGAATATGGCGCCAACCTGGCGGCCCACGACTATGTGGACACCCTTGCCGAGATCGGCGGCCTGTGGTCGTTCGACTCGGGAACCATGCAATCGATCTCGAACCAGTGGGCGGCGATGCCCAGCCTGCACATCGGCTGGGCGCTCTGGTGCACCCTGGCCCTGTTCCCGGTGCTACCCAACCGCTGGAGCCGGATATTGGTGGTCTTCTACCCGATGACCACGCTGTTCGCGATCATCGTCACCGGGAACCACTACTGGATGGACGCTGTGGGCGGTGCACTGACATTGACGGTCGGCTGGTACCTGGGCAACTGGGCCTCTCGGTGGATCAGCCCCAAGATCGAGCCCGCTCTCGAGCTGCCCCCAGACGCACACAACGACGACGACCCTGCGAAACCCCGTTCGTCGGCATAGCCTGTCGTGCGTGATCGCCGGGAGCATCGCATGATCATCGACAAGATCCAGAGCCCTGCCGACCTGAGGGCGTTGGACCCCGACCAGCTCGACGAGCTGTGCCGCGAAGTCCGCGAACACATCGTGCAGTCGGTCTCCAAGACCGGTGGCCACCTGGGCTCGAACCTCGGCGCCGTCGAGTTGACGGTCGCCATCCACCGGGTGTTCGAATCGCCCCGCGACGTGATCGTCTGGGACACCGGCCACCAGGCCTACGTACACAAGGTGGTTACGGGTCGGGTGCGCGAGTTCGACGAACTGCGCCAACGCCACGGCATGTCGGGCTATCCCAGCCGCTCCGAATCACCCCACGACTGGGTCGAGAACAGCCATGCTTCCACTGCGCTCAGCTACGCGCACGGTCTCAGCTGTGGGTTCTCGCGATCGGGTCAGGAACACCGTCAGGTGGTCGCCGTCGTAGGTGACGGCTCGCTGACGGGGGGTATGGCATTCGAGGCCCTCAACAACCTGGGCCACAGCGGCCAGCCAGTCGTGATCGTGCTGAACGACAACGGACGCAGCTATGCCCCCACGATCAGCCGCCTGTCCAGCGCGGTTTCGAAGCTGAGGTCCAGCCCGAACTATGTGCGGGGCAAACGCCAGATCGCCGACGTTTTGGACCGCGTGCCTTTGGGCGGCGAGGTCAAGCGGGGCCTGTCGGGGGCGGCCGCTGCGGTCCGCGAAATGTGGGAGCCGCCTGCCTTCTTCGAGACGCTGGGGGTCAGGTACACCGGCCCGGTAGACGGTCACGACATCGAGGCCGTCGAGGATGCACTCCGCGACGCCAAGACCTATGACGGCCCCATAGTCGTGCACGTCGTCACCCAGAAGGGGCGAGGCTACGAACCCGCCGAGGACGACGACGAGAAGCATCTCCACGACATCGGCCTGTTCGATCCGGCGACGGGTGGCGCGCCGGTGGGCACCACGGCAAAGGCGCCCGAGTTCAAGAGTGCTTTCACCGAGGCGCTCATGAAGGCGGCCGACCAACGCAGTGACATCGTCGCAATCACCGCGGCCATGCCCGGCTCGACCGGGCTGCTGCCCTTCGAGGAGAAATACCCGCATCGCTTCTTCGACGTCGGCATCGCCGAGCAGCACGCCCTCACCGCCGCCGCCGGCATGGCGATGGCAGGCATGCGGCCGGTCGTCGCGTTGTATTCGACGTTCCTCGCCCGGGCCTTCGATCAGCTCACCTACGACGTCGGCCTTCACGGCTTGCCCGTGATCCTGTGCCTCGACCGTGCCGGCATCACCGGCCCCGATGGTGCCTCGCACCACGGCGTGCTCGACCTCACCATGTGCCTGCGTGTTCCTGGCATGACGATCTTCGCCCCATCGTGCTACGAGGAGCTGGGCGTCATGTTCGAATCGGCTCTCGAGATAGAAGACGGCCCGGTGGCACTGCGATGGTCGCGCGGTTCGGCGCCCCGATCACCAGACGGCCAGGTCGGTTCGGGCCGTTCGGCTCGCAAGCTGGTCGATGGTTCAGACGTGTGCATTCTGTCGGTTGGTACCCAGCTGACGGCTTCGCTCGAGGCGGCCGAGGAGTTGTCGGGGCAGGGCGTGTCGGCTTCGGTCTGGGACGTGCGTACCGTGCCCCTGGACCGGGCGATGCTGCGCGACGCAGCCGGGCATCAACTGGTCGCGACCGTCGAGGACGGCATGCGAGTGGGGGGCGTAGGGTCGCTGGTCGGCGACGAACTGTCGCGGATGCCAGCCGAGACCCACCGGCCGCGCACGCTCAACATCGGCACTCCGGTCAGCTACCTGCCTCACGGCGACCCGAACCTGCTGAAGGCCGAACTCGGGCTCGATGGCGCCGGCATCGCGGCGTCGATCTACAAGGCCATGAAGGGCTGAGCAGCTTGCACAGGCCGAGCGGCGGCTCGGCTGCGAACCTCAGGTTGCGTCGGCTGCGTCGAGGCCGCCGTCGGCCAGACGGTCAGCGAACTCCTGTAACCGGGCACGGGTGCACGAATCCGGGTGCCCTTGGCGCGCGACAGCATCCTTGATGCGGTGCAGAAGATCTGCCTCTAGGCCACAGTGTGCGCACACATCGAGATGCTGGTTTATCCACGAAGGGTCGCCTTGATACTCGCCATCGAGGTAGCTCTGGATCACGGCACCAACCCGGGCGCACTCGTCGGCGCCGACGTGGCGACCGCGCTTCAACAGACGGAGCCAACGCATCAGTTGATCTCCCTTCGTCCGAAACCGGCATCGTCGAGATGCTCACGAATCTTCTTGCGTGCCCGGTGAAGGCGACTCATCACGGTACCCACCGGCACCCCCAGCTGATCTGCGGCCTCCTGGTATGACAAGCCGCCGATGTCGACCAACTCGACCGGCCGCCTGAACTTGGTGGCCAGGGCGTCGAGCGCGGACGTTACCGACGCATCAAAAACCGGATCGACGACGGTGGCCTCGGGGTCGAAGGCACCGCCGGTGTCGGTGGTGGCCAGCCGTTCGAGGTCGGCGTCGGGGTCGTCGAGGAGGCCGGGACGCCTGCGCCTGGTTCGGTTGATCTGGGCGTTGCGAACGATGGTCAGCAGCCAGGCCCTGGGGTGGCGTCCGTCGAAACGATCGATCGCCTTGTAGGCCCTGATCAGAGCATCCTGCACGAGGTCTTCGGCATCGCTCTTGTTTCGGGTGAGAGTCATGGCAACCCGATACATGACGTCGAGTTCGGGAACCACGTAGAGCTTGAATGCCGCCTCTCGGTCGGTTCGAGCCGCTTCCATCGTGATCACACCCTCCGAAACCCAACCCGACGGCGCAAGATTCCCCGAACCGATCGTCGGTCAGTGACTGGCGTAGTAAGGGTTCTCGCCCGACTGGTGGTCGGTCACGTCGACGACGTTCTCGATCGACGGGATGTGTTGGCGGATCGTCTGCTCGATGCCGGCTGTGACCGTGGCCTTGGACATTGCGCAGCCCTGACAGCCGCCTCCCAGGCGAACCACGACCGTGGAGCCGTCTACCTCGACCAGCTCGGCCCATCCGGAGTGGGCAGCGATCATCGGATTGATGCGTGCGTCGAGCAGTTGACGTACCTGGTCCTCGACCGATCCGGTCAGTTCGAGGGGCTCGTCGAAGTTCGACGACACATCGGGCCGGTTCGGGTTGCGCAGCACGAAACCGCTCTGGTGAGGATTGCTGGGCAGGTCCAGCTCGGCTCCGTCGAGCTTGGGGACGTCGGCCTCGGGCAAGACGATGGCCAACGAACCAACCCTTGTGATCACGTCGGCGGGACGGGCGTCGGAGATGGCCTGGAAGGCCAGGTCGTACACATAGTCGACGCCGCGGGTTCCGGTGATCTCGATGAACAGGCCGAGGGCGTCACCCTCTGGCTCGCCATCGCGAATACCCAAGATCTTCTCCAGTGCAGCGTCGCTGACGCCCACGATCGTGTCTGTCGACTCGATAGCCATGGGCCCAGAGCCTACCGGGAGGCTCCGGCATTGAACCCGACTGATTGTGACGTGGCTCTTAATTCAGCACCCAACCCATCCGAATGAAAGGGATGAGGCCGCGTCAGGGCGCGGCTCGGATCCAGGAAGTATCTCGTGGCTCTAGCCCGGACACGACAGCCGAGACGAGATCGCATTCGGCGATCGACCCGCCCCCGGGGCCGGGTTGCCGTGGTCGTGTTGCTCGTGCTGGCGTCGATGCTCGCCTCGGCGGGCTCCTCGGGAGCCGCCCCCACCAGCAGGATCGAGATGTCGACCCTGGTGAAGCACCCCGATGGCTCCCTGGTTAGCGAAACCGTCGAGGTGAGTCCGGCCCAGGCCGCCCAGCTCCAGGCATCGGCCGTGGCGGGTTCGGTTCTGGCAGCGGCGAACACCCCGGGTATCCAAGCGTCGGCGGGCGCAAAGCTGATCGCCGCCGAGCCTCTGGTCGAGTTCTCCGCGTTTGCCGACGACCCCCAGCGGTCCAATCAGTGGTCGCTCGATCACTCGACATTCGAGACGGCTTCAGGGATGGTCGACGCCAGCACGGTCACGATCGCTGTCCTGGACACCGGGATACGAGGCACCCACGAGGAACTCAGCGGCGTTCTCGTCTCGGGCGCCGACTTCGTCCTTGGATCGGGTGACGGTCTGGTGGCCGACCACTTCCACGGCAGCCACGTGGCCGGCATCGCCGGAGCCGTGACGGGCAACGGCAAGGGCATCGAGGCAGCCGCAACCGGCGTCAGGATCATGCCCGTACGCGTGCTCGACTCCAGCGGCAGCGGAAGCTCGACCGGTGTGGCCAACGGCATCATCTGGGCAGCCGATCACGGGGCCGACGTGATCAACCTCAGCCTCGGCTCGACGACCAACTCGACCGTGGTGGCGTCGGCCATCGACTACGCGATAGCCGAGGGTGTCGTCGTCGTAGCGGCGTCGGGCAACTCGGGCAATGCCGGAAACCCGACGATGTATCCGGCTGCGCTCGACAATGTGCTATCGGTCGGGTCGGTCAATTCCTCCCTGACCAGGTCGGGGTTCTCTGGCTACGGATCGTGGCTCGATGTGGTGGCCCCGGGTGAGGGCATCTTGTCGCTGCACCACGGCGGCGACTCCAGCTATGCGTATGCCAACGGAACCTCGATGGCTTCGCCTCACGCTTCCGCGGCGGTAGCCCTGCTGTTGGCCGCCGATCCCACCTTGTCACCGGCCGAGGTCCGCAGCATCCTGAAGGCGACGGCGGTGGACCTGGGGCCCGTCGGCGACGATGTTCAGTACGGCGCCGGGTTCGTCGATCCGGCAGCCGCAATCTTGTCGGCCCTCGGCGAGGGTGGCGGAGGCACCTCACCGGACAGTGGATCTCAAGGTGTGGGTTATGCCTTTGTCACCTCGAGCGGTCGGGTGCTGCCACTGGGTGACGCAACCTCGTTCGGATCGATGGAGGGTCAGGCCCTGGCTCAGCCGGTGATCGCTGCTACGTCGACCCCCTCGGGCAACGGGTACTGGATGGCCGGCGGGGACGGTGGCGTGTTCACGTTCGGCGACGCCGCCTATCACGGCTCGACGGGCGACATTCAGCTGTACAGGCCAATCGTTGGCATGGCACCAACCAAGACCGGCAACGGCTACTGGCTGGTCGCCAGCGACGGCGGCGTGTTCGCCTTCGGCGACGCGATGTTCCACGGCTCAACGGGTGGTATCGCGCTGGCCCAGCCCATCGTCGGGATGGCACCAACCAAGACCGGCAACGGCTACTGGCTGGTAGCCAGCGACGGCGGCATCTTCGCCTTCGGAGACGCAGGCTTCTACGGATCCACCGGCGGCATGGCCCTCGACCAACCGATCGTCGGGATGGCACCAACCAAGACCGGCAACGGCTACTGGCTGGTCGCCAGCGACGGCGGCATCTTCGCCTTCGGGGACGCAGGCTTCTACGGATCCACCGGCGGCATGGCCCTCGACCAACCAATTGTCGGGATGGCACCAACCAACGCCGGCAATGCGTATTGGATGTTTGCTCGTGATGGCGGCGTGTTCTCGTTCGGTGCCCCGTACGCAGGCTCGGCAGCCGGGCTGCTGAACCCGGGCGAAACTGCCGTCGCCCTGGTCGACATCAGCAGTTGAGACGGCGCTAGCCGGCGGCGGGCACCCTCTTCATCGGTACATGTGCGATGCCGTCGAGATCGAACTCGGGGCCGGTCAACTCGAAGCCGAACCCGCGGTACCAGTCGGCGAGATGCGCCTGGGCCTCGATCTCGACCATGTGCGTGTCGTCGAGTACGTGCAACAACAATCGGCGTGCCAGGCCCCGACTTCGGTGCTGTGGGTGGGTGACGACCCGGCCGACTTTGACGTGATCGTCATCGGGAATGACTCGCAGAGCTGCAACGATGTCGCCATCGCTGTCGATCCACACATGTCTGGCGACCAGGTCCAAGCCATCGACTTCGGCGTAGGGACAGTTCTGCTCCACCACGAATACGTCACATCGCAGCCGCAACAGATCGTGGAGTTGACGGGTGGTCAGCTGATCGAACCACAGATCTTGAATGGTGCCAGACACTTGCGCCCCTAGAACAACAACGGGATTGCCGATGCAACCAGCGAAAGCACCATCAGCGCCGAGACGATCATGATCGTCCAGTACGCAAAGGGTTGACGCACCCGCATCGGCAGGATCTTGCCGCTGTGATCGTGAGTAGGTCTACGCCGAGCCATCTCAGACGATGCTAGCGGTGGTCCTCGAGTTCGCCAGACAGCTCTAGCCACTGTTCTTCGGCGGCGCCCAGCGAGTCGATCACTTCCGAAAGCCGGTTGCCGAGCTCGGCGGCGGCAACGTGGTCGGTGGTCGAGGCAAGCTCGCTCTCGAGTTCGTCGCGCCGGCCTTCCAGCGCTGCCATGTCTGCCTCGACCTTGGCGATGAGGCGCCGCAGGGTCGAGGGCGTCCGCTTCTTGGTGCGCCCCGACGCCGAGCCGACGACTCCGGCAGATGTCGTTCGCTCGCCACCCTTGTCGCCAGCCGAGTCGACGATCGAACCCGATTCGGCCTTCCAGACGACATCACCCGAACCCAGACGGCGCGTCCGTCCTGCGCCCACAGCGATGGCCTGCTCGACCGTACGCTCGAGGAACACCCTGTCGTGGGAGACGACGACGAGCGAACCGGGCCAGTCGTCGAGGAAACCCTCCAGCGACCGAAGGGTGTCGAGATCGAGGTCGTTGGTGGGCTCGTCCAGGAACAAGACGTTGGGCCCTTCGGCAAGTACCAACAACAGCTCGAGCCGTCTGCGCTCGCCGCCGGACAAGGTGCCGATGAGCGCCTGCTGAGCGTCGTTGTCGAACCAGAAGCGCTCGAATAGTTGGCTCTGCGCTGGTGTGAGCTTTGGTTCGTCTCCGACAACAGCCTCCCTGACCCTCAACTTCGGGTCGAGGTTTCGTCCGAGCTGGTCGAAATAGCCCAGCTTCACCGTCGGGCCCCACTGGACGGTTCCCGCAGATGGCTCGAGACGACGTGCGAGGACGTCGAGGAGTGTCGATTTGCCGCCACCGTTGGGGCCGACGATACCGAGCCGCCCACCCGGCGCCAGCGAGATGTCGACATCGCTGAACAGCCGCTGCGAACCAGGGTAGGCAAACCCAACCCCCTCGGCATCTATGACCTTGTTGCCCAACCGCGACGACCCGAAGGCATCGAGGCCCAACGGCACCGACCGGTCGCTGGAAGGCGCAGGACCTCCGTCGATGACCGAGCGGGCTTCGGCGATGCGCGACTTGGGCTTGCGGCGCCTGGCCCTGGCGCCGCGCTGCAGCCAGGCCAGCTCCTGGCGGGCCAGGATGCGGCGCGATCGTTCGTCTCGCGCCGCCTTTTCCGCCCGGGCTATCTCGGCGTCGAGGTGGGCCTTGTATCCGCCGTCGGTCAGATGGCAGCCATCCTTGTCGAGCGACAGGATGCGGGTGCAAACCCGGTCCAGCATCTGGCGGTCGTGGCTCACCAACACAACCCCGCCCCTGTATCTGGCCAACCGGGCCTCGAGCCACTCGATGGCTTCGATGTCGAGGTGGTTCGTGGGTTCGTCCAGCACCAGCAGGTCGCTCTCGCTCACCAGTGCCGCAGCCAGGGCGACGCGCTTGGCCTGCCCACCCGACAACTCGTCGACCGGGCGATCCAGCAGCCCGCTGACGCCAAGGCGGTCGAGGACCGACTCGACCTCCCAGCCAGAACCGACGGCGTCGGCAACGGTGCCGTCTCCGAGGTCGGGCCGCTGTGCCAGAACCACCATACGCAGGTCGCGGGCTCGCCTGACCGTCCCCTGTTCTGGGGTGATCGAACCGGTCATGACACCAAGCAGCGTGCTCTTCCCTGCTCCGTTGATGCCCAGAATCCCCAGCCGATCGGCCGAGTCGAGCGTTACGGACACGCTCTCGAACAGAGGCCTATCGGGGCGGGTAACGGTGACAGAGTCGACGTCGACCAGGATCACGGTGTCTGCATCGAGTGAGCGGGCGTTCGAATCAGACCGACAACAGCCGCCACGCGTGCGGATGGTCGAGGCCACTGACCGTTATCTCGACGTCGCGCGTCGCAGTGCCCGAACCAACCGCTACGGCGGTGCAGCGGAAGGTCGCGTTGACTGGCTCTATGCGGTACACGGTGGCCTGGTCGTCGCGGCACGAAACCGCTATGTCGGTTCCGAGGCCGAAGGTCAGGTCGGCGGCGACGTCGGCCTCGATCTGGCCGAGGATGACGATTGCATCCATCTGCTCGAACCGGGCTGCACCGTCGGCGTCGATCGAGACCTGGACGCGAAGGCGACCTTCTCCGTCGGTGACGCTGGATGTGCACAGAAACGATGCGTTGGGTTCGACCGCTGCGCCGTCCTCACACTCGATGTCTACCAACTCGACACCGCGCTGGGTCGTGAACACGTCGACCATCTGGGCTTTGAGGTCGTCGAGCTTCGAAGAACCGCCACAAGCCGAGGCGAGCAGGGTGAGCGCGATGAGGGCAAAGGTTGACTCAACCCTCGATCGACGCTTCATGCTTCTGTCCTCACCACGAATTTCAACAGCCAGACAATATGTTTCGGCACACCCCGTGTCGAGTTGAACGACTTGAACTAGCATCATGGCCTGTACCTCGGGGAGCTCGGGTGAGCCGGGCTGAGAGGGCGACCATGTTCTGGTGCACCGTCATCTGGTTCACCGAGCGCCGTCGCCGACCCCTCGAACCTGTCCGGGTAATGCCGGCGTAGGGAACGGCCACACGACTGGCCGGGGAAGGGTCCCTCATGGGAATCAGGCATCTGGCCGCCGCGTTGCTGGCCGGCGGATTCGTCACATTGTCTGCCTGCGGCTCGGTTTCGGGCGACGTCGCCAGCGAGTCGACGGCCGCACCACCACCGGTGCCATCGACCTTGGGCTCGGTGACCCTGGTGACCCACGACTCGTTCTCGCTCAGCGAGGCCGTGCTGGCAGAGTTCACCGACCAGACCGGCTACACGGTGCGCATCCTGGCGCCGGGCGACGCAGGCAGCATGCTGAACCAATCGATACTGACCGCGGGCGATCCTCTGGGAGATGTGATCTTCGGGGTCGACACCACCTTCTTGTCACGGGCGCTACAAGCCGAGGTGACCATCGCCTACGAGTCACCGTTGCTGGACGAGATACCAGATCACCTCGAGCTCGATTCGAGCCATCGGCTGTTGCCCGTAGACGTCGGCGATGTGTGCCTGAACTACGACGTGAGCTGGTTCGAAGACGCCGGGCTGGCGGCTCCGTCATCGCTGGCAGACCTGGCCAAGCCCGACTACGCCGACCTGTTGGTCGTGCAGAACCCGGCGACGTCGTCGCCTGGGCTCGCGTTCTTGCTGGCCACCGTCGCCGAATTCGGGGTTGACGACGAATACGACTGGTTGGACTTCTGGTCGGATCTCCGCTCGAACGGGGTCTCGGTGCAGCCGGGGTGGACCGAGTCTTACACCGTCGAGTTCACGATCGCCGGCGGCGATCGCCCGATAGTGGTGTCGTACGCGACCAGCCCACCCGCCGAGGTGTTCTTCGCCGACCCTCGCCCCGACACTGCCCCCACCGCGGTGGTCGAGGCCAGCTGCTTTCGCCAGCAGGAGTTCGTGGGCATTCTCCGCGGAACCGACAACCTCGAAGGCGCTCGTGCCCTGGTCGACTTCTTGTTGTCGCGGACGGCCCAGGAGGACATCCCCTGGAACATGTTCGTGTTCCCGGTGAACGAAACCGCCCAGGTGCCAGACGAGTTCGTCCAGTACTCGACGGTTCCGACCGACCCTCTGTCGGTGCCGGCCGAACAGATCGAGCAGAACCGCGAGACCTGGATCGAGCAATGGACCGAAACGGTCATCGGCTGAGGCCATGAGAAGCGGACCGGGCGCCCGCCCCACGCTGGGGCGGTTCGGATCGATCGGCGCCATCGCGGTCCCGGCAGTGTTTCTGACGGTGTTCTTCATCTACCCGGTGGCCACGATCACCTGGCGCGGGCTGGCCCCCGACGGCCATCTGGATCTGGGCAAGACGCTGGAGATCCTGTCGAACGATCGGTGGTGGCGCGTCGCTTGGTTCACGACGTGGCAGGCGGTGGTGTCGACCCTGGCCACCCTGGCGTTGGGCATTCCGGTGGCGGGGGTGTTGGCTCGCTACGACGTGCCGGCAAGCCGACTCATCCGCAGCTTGACGACGGTGCCATTCGTGTTGCCCACCATCGTTGTGGCCACCGCCTTCATAGCGGTGTTCGACACCATGGGAGCGGCGGGCGATGCGCTGCGCAACAGCGCCGCGGCCGTGATCATCGCCCACGTCTATTTCAACCTGGCGGTGGTCATTCGGGCCTTGGTCGACCCTTGGTCTCGCCTCGACCGGTCCGAAGAGGAGGCCGCCCGGCTCTTGGGTGCCGGACCGTTCAGGGTGTTGACCACCATCACACTGCCCCGACTGCGGCTGGCCATCGGTGCAGCGTCCGCGATCGTGTTCTTGTTCTCGTTCACGAGCTTCGGCGTCGTGCTGTTCTTGGGCGGCCCGTCCAGATCGACCCTCGAGGTCGAGACCTACATCCAGACCACCTCGTTTCTCCGGCTGGACGTGGCCGCCGTACTTGCATTGACGCAGTTGGCCATCGTGGTTTCGCTGCTGCTGGCGCAACGAGCCCTCACCGGCCGCATGGGCGCCTCGCATCGCCTTGTTCGAGCCAGCGAGCTTCGCCGACCCATCCGCTCGGCACGCGATGTCGCGGTGGTGGCGGGCACAGTCGGTACCACCGTGGTGGTTCTGGTGGTTCCGATGGCGATGTTGGTCTGGAGGTCTCTGCGCCTCGAAGGCCGTTTCACCGTGGACAACTACCGGCGGTTGTGGGATGTATCCGAGGTGATGCTGGCAACCCCGGCCGAGGCCATCTGGAACTCGTTCACCATCGCCGCGGCAGCCATGGTCACTGCGCTGGTCATGGGGACCCTCGCCACGATCGCAGTCTGCTACGGATCGAAGAATTGGGGGCGAGGGCTCGACACTGCCCTGATGCTTCCGCTCGGAACTTCGGCGGCGACCCTGGGCTTCGGATTCCTCGTGGCACTCGACGATCCACCGCTCGACCTTCGCACTTCGGCTGTGTTGGTTCCCATCGCCCACGCGCTGGTGGGGATCCCGTTCGTGATGCGCCTGCTGGTTCCCACGGTCAGGTCCATCGACGCGAGGCTCCACGAGACCGCTGCGTTGCTGGGCCTGTCGCCGGTGCAGACGATATTGCGCGTCGACGCTCCGATCTTGAGGCGCTCGGTGTTGGCAGCAGCAGGATTCGCCTTTGCCGTGTCGTTGGGCGAGTTCGGCGCCACTGCGTTCATCGCCAGGCCCGACCGCCCCACCATCCCCACAGCGATAATGCGCTACCTGGGCCGCCCGGGAGCTTCCAACACCGGCCAGGCGATGGCCATGGCGACCATCTTGATGCTGGTGACCGTGGCCGCGGTTGCCGTCATCGAGAACAACCGGGTGGGCGACGCCGGCGACTTCTGATGTGGTCAGGCCTTCGTGTAGACCACCCAAGGACGGCCGTGTGCCCTGCGCTGCTGGTGCCCCCTCGAGATGGCGTCCGAAGCCACCTCGAGCGCCAGGGCGTATGCGTCGGCGGCATTTGCCCCGGTGGCACCAAAGCCTGCGATAGCCGCCGACAACACATCGCCACTGCCACGGATCGCCTGCACATCGATGCGCCTCGAGCGCACCAGGCCCCGACCGACCTGTCCAGCCACAGCATCGACCACGTGGCCGTCGTCGTTCGACGCTCCGCCTGTGACAACCGCAGACATGGCGCCCATGTCGACGAGCATCTCGGCGGCGGCCAACGCCTCGCGGTTGTTCGACACGCTGGTGCCCGTCAGCAACGAGGCCTCGGCCCGGTTGGGGGTGACGAACCATGCGCCCGGAATCAGGTCTTCGATGTAGACCCGGTCGACCTCGGCGGAAACGATGCGCGCCCCGTCACCCGCGACCAGCACCGGGTCGACGACCACGCTGGGAACTGCGCCGACCACGCGCTTCGCGACCGTGGCAGCCGTGGCACCGGACCACAGCATCCCGAGCTTGGCGGTCTGCGGTTCGAGGTCGGCGATGACGGCTGCCAACTGGGCACCGACCATGTCGACATCGGTGGCGACGGCTCGTTCGAAGCGCTCGGTTGTCTGGCAGGTGTTGACCGTGGCAACCGGTGCCGGATGAACACCCAGCCCACAACAGATCCCGACATCGACGGCCAGGCCGGCCGTTCCGGTCGGGTCGAGTCCACCGATCAGCAGCGTCACTGGCGGTCGCATCGCCGCCGAGCCTACGGTGCAGCGATGCAATCTGACCTGCCAACCGTCGGCGTGATCGCCAATCCGTTGTCCGGGCGTGACGTTCGGCGGGTTGCGGCCCGCGGTGCCATCGCCACCAACCAGGACAAGCGCAACCGGATAGCCCGGGCGGTCATCGGTGCGGTCACCGCCGGAGCGAGGCGCATAGTGGTCATGGACGAGCCGTTCCGTATCGCCTCGGGTGCGATCGCCGACCTGAAACTCGACATCGAGCTGCAAACCTTGGACGTCGGCGCCAAGCTCTCCCCAGACGACACGCTGCGCGCTGCGGTGGCCATGCGTGACATGGGTGTTCAAGTGGTGATCGTCCTGGGCGGCGATGGCACCAACCGAATGATCGCCTCCGTATGGCCCGACGTCACCTTGATGCCGATGTCGACGGGCACCAACAACGTGTTCCCGACCTCGATCGAACCCACCATCGCAGGTGCTGCGGCGGGATTGGTCGCCGCTGGGCGGGTCGACATAGAAACCGTTGCGCCCCGCTCGAAGGTGGTGCGAGTCGATGTCGACGGAGATCCCGACGTGGCCCTCATCGATGCCGTTCACCTCGTGGGCGACTTCGTCGGTAACCGGATGCCCTACGAGCCGTCGTGTATCCGAACCCTGGTGCTGAGCCGCTCTGAACCCGCTGCCATCGGCGTATCGGCGATCGGTGGGCTCGTGAGGCCATGTGCGGGTGACGCCGACGCCGGCGTGGTCGTCGAATGCGGCCCGGGCGGCATGCCGCTTCGGGCGCCGATCGCACCCGGGCTGTACAGAACCGTGCCGGTGATCTCGAGCCGATTCGTCGAGCTGGGCGAAACCGTTCAGATCTCGCCGCCGGGCCTGCTGGCTTACGACGGTGACCGCACCCACAAGATCACGGGCTCCGCAACCGCACGGGTCGTACGCGATGGCCCGCGCGTGGTCGACGTCGAGCGGGCCATGAGCCTGGCAGCCGCCAACGGCGCATTCTCGACCGACGAAGCAGCCAGCGGGGATCAGACGCTGATCTGAACCGGCTCAAGCCTGCGGCCAGGCGGCCGACAAACTCTGCATGGATATCGGGGTTCTGAGCGACCAGCCGGCGATTGCCACCGCCTTTGTGGCTGCCGCGTCGTTGATGGCGCTCGTGTATCGCCGACCAAGGCCGTCGGACAAGACCCAGGTGCTCAAGCGGAGCTGGCAGACGAGGGCTGCGGCCGTATGCCTGGAACGCGCCGCCGAGCTGGCAGCGCAACCGCCCGGCACAGATGCAACGACATCGCCTGCGCTGGACCTGACCGAAGCCCCGGCCACCATCGACCTGGCAGAACCTGCCGTCGATCTTCGCCACCCCGAGCGGCGTGACAGCATGCTCGAGTGACCTCGAAGAACCAGCCACTCCCCAAACGCCAGTCGCAGCGACAGACAAGCCTTCCCGACCGCGCTCGCATCGAGCCGTTCCACGTGATGGAGGTCATGCGTGCTGCCGCCCAGCGAGTGGCCGCCGGCGCCGACGTTGTTCACCTGGAGGTCGGGCAGCCTGGCACAGCGGCCCCTCGAGGTGTCATCGAAGCGGCCCGCACTGCGCTGGAAGACGACGTGCTCGGCTACACGGTGGCACTGGGAGACGACTCGCTCAGAACCTCGATAGCACAGCACTATCAGGACTGGTACGGGGTCGATGTCGACCCGCAGCGTGTCGTGATCACCCAGGGCAGCTCGGGCGCTTTCTCGCTGATCTTCCTGGCGGCGTTCGCTCCGGGCAGCAGGGTGGTGATTCCCGCTCCCGGCTACGCCGCCTACCGCAACATGCTGACGGCCCTGGGAATCGAGCCGGTACTGGTCGAGGTGGGTCCGGCCGACGGATACGTCCTGGGCATCGATCACCTGGAGGCGGCCGGCGACATCGACGGCGTCATCGTGGCCAGCCCCAACAACCCCACCGGCACGATGATCGAGCCCGATGAGCTGGTCGCCATGGCCAACTGGTGCGCCGAACGAGGGGTCCGCTTCGTCAGCGACGAGATCTACCACGGCATCACCTTCGGCAAGCAGGCGCGCACTGCGGCCGACCTCGACGGCGACCCGATAGTGGTCAACAGCTTCTCGAAGTACTTCTCGATGACGGGTTGGCGGTTGGGCTGGACGATCTTGCCGACCGAGCTGGTTACCCCTGTCGAGCGGCTGGCCCAGAACCTGACGATCGCCCCGTCGACCATCGCCCAACTAGCGGCCCGCGCGGCGTTCGGCTGCCACGACGAACTGGGCCGCAACGTCGAGGTCTACCGCCTCAACCGGGCCACGCTGCTGGATGCTCTGCGGAGTATGGGGTTCACCCGTTTGGCTCCGGCCGACGGGGCGTTCTACATCTGGGCCGACGTGTCACATCTGTGCGACGACAGCCAGGAGCTGTGCAAGACGTGGCTCGACGACCTGGGCGTGGCGGTCACGCCGGGGGTCGACTTCGACCCCATCCACGGGCATCGCCACGTGCGGTTCTCTTACGCCGGCACCTCGCGCGACATGAGCGAGGCGATCGATCGCATCGGCGGCTGGCTCGACGTGCAACGATGAACGGCGTGACCGAGACCGCTGCGCCACACAACCCATCGTCCGACCAGCTCGCAGACGACCCGAACTTCGACCCGAATGCCGCTGTCGAGTTCGATTGCCCGCGGTGTGGGCACACGGTTGCCGAGGCGTTCTATGGCCCGTGCACCAGATGTCGCCGTGAGCTTCGCGCTCGGATGGCGGGCGAGCAACGAGAGATAGAAGTCGCCGGCTACGAGCCCAAGATGAACGTGGTGCCCAACCAGATCGCCACGAAGGAATAGGTCAGTCGGTTCAGCTGCGCGACGCGTGGGCGTCGAGGATCTCGGCGACACAGGCCGTCAGGTTCTTGGCCGTGTCGAGGTGCAGGAACTCGTTGGGTCCGTGCGCGTTCGACTCGGGCCCCAACACCCCGGTGATGACGAACTGGGCGCCAGGGAACTTGGCGCCCAGCATGCCCATGAACGGGATCGATCCGCCTTCGCCCTGGAACCCCGCACGGCGGCCGAAGTGTCTTTCCGATGCCTGGTCGAGGGCCTGCGCAAGCCACTCGTCCAGCAGCGGTGCGGCCCAACCCGGGCCGTGCTCGGCATCATCGAACTCGACCGTGGCCGAATAGGGCGGATCCTCGGTAAGGGCGCGCGACACTGCGCGGGCCGCGACCTCGGGATCGACCGTCGGCGGGAGGCGGAACGACAGCTTGGCCGAGGTATGGGGCCGCAGGACGTTGCCGGCGTCGCCGGGCTGCGGGGCGCCACCCAAGCCCACGACGGACAGGGCGGGTCGCCAAGTGCGGTTCAGGATCAACTCGACGATGTCGTCGTCGACGGGCCGGGTCGAGCCCGAGAACGGAAGGGCTCCCACCACCTCGTGGGCCAGCAACGGCGCAGCTTGAGCCGCCTTGGCCACCACGTCGGCGGGTATCTCGGCGTGCAGTTCGGGCAGCTTTATGTGGCCCGTGGCCGAGTCTTCGACGCGTTCGATGAGAGTGCGAAGGATCCGAAACGACGATGGCACCACTCCGCTGGCCGAGCCGCTGTGTAGGCCCTGGTCGGTGACCTGGACGTGCAGGGTTCCGCTGACCAGCCCCCTCAACGATGTGGTGACCCACATAGCGTCGTAGTCGGCGGCGCCACTATCGAGGCACACGACCAGATCCACGTCGCCGAGCCTGTGCGCCAGGTTGTCTACGTGGGCCGCCAGGTCGGGGCTGCCCGATTCCTCGCCGGCTTCGATGAGCACGATGAGCCTGCTGTGCAGACCGCCGGCGCCCACCAGGGCTTCTACTGCGGTGAGGGCCGCAAACATGGCATAACCGTCGTCGGCCCCACCCCTGCCGTACAGGCGGCCATCTTCGATGACGGGTGTCCACGGGCCCTTACCGTCGTCCCAACCCTGCATCTCGGGTTGCTTGTCGAGATGCCCGTACAGCAGCACCGTCTTGTCCGACAGCGCGTCGG
Organism: Acidimicrobiales bacterium; assembly: GCA_041394185.1. Classification (NCBI taxonomy): domain Bacteria; kingdom Bacillati; phylum Actinomycetota; class Acidimicrobiia; order Acidimicrobiales; species Acidimicrobiales bacterium. Next base: position 392,369 of record JAWKIQ010000002.1, read on the forward strand.
GATGTGCGGGGATCTCGCACACTATGACCGGGGTTGCACCCTCGAGCGGGACGACATCCACACTCATTCCCTCGATGTTGCGGGCCGACGCCCAACGGGCGAACATCTCGACGACCTGGTCCATGTGACCGTGCTCGGCCCAGGCGGGATCGAACGCCTGGCTCAGGTTGGGCACCTCGATGTAGTCGCACAAGGTCGGCACGACGTCCTGGGCCCAGACGGAATCGATGTAGGCGGTGAGGTCTTGGCTTCTCATCTCGGCGCTCTCGGCTAGACGAAGGGTTCACGAGAAATAGGAAACCCCGAGCCACTTCATCCTGGCGTGACCTTCACAGGTGACGGTTCGGATGCCGCAGTCGGACGGGCCGCGGGGCTCGGGGTTCCGGTGGTCCGGGTTGGAGTCGCCACCTGGACCCGACCAGAGGTCGGATCGGAGACAACCCACGTGGCGGGTGCCTCAGCGCCCGGCCACCTCCAAGGTCCTAGAGTCTGAATGCATGTAGGGACCACCTCCTTTCTCTGGTTCCGCGATGCTGACACACAAAACTCGCCGATGCGAGTCGGTTTGTGGTCGGGGCCAGGGCGGTCAGCCCACCCAGCTGCGATATTTGTCGGTGAACAGTGCCGGCGAGCCCCCGGTTGCCACGAACACGATGTGCCGATCCTCGATCTGGCCCTGATCGGCCAGGCTCATCAGCCCGCCGAATGCCTTGCCCGAGTACACCGGATCGAGCAAGACCCCGGCGTGTCGCAGGACCAAGCCGATCGCCTCGCGAGTCAGGTCGGTACGCGCCCCATAACCCCGGCCCACAAAACCCTGCGCGACCCGTGGCACGCCCACCGGTTCGGGGCGCCCGGCCAGAGCTGCGGTGTCGGAAGCCAGCTTGGCGACCTTTGCGGCAACGCCCGAGACGGCGCCGACGTCTACGGCAAGAACCCTGTCGTGGTCTGCGAACCCCGCTACCAGCCCGGCATGGGTGCCGCCGGACCCCTCGGCGTGCACCACCAGGCTGTCGGGTGGCGCCTGCTGCCCTATCTCGTCGGCGGCTTCGACATAGCCGAGGCACCCAACCGGGCTAGACCCGCCCAGAGGCACCAGGTACCGGTCTGGCGCCTCAGCGGCCACCTCGGCAATGGCCTGCTCGAGGTCGTCGGAATAGCCGTCGCCGGTGAACACCAGGTCTGCGCCCGCAATTCGATCGAGCACGAGGTTTCCCTCGGGCACCTGCGGCTCGGCGCCACCCAACACGGCCACACAACGCAGGCCGTTCATCGCCGCGGCCACCGCCGTCATGCGCACGTGGTTGCTCTGAGCAGCGCCCCCGGTGACCAGTGTCGTGGCGCCCGCCGCGATCGCGTCGGCACACAAGTACTCGAGCTTGCGAGCCTTGTTACCCCCACCGGCGATGGCCGTGAGGTCGTCTCGTTTGATGAACAGCCGGCCCGGCTCGAGGCCGATCGCCTTTGCCAGCGCATCGCAACGCTGCAACGGGGTTGGAAGTCCGGCGAATCGCAAGGGTTCGACTGTCATGGGCCGACGCTACCCGGCGACCAGAGCGCGTCCCTCGATCGGATTCACATCACTTTCGCGAACCGCCCGGCGGTCGACGAGTCGAACGAGGAGGAGGCGCCCGAACGGGCTCCGGAGGGGTCTATACAGATGAATTCGAATCAACAGGCGACCGGCTGATGGGACGCTGCTACGACTTCGGGGTGTCAATCGACCCCAGTTCGGAACGGGCCATGGTCGTTGCACCAGAGGGCGGGCGCTGCGTCTGCCCGTCGAGCGGTGCAGTTTGCGTCGGCCGCTTTGCCGGTTGCTCACAGATCCTCTCCCAACCGGGGAGGGTTCCGCCGAACGCCCCGGCATGGGCACTGGACCCAGCGCCCGTGGCCGTGCGGGCTGAACCACAACGGATTCCGGCCGCGGTCGGAGCGGCCGTCGGTGCCGGGGCCTCAGCCCACTTTGGTCGCACCGATCACTTCGACCTCAAACCGGAGGCCGACCTCGAGATCGCACCAATCCCTAGCCGGTACGCCGCCGTACCCGCCAACGATCGGCCGGTCGACGTGAACGGTTCACGCCCGGTTTCGGTCGACGACTTGGCCGAGGCGGTTGTACACCTTCGCGAGTCGATGGCTCAGAACACCCCCGTGGTCGAACAGATCGCTGACCTGCTCGCCGAGCAGGAGGCGTTGCGGAGATCGTTCGGACGTGTGGACGAAGCCCTGGATCGCATGTCGCGGCTCGAGTCCGCCGTCGACAGGCTCACCTCGACCGTCCAGTCGTTTCGAGACGACATCGAAGAACAAGCGGGCACCCCCGACCAGCTCACGCGAGTACAGGCCTCGATAGAGCGCCTCACCAAGGCGGTGATCGAGGGCAACGAACAACGCACGCGACCTCAACAGGTGTCGCCGCTGGCGTTCGAGACGCTGCAGGAGACCGTCGACAACACGGCCACGATGTCGATCGCCATGCGAAACGAGCTCGTCGAATTGGTCGATGCGCAGGCCCGGGAAACACATGCCCTTCGTAGGCAGCTCACCGAGTTGATGAGACGCACCGTCGAGTCGACAGACCGCATTGCGCAACCGATGCCAGATACCGACGACATCGCCAGGCAGATCGCGTCACTGAGCGACGACGTCGCGCGGCTGCACACGGGTTCCGAACTGGTCACAGCTACCGAGCTGGCTGCCACGATCAACACCCTGCGAGGAGCAGGGATAGAGGACATCTCGGCCGCCCACCTGGTGCACTCGTTCCAGGTGGACGTCCGCGAGCTGCGCAACGAAATCGCAGATCTGAAGGGGCAGTTGGCAGCCGTCGGTGCGGCCGAACCCAACGGCTGAAGGAGCTGAGCGATGACAACCTCGGTCGGGTACCCAATCGACACCGGCTGGCCTACCTGGACCAGGTTCGCGCTCTGCGAGGCAGACTTCGACCGTGCCATCAGGCGACTCGAACCCCAGCGCCCGTTCGACCGTTGGGTCACGAATCTCAAGCATCGGGTGCTCAGTGGCACTGGGTTCCCTCCGCTGGATCGGGCCAAGCGGTGGGACGAAGCCAACGTCGTCGAGTTGCTGAGCTATTGGGACAGGAACCTCTCGATGCTCGACTGCGGTGCGTACAACTCGCCCGCACCGTGGGCTGCCTCGCGTGTGGGCGTGCGAAGGGTGGCAGGCATCGATCTCAACCCGAGGGTGCCGATGTCGCCCAGGTCGGCCCATGTGACCTACTCGTGCCAGAACATGATGGCCACCGCCTACCACGACCACACCTTCGACCTGATCGTGGCCGGTTCGGTCGTCGAGCACGGAGTCGACTGGAACCGGTGGTTGGCGGAATGCCGCCGGATAGTCAAGCCCGGCGGGCTCGTGTATGTGTCGACCGACTTGGTCGCCGAACACGCCCGCACGGAAGGTCTGACCGCATTCGGGCTCCCCTGGACGCCCCTGAGGCCCAGCGAAATCGCACCCATGGCGGACGTATTCGCACTCAACGGCTTCTTCGTGGAAGCCGTTGATCCGCCGAAGTTGCCCCAAACCCTTCCGGTCGAGTTCCTGGGCGTAGGAATCGGGTTCGTGGCCTTTGCGGCCCGCGCCGTTTGAGGTCGCCCGTGCGCATCACTCTGGTAACCGCACACTTTCCTCCCCGGCTCTCGGGACACGCAGACTTCAGCGGCCTGCTGGCCCACGCTCTGGCAGAGCGCGGTCTCGACGTCAACGTGGTTGTGCTGGGCCAAGACCAGGTGGTCGAATTTGGCGACTGCGCGGTGAAGTCGGGTCCGCTTCCGCGGGGCCTGCGCTCGCTTCGGGGCGCTGTCGACAGCATCGAGAGCACCAGCCCTGATGTGGTGCTGCTTCAGTTCGAGGCCCACGCGTTTGATCTCAGATGGGCGCCACACCTGCTGCCGGCCGCGCTGCGCCGCCGGGGCCATCGGGTTGTGATGACGTATCACGAGCTGTGGAAGCCGGGGCGCTTCGGTGCCCTACCCAAGGCAATACTGCTCAACTCGGCTCACCGGGTGATCACGTTCAGCCACTGGCATGCTGCCGGCGTTCGACGGTTCCGTCGCTTCGGCACTCCACCAGACATCGTCGCTTGCGGTTCCAACATCGTGAAACCCGTCGTCTCCGACCGGCGCCTGCTGCGAGCGCGATACGGCATTGAGGCTTCGACGGTGCTGTTCACTTTCTTCGGTTTCGTGATGCGCGAGCATCGGGTGCTCGAGCTGCTGGAGGCACTGGCCGCCGTGCGCACCACAGGGATAGACGCTCGTCTGCAGGTGATCGGCAGGTTCGATCCCACGATCGACGGCTATCACCAGCAGCTGGTGGCTAAAGCCAGGCAGCTCGGCCTGGGCGAAGCCGTGACCTGGCATGGGCGAGTCGAGGACGACCAGGCGGTGGCCCGGCTGATCGCCATCAGCGACGCAGGTGTGTTGCCGTACGACACTGGCGTTGGCGAGAACAATGGCGCCTTTTCGGCATTCGCACACCACGGGATCGCCACGGTGACCACGCGAGGCGAGCGCTCTGGGCTGATGGAGGAGCTGGAGGTTGCCGTGTTCACGACCCCAGACGTCGGCGGGCTGACCGAAGCCATGTTGTGCGTTGCACGAGACGACCAACAACGCGAGCTGGTGGCCAAGCGGGCCGCCGACTGGGCACAGAGACGGTCTTGGGACGTCGTGGGCCAGGCCTACGAGCGGCTGCTGACATCAGACCCCGCCCCATTGGAGGTGTTGTGAACCCTGAACTTTGCGAACGTCCAGGGATGGCGGTCGGGGTCTTCGGCCTGACCGAACGAGACCTGCCCGCCACCGGCATCGACGGGGTCGCGGTATGGCCTGTCATCGGGTCTTCTCCGGCGCGAAAAGGCGCCGGAGCGATAGCTCGCATCCGACGCCATCTCGCTTGGTGGTCGATGAGGCTCAAGGCCACTGAGATGGACGACCTGGTGTTGGTCGATCCGCCCACCTGGGCGCGCCGCTCGGTCGAAAGACGTCGCACGCGCTGTGGTCTGACCCCCGCCCGGCAGTTGCCGGCGTCAGCCGTGCTGGCTGGGGCTGCAGGCCTTGGTGCTGGGGGCGTCACACCCCCGGCGCGCTAGAGCGATCAGCCCTCTTCGCCGTCGATCTTGTCGACTGCGTCCTTGATCGCGTCCGGCACCTTGCCGCCGGTCATCTCATCGACCTTGTCGACGGCTGCCTCGGCGGCGTCCCCGATCTTGTCGCGAGCATCTTCAGCCATGTCCTTGGCCTTGTCGAACAGACCCATGATGGTCCTTTCCGTCGTGGCGCTCTGCGCCTGCCTTCGACAAAGTGTCTACCAGCCCCAGAAGCCGGTGACACCCGCCGAGATCTCGCGCGACCCAAGGTCACCAGACCACCACCCGGTGTGAGTTCGACGCAGGCACTGCATCGACCAGGAGTCACCCTGAGCGTTGTGTCGGCTGTTGGGCAGAGGGGACCAGCCTCGACTTCACGGCCATGAAGTATCGCTCGACACATCGGTGGCTGAGCACGGCGGCCGCCAAGCTGAGGGCGAACTGGATCAACACCAGGTATCGGTATGCCAGCTGTGGGGCTGCGTCTTTCACCAACTCGAACACCGGCACGTGCCACAGGTAGAGCCCATAGGACAGCGAACCAACCCACACGAGCAGCCTGTGGCCAAGCAGCTGGGTCACCGCCGAGCCCGAATCGGAGGCGAGTTGGGCGATCACCAGGGCGCAGCCGAGGATCACCACGGGAAGCCCGGCCACGTAGACCCACCCAGACGAGGTCGACGCGAAGGCGGCGATCGAGGTCAAACCGGCGCCCACCAGCAGCGGCACGTGGCGCCACCGATGGGCCCAGCGAGCCAGGGCGTCTTGCCTGATGCGGGTTGTGATCAAGGCAGTGAGGCACCCGACTAGCAGGGCGTCCGCCCTGGTGTGGAAGGCAAAGTAGACCTGGTCGACATCGTGGGTTGCCAGCCAGGTGATGGCGCGCACCAAGGCCACCGCGCCACTGACGATGGCCAACGACCACATGGCGGCTCGAGCACGCCCCCTGGTCAAGAACCACACCAACACCGGCGGCCACAACAGGTAGAACTGCTCCTCGATGGCCAACGACCACGTATGGCCGAACACTCCGAGACCGCGGTCGACCAGCACGGCGAGATAGTTCGAGAGGTACGCCAAGCTCCATCCCGCCGAGGACAACGAATCCGACCGCAGGGTTCCGCTGGGCCAGAACCACAACACGGCGCACACCAAGGCCACCATCACCACCAGAGCCGGCATCAGGCGAAGCGCGCGCCTCGCATAGAAGCGCTTCAGGTCGATACGGCCCACGCGGTCGTACTCGCCGACCAACAGCGCCGTTATCAAGAAACCAGACAGCACGAAGAACACGTCGACGCCCAGGAATCCGCCCTGCAAGAACGGGAAGTTGGCGTGGTGGAACATGACGGCCAGCACCGCGAGCCCGCGCAACCCGTCCAGCGCGGGCACATAGGACAGCCGCCAGCCACGCGAGTGTTGACCATCATCGAGAGCCGGGCGCAGCGGCCACCGGCGTCCGCCGGTGATGCTTCGCAGCAGGAACGTCAGGTCGGCGCGTGTGCGTTGGTTCTCGACCAGCCACACGACCGAGCAGAACACCAACTCGCCGGCCACCACGGCCCCCACCAGGGCAAACCAGCGATCGGCCTGTTCGTCGCCGAGCGCGGTGCCCAGCCAGCCGCCGACGAGCGACCCGACCGACGCGCCCAGCAGCAGCGCCGCCACGGCGTCGTAGGTTTCGCTCCAGACCCGCACCCCCAAGTCTCGGGCTGCGAGCATCCACAAGGGCACGTAGCTGAGCTGCAATGCCACATAGAACGCCCCGAAGCCGACCAACCCCCAGGTCGAGGTCACCCAGGCGCCGAGGGTCCATGTCGAGACCAGCCACGTCAGTGACAGCCACATGGCCACCCTTGTACGGCCCGCCGCATTGAACGCGTGCAACAGCGGGGCCGAGACGGCGGTCGTTGCCACGGCGGGAACGAACAGCACCAGCAGGTCGGCGCCGGGCAGCCACTTGTCGGAGAAGACCAGGCTGACCATCTCGCCGGGCGCCACCAACACTGCCAACACCACCGGAAAGACGACCAAGACGTTGATCCGCACGGCGCGAGCTGTCAGCAACGCCAGCAGCGTCCGGTCTTCTTGCACCCGAGCAAGACCGGGCAGCACCACGCGGTCCATGGCGCCGACGAGAAGAATCGGCATCAGCACGAGGTTGTACGCCCAGGTGGACTGGCCAAGCGCGGCCAGGCCCAGAACCGACCCGATGAACAGGGGCTGGAACACATCTGTGAGCGCCACGGCCAAGCCCGAAGCCTGAACGGGCGCGCCAACACGAATCAGGCGGCGATAGTGCGCCGACACTCCCCTGGTTGGTTCGCCGCCGCGAGCAGCCCACCACTGGGCGCCGGCACCCACCACTTCCTTGACCCCGACCGCCAGTGCCAGCGCCCCGGCGCCGAAGCCCGCTCTGGCGAGGCACACCACCGTGGCGAAGTAGAGAAACGACTCGACCGACTCGATGACGGCCAGCGCCGCGAACGAGCCGCGCCGCTGCAGCCGCGCCGAAGGGACGGCCCGGGAGAACCGGGCCACCAACGCCACCACGAGTGCTGCAATCCACAGCGCCAGCTCTAGGCGACCCGAGCGCGCCACGATCGACACCGCTACGGCTCCGGCGATTCCCGAGATCACCGACACCGCGCCGAGCAGTCGTTTGGCGGCAGCCCACTCGCCTGGCGGCGGCTCGACGGGTTGGCGCACCAGGGCCACGGTCAGGCCGAGGTCGCCCAAGATCGTCGCCGCGCCGAACACGATCATGTTGAGCGTTGCGAACATGCCGTAGTCGGAGGGCTCCAACCAGCGGGCCAACACGATCGCCGAGATCGCGCTGAGGACCATGCTGGCCAACTGGCGCGCTCCCAGCAGGGCAGCTCCTCGCACCGAGCGAGTGGCCATAGACAGATGGCCCTGTCGATCTGGTGCAGTGCCACCAGGACGCGATCGGCCTGGAGCCTTTGATGGCCAGGCGGCAGAGTCGGTGGCGGTCACGAAACCCCGAGCGTGTCCAGGTCGATCTTTTCGATCTTCACCACCTCGGCGGCGCGCCTGGGTGCAATCGACCCAATCGAGCGATCTCGGTCGGCAAAGCCGTTCAGAACCGTCCACACGACGGGCACACCCGACTTCGAAACCGCCGTCAACGCAACGGCCAGCTGGCGACGCTTGGTGACCTTGCGCCTGGCGACCACCACAACTGCGTCGACCACCCCGGCCAGCACCTGGGCGTCTGCGATCGAGTTGAGGTGGGTGGTGTCGATGATGACCAGATCGCTGTCGGCCTGGAGCGCCCTGAGCACCTCGACGGTCCGGCCGCCGTCGAGAACGCGAGTGACCCCGTCGGGTGTGGCCCCTGCGGGCAGCACTCGCAGCCGACCGGTGGTTCCAGACATGGGTATCTCGATGAGGCACGACCCCAGACCGTGCTCGCCCACCAGCACGGCCGACAGACCGGGCTGCGGATCGATGCCGAACCTCTGATGTAGCCGAGGCTTGCGCAGGTTGGCATCCACCAACACCACACTTCGTCCGCCCCGTGCCATCACCGCGGCCAGCTCGGCGGCGACCACGGTCTTTCCCTCGCGCTGTCTGGGGCTGGTGATCAACAGCGTCTGCACAGGGCTGTGCTCGCTGCGCGCCAGCAACGCGGAACGAATAGATCGATACGCGTCGGCCGTTGGCGACACGGGCCTGGTCATCGACGCGACACCGGCACCCTTGCGTCGCAGGGTTCTGTCACGCGGGGTGGCGCCGAGCACCGCTATACCCACCAGCTCGCGCTCGATCCGTTCGCGGCGGCGCAGCCGGTCGTCCAGATAGTCGGCGACAAAGGCCAGTGCGATACCAGCCACCAAACCGGCAAACACCGAAACCGTCATCTGACGAGCGAACGGGGTGCCGAGCGGGCCAGCCGCATAGGCCACGCCATCCACCAGGTAGGGCCCGGTTCCGAGCAGCGCAGCCTCGAGGTTCACCTCGTCGGCACGTTTTTCGAGCTCGAGGGCCAGGGTCAGCGCAGCCTCGCGCGCCGCGATCAGGCGGGCCAGCTCGGGGTCGGAGCGTCCGCCCTCGATCAACACGCTGGCCTGAAGCGCCTCGTTGGCCGAAGCAGCCGAGGCGAGCAGCCGGTAGAACTCCTCGTCCTGCTCGCGGCCGGCCAGCTCGGCGATGCGCGCATCGAGGATGCTGACGTCCTCCTGGTAGGCAGCGCTGCGTTCGGTGAGGAAGTCGGCCAGGGTGTGCAGTTCGGTCGAAACCTGCTTCTTTCGCACGTCCACATAAGCCTCGGCAAATGCGATCGCCGCATCCTCGGCCAGCCTGGGGTCTGCGCTCTGGACCTTGAACACCAACACGTCGGAGACGCCGGCGGTCTCGACTGCATAGTGCGATATCTGCTTGGACCGTTCGACGCCCAACCGCTCCCAGGCACCCTCCCAAACCGGGTGAGATTGGGCGATCTGGATCTGCGTCTCGATCGTTCTGATCGGGTCGGTGGCCTCGACCCCGGCGACGCCGAACACCCAGTCGCGCGATGCCTCGGTGACGGCTACCTGAGTGCTGGCTTCGTACATGTACGAAACCGCATTGGCACGTCTGACCGTCATTCCGGCCGACAAGGCCACCACGATCAGGATCAACCACCAGCGCTGGGCGACGACCCGAAGGACCACGGCCAGGCCGAGGTCGTATCGATCGTCGTCCGCGATCCCCGCGTTGGCCGGCGAGGCTGTGGTGCTCACTCAAGACAAGTCGGCCGCGCCGACGCCGGGTGAAGCATCGTTCAGGTTTGCCACTTCGCTCGCAACTGCAGTCAGAGGTCAACCCGCCAGGGTTCGCCTGGCCGACCCCTGCAAAGCGCCCCAGCGGGCCACACCTCGAAGCACCAACAGCAAGACCACCAGCCGGATGGCAGCGTTGACGCCCACATAGGCGACGTTGCGCTCGATGCCGACGAGAACATGGCCCAGGTACACCAACGCTCCAACACGGGTCGCCGAACCTGGGTGAAACAGTCGATCGACGCGGCCGACCACGAACCCGAACACCAACAGACCGAGCACCACACCGGTGTCGCCGAAGTTCAGATACAGATCTGCGGGCATGGTGATGGCCTGCGAGGACGAGTTCTCGGGTTGGTCAGGGGCGACAAAGGTGGTCGTGAAGTATCGGCCCAGCGAAAGCGTCGAGAACTCAAGGTCGTACCAGCCGGCCACGACCGGCATCGCCGAGACCGCCGGCTGCCACAACGACTTGCCACCGAGATGGTCGACGTCGGTCGGAACGCGCTCGCGGACCAAGATCAACGATGTCGCCCCACCAAACCTTCGAGACATCCCCTTGCCCACCGAAACAGCCGCGTCCACGAGGTCTCGGTTTGGGTCGGCTACATGGCCCGACTCGTAGTCGTAGGTCGTGAACGGAACGATCGCACCCTTCCACAACGGCACCGGCTCGCCGGCATCCCAGGCGATTCGGTTGCCCTGCACGCCGACAAAGACCGTCAACCCCACAAAGGCCAGCGCCACGATGCGGCGCCGCTCGAGCCGAGCGCCTGCCGCCAGCATTCCAACGGTCAAGGCTGCGATGGGAACGATCGCCGCCTCTTTGAACGAGGTCAGCACGCCGAGCGTCGAGGCCGCCCCGACCAGCAGGTACAGACGGCGCCTCAGGGCCGGCTCGGCGACGCTGCGGTATCCGAGGGCCGCAAACGCCAGCAGATACAGGCTCAGCACGTTCTCGACGAAGCCCGATGCGACGCCGCCGAACACCATTGCGGCTCGGCCCACCACGCCAACGACGGCGAACCACTCGAGCGTGGCCACGCCGAGATCTGGAACGTACTTGCCCGAAGGGCGCCCCGCGCCCGCCAGCGCCGCACCCGCGACCACAGCGGCGAGACCTGCTGTTGTGATCAGCCAGGCCCAGACGAACGTCGAGTCGCCCGCAGCCCTGACCAGCTCGTTCTCGACCCGGTTCGACCGGTCGATTTGGGTGACGGCGATGCGCAGCGTGAAATACACCAGCCACGCACCACAGACGGCCACGCCGAGGGCCAACGAGCGACCTACCACTCTGCGCATGACCACGAACAACAGCACCTGGGCCGCCACCCCCGCGCCGGTGACCAGTGGCAACGACGAGGGCCCCGACCTGGTGGCGATACCCACGAGAACACCGACCACCGCAGCCACCACCGCCAGCAGCGGTGCGGTGCTGTGAGGCCTGTGGCTCAGTCTCCTGGAAGCCCGTTGCAACGACAGCTCGAGCGAACCAGACGACATCAGACCACCCACCGGTAGGCGCGGGGCAATTGCGCGGCCGCAGCCCCCAGTCTTTCGACCGCCCCCACGGAGGCGGCCTCGCGCAGCACCACCAAGGTGTCTTGGGCCACATCCAGCCACGATCGTTGAAGCTGCGCTGCTGACCCCTGACGGCCGAGGTGCCTGCGCAGGGCTTCGTCTCCCAAGAGTCGGCCGAGTGCGCCGGCCAGGCCGGCGGCGTCACCGGCCGCAAAGCGGACCGCGAGGTTGTGTGTCGATTGGGGCAGCGCACCGCTGTCGGCGACCACGGTCGCTGTCCCCACCGCCATCGCTTCGACCGCGGGCAGGCCCCATCCCTCAGCAGTACCCGGAAAGACGAAGATGTCGGCTTCAGCCATCAGAGCCGGCAACTGGTCATCGTCTACATAGCCGGGCAGGTGAAGTCGCTCGGTGTCGGCTCCGAGACCCGCCGCCAGCGACCTGAGATGCTCGGCTTGCGAAGCTTCGACAGCGCCGGCCAGCACCAGCGAAGGGGCACCTTCACCCAGCAGCGCCCATGCGATGACCAGCGTGTCGACCGACTTCTTGGGGTCGAAGCCCCCGCAGTACAAGACGAACGGGTCCTCGATGCCGATCTTCTGACGGGCGGCCGCGCGCATCTCGGCGCTCACACCGGACACAAACCGCCCACCAGCGGCTTCTGGCACCACCGTGATGCGGTCGCGTCGCAGACCCAGTCGCGAGTGCAGCTGCTCGGCGGAATGATTGGACACGGTGATGATCCGGGTAGCGCCCAGCAATGAGGCCACATTGGAGTAACCGAACCGAATGCGATCCCTGCCCGAGGGCCTGGCGACCAAGCGCCGGTTCCACTCGACGGCATCGTGCAGCACCAGAACCGACGGAACTCCGACGAGAGGAAGGCCTCTGTTAGCGGGCGACAGCAACACGTCGGCCTCCAGGTCGGCGACGAGTCGCGGCAAAGCGACCTGTTCGCGCCGCCATTCGCGACCGCCGTCCGGCGCGTGGACCTGCACGTGTTCCTCTTCGACCCGCAGCGTCATAGGTCTGTCCGAAACGGCCACCACGTCGACGCCGCCCAGGTGCGTCAGCCCCTTCAAGAGCTCGGATGTATAGCGAGCGAAGCCCCGCAGCTTGGGGGTGTCGAGGCAGCGGACATCCACCGCAACGCGCAAGTCGTGTGTGGTCGTCATCGAACCCTCGCCGCACTGAGGCGACCGAGCACCGGAGACGACGACATGGCGTGCTGCAACGCCTCGTGCGAGAACATGCTCTGGTGCGCCGCCCGACCCTGCTCGGCCAGATGCGACGCCAGTTGCCGGTCGGCGAGCAACACCGCGGCCGATTCCGCGAACTCGTCGTTGCTGTCTGCGACCAGCAGATGGCGACCGTGCTGCAGGTCGAGACCACAGACCACGGCCGAAGTGGCCACGATCGGCACACCCCAAGCCAAAGCCTCGGCCAACTTCAGCGGTACACCACCTCGCACCGAGATTGGCATGACCACCGCGTCGACGGCCGAGTAGAAGTCGTGCAGATGCTCGACCCGACCCATGTACTCGACGGCGGGGCTCTGCCGACACTTGCCACGCAAATCGGCCGGCAGGTCGGCACCCGCCAGGATCAGCCTGGCACCGGTGCGTCGATGCAGCACAGGAGCGACCTCGTCGATCAGCCGCAGCGCAGCATCGAGGTTGGGTTTGTACGACCAGGTGGCGATCATCCCGACAGCACGGGGGTGATCGGGCCCGTCAGAGCCAGTGCGCTCGCCCGGGGCTGCGACGACGTTTGGCACCACCAAGGGCTTGCTGCCGGGGGCCAGTTCGACGACCCGAGAGGCTTCCGCGGCACTGCTGACCCAGACCTCGTCGGCGGCGGGCAGATAGCGACGCTCGAGTGTGCGACACGCCAGATGGTTGGCCCACAGGCCTACGGCAGAGGCGCCGGCAGCCTCCGATGCCAGCCGATGGCTCACATCGGTCAGCACGTCAGCAGCGTCGACGATCTTCATGACCGTGTGCGGAACCGCCGACAACCAGTGAATCCCCTGCGAAGGCACCACTACCGCATCGGCTGCAAGGCGCTCTATCTCCTCGACGATGCGTTCGCGAGCACCGGCCGCGTCGTAGCGCATCGAGAAGGGATGGACGAATGGCCGTCGCGAGCCGATGCGCTCGACCATCGGCGCCACAAACGGTGCTGCAGCGAACGTCAACTTCGAAGCAGCACGAAGCGCCAAGCCAAGCTCGTGTTGCTCGACACGCTGGCCCGCATGACGGTGGCCGCAGCAAAGCTCGTCGAGAGCGCCGTCGTCGACCGAGTCGACGCTTCGATCGGCGGTCGAGAACCACAGAACACGGCTGTCGACGTCGGCTGTGCGCAACGCGGACAGGACGGAAGCCATCCGCAGATGTAGTCCGGTGTTGGCCGGCAGCGGGAAGTCGAGCAGGACGCTGAGAACTCGGGGACCGCGGTAGGCCGCACCTGCCGTCATCGGTCTACCAGCAGGTCGACTTCGCGTACCGCCTGCTCGAGGCGGTGAGCCAGGGGCTTTGGCTCCCAGCCGAACGCAGCTCGTGTCAGCGTGTCGTCGACGATCTTGTCCTCGATCAGCCTCAGCACCTGGTCGGGCCGAAGTCCTACGACGGACGCGAACCTCGCGCCCGCGCGCAGCGCTGCCAACGGCAACCCCAACGCGGGTGTGCGAACACCGAGCAGTTCGGCGATCGAGCCGATCAACTCTGAGACCGGCAGGGCCTCCGACCCGCCAACCGGGTACACGCCGGCGCCCACCTCCGCCCAAAGATGGGCGGCGACCAGCGAGCAGATGTCGTCGACGTGTATGGGCTGCACCAGCTGCGAACCGTCGCCGGCGAATGTGGGGATGTGCGTCGAGCGCATCGACCGGACGATTCGGGAGATGTTCTCGTCTTGGCCGCCACCGAAGATCATGGTCGGGGCCAACACGGCCGCTCCTCGTCCGACGGCGCGCGCCTGTCTGGCCAGCGCCACCTCGGTACCAGGAGCGGCGGTGTGGGCTGCCAACTGCGCCGACGAGAACACCAGCCACCGCGGACCATCGACGCGATCGACCAGCCAGTCGACGTGGTTGCCAGTCAGCTGTGGCAAGCAGACCACCCGGAAGGGTTCGGCTTCGCCGACCAAGCGATCGAGCGCCGACGCGTCGGCTACGGGCACGGCGCCGGCTACGGTGCGCGACCCGGGCCTGACGGCAGCAACGACCTCGAAGGGCTCGGTTGAGCTGGAGGACAGGAGCTGCAGGTGGCGAACCAGGCGGCGGCCCACGTAGCCGCCGGCGCCCACCACCAAGACTTTCAAGGGCGCGGTCATGAAGCCAACGCCTGTTCGTAGATGTCGTGGATCAGGTCGACGTGACGGTCGAACGAGAACTCCTCGCGCGCCCTTCGAAGCGCTCCCCCAGCGAGGCGATGGCGCAAGGTGTCGTCCTTCAGTGTCTCGATGGCTCTGGCCAGGGCTGTCGTGTCGCCCGGCGCTACGACCAGACCGGTCTGACCGTCGAGGTTCACCCAGTCGGTTCCCGTGCCCAGCCGGGTGCTGATGGCCGGGAGACCGTTCGCCATGGCCTCCGCCATCGACAGCCCAAATGCCTCGGCCCTCGAAACCGACGGCAACACGACCACGTCGTGTTGCCTGTGGGCCGACCTCACCACGTTGTCGTCGCCGTCGTGCACCAACGTCACACGTCCGCAGAGGGCGGGGTCGCTCTGGGTGCGTTGGGTGACCACGTCGCGAAGTGGGCCGTCGCCGTAGACGGTCAGCACGACGTCTTCGACCTCGCGCATGGCGTCGAGCAAGACCTCGATGCCCTTGTAGTAGACGAGCCGCCCGACGAACAGCAGTCTCAGAGGGCCGTCCAGGCGGCGCGGCCGACCTGGCTGTGCGTCGAGCATCCGCGGCGACACTCCATAGGGAGCCAGCCGGACGCGACCCGAGGCCGCCGACAGCTCGGGTGCGTCAACGAGCATCTGGCTGGCCGCAAGCACTGCCCGGGCCCTTCGCATCAGGCGTCGCTGAACGGGCCCGTACACCGGGTCCAGGAACCGTTGCTTGCCCAGCTGCGCATGGAACGACACCACCACAGCCGGGTCGTTTCTGTTGGCGAGCACGCCCAACTCGGCGATGGGGTTGGGGCTGTGCAAATGGACGACATCGGCATCGAGACGCCGTGTTGCCTCGGCGAGCGACCACGACAGCGGCATCGACAACGCCCGGCCAGCCTCGGCGAACCGATGAATGGTCACTCCGTCTGGTCGCTGCTCGGACCGTGTGTGTTTGACACCGGCTACATAGAGATCGACGTCGGCTCCCCTGGCGACACTGGCCGCAGCCAGGTCTGCCATGTATCGCGTGATGCCCGCTGCGACGGGCGGGTTGGCGTCTTTGAATACGTGGGCGATTCGCATCCGTGGGCCGGTCGACCGAACCGCCCTTCAGTCAACATCGAACGATCACTATTGAGTGACTCTTCAAGTGTGAGTCATGGCGGCCGACGGTCCCGACGTGTCATTCGCAACGCAGTTCCCCGGACGTTCACACGACGGGACCGAAACCGAGTCGATGGGTGGTCCGATGGGTATGACCAGCCGGGCGGCCTCACCGTTTCGTCGCGTCCAGGTCTGGACGGTGGACGTCTTGGGTTGGATGGCCGCCGTATCGATCGCGTGGTCGATCGTCCCGTCCGAGGAACAAGTGGCTTCGGTCGTCGAGTTCGCCCTGATCGCTGTTTCGTTGACCGTCGTAGGGCTTGTGACAGGCCTGTACAGAGGCCGATGGAGGCTCGGGTCATTCGACGAGAGCACGGCGCTGATCGCCGTGGGTGTCATCACGGCATGTGCGTTCACCGGTCTGGACGCGCTGGCAGGCTCGACCCCAACCCCGGCTCGCACCGCCATCTGCGGTCTGGGCGGCACGGGCTTGATGGGCTTGTACCGAAGCCTCGTGCGTCGTCGAGATCTCAGAGGTGCCAGGCCGACCTCGCCCGACCTCACCCGTGCGATCGTCTTCGGGGCAGGCACCGGTGGCGAGTTGGCCGTGCGCACCATGCTGCGAGATCCGGCCAGCCCCTACCTTCCGGTCGCAATCCTGGACGACGACCCCAACAAACACCGGATGCGCATCGACGGAGTTCCCGTCATGGGCGGTCGCAACAAACTCGAGCGTGCCGTCGGGGCTACCGACGCCACCATGTTGGTGATTGCGGTGCCGAGCGCCTCGGGCCGACTGATCTCCGAGTTGTTCGACCTGGGCCACTCGTTCGGCCTGGATGTGAAGGTGCTTCCTACGGCAGACGATCTGTTCGGCCGGCGGGTTCGAATCGCCGACATCCGAGAACTCCGCGAATCGGACCTGTTGGGACGCCACCGGATCGAGACAGACGTACGCTCGATCGCCGGCTACATAAGCGGACGCCGAGTGCTCATCACGGGCGCCGGCGGTTCGATCGGAAGTGAGCTGAGCCGCCAGGTCAGCCGCTACGGGCCTTCGAGGCTGTTCCTGCTGGACCGCGACGAGTCGGCTCTGCACGCGGTGCAACTGTCGATTCACGGCAGAGCCCTGCTGGACTCGGACGAGCTGATACTGGCCAACATCCGCGAACGAGACCGCCTCGAGCGGGTATTCGAGGAAACCAAGCCAGACGTCGTGTTCCACGCAGCCGCCCTGAAGCATCTGCCGCTGCTGGAACGGTTCCCGTCCGAGGCCTACCAGACCAACGTCCAGGCGACCGTGCACCTACTAGAGCTCGCCGCCGCTCACGACGTCAGCCACTTCATCAACGTGTCGAGCGACAAGGCGGCCGACCCGATCTCGGTGCTGGGATATACGAAACGAATCTCCGAACGCCTCACCGCCTACACCGACACCATCGGTTCGGGGCGCTACGTCAGCGTTCGATTCGGCAACGTGCTGGGCAGTCGCGGATCGGTGCTGACCGCATTCCACAAGCAGGTTCTGTCTGGCAGGCCGCTCACCGTCACCCACCCCGACGTTGCCCGTTATTTCATGACCGTCGAGGAGGCGGTCGAGTTGGTCATCCAGGCCGGTGCCATCGGCGCCGGCGGTGAGGTTCTGGTGCTGGACATGGGCGAGCCGGTTCGCATAGTCGACGTCGCCCGGCGCCTTGCGGCACAGGCCGGGCGCGAAGCCGAGATCGTCTACACCGGGCTGCGCTTGGGCGAGAAGCTCTGTGAAGACCTGTTCGCGGGCTCCGAGAGCCCGGTCGCCACTCAACATGAGCTGATCAACAGTGCCCGGGTGCCCGAGCTCGCGCCCGAGATGGTGATGGGCCTCAGCCCCAACGCACCCGATGAAACTCTGGTGGCGGCGATGATCACCATGTGTGAGCATCACAACGACTCGGACACGGTGGCAGATCTACGGACCTCGTTGACGTGAGCTGGTACGCCCTCGGGGTCTCGTTTGTGCTGGCGTTGGTGCTGACGCCTCTGGTGATAGCGCTGCTGCGCCGCGCCGAGATCTACGACACGCCCGGCGAACGCAGCTCGCACTCGACGGCCACCCCTCGAGGCGGCGGCGTCGCCGTGGCCATTGCCGGGCTGTCGACGCTTGCGCTGGTCTGGAACGGCGCCGGCGGCCCAGCGATAGCAGTGGCCGTCACGGCCACAGGCTTCGGATTCGTGGGCCTAGCCGACGACCTTTTCGACCTGTCACCAAACCTGAGGCTGGCCATCCAGCTCACCTTCGGTGTGATCTCGTCGGTTCTGCTGCTGAACGCCGCTGGGCTGCCAACCCATCTGATGGTGCTGGCATTCGGCGCAACCGTGTTCTGGTTGATGTCGTTCGTCAACGCGTTCAACTTCATGGACGGCATCAACGGCATGAGTGTGGCCCAGGCGTGCGTAGCCGGGACGGCCTGGACCATCCTGGGTGTTGCGACGGGCGAGCCCTTCCTGGCCACCGCTGGAGCGATCCAGCTGGGCGCAACTCTGGGCTTCGCTCCCTTCAACGTGCCTCGGGCCCGGGTCTTCCTGGGCGATGTCGGGTCGTACTTCCTGGGCGCTTGGATGGCCGCTCTGGCCGTTGTCGGGCTGCGAGCCGGCCTGACGCCCGAAGCGGTTCTGGCGCCAATGGCGCTGTACTTGATCGATACCGGATCCACCCTGATCTGGCGCGTCCGTTCTGGCCACGAATGGCGCCAGCCACACAGGCACCACGTCTACCAACGCCTGACCGACCTGGGCTGGTCCCACTCCAAGACAGCGGCCTTCGCTGCGGCCATCATCGGGCTGTGCGCCCTGCTCGGTGGGTTGTCAGCAACGGCGTCGCTGCCCGCGCGTGTCGTTGCAGACGTCGGGTTGATCCTGGCTGTTGTGGCCTACCTCGACTGGCCCATGGTGCGCCGGGGTGAAGCCAGCACGCCCACCGGCGCCGGCGTCAGTAACTGACCAACGAATGGCCAAGGGCGAAGCCCTCGGCTTCGAGTGTGCAGGCGAGAGATTCGCGCAGCGACTTGGTGCGAAACCCGGGCAGGAGGGTTTCGAGCAGCCGCACCGAAGCCTGAAGGTTGGGCCGATCCGAAGCCCGCACCTTTGCCGGATCGGTGACGATCGACAGGTCACGATCCAGCAACTGACCGATGAAGTGGACGATGTCCTTCGCGTCCCAGCTCACGCCCGTGCCGACGTTGACCAGGAACGAACCCGATGGTCCCGATGCCAGCCCCGCTATCGCGTCGGCCATGTCGTCGGTGTGGATGTAGTCGCGTCTCGTATCGGTGTTGCCCAACGGCAACTCGTCACCGGCCCTGACATAGTCGAGGATGTCGGGAACCAGGTGAGGGTTGGTCTCGAACGGGCCGATGGCGTTGAAGAAACGCATCACGACGGTGTCGGTCTGAGGACACCTGTCGGCGTGAAACCTCATCAGCTTCTCACCCATCAGCTTCGACATCCCGTAGATGTTGTCGGGGTCGGTCTGGTCGCCCTCGAAGTGGGCCACGGGCGCTGGCTTGTAGACATCGGCGGTCGAGGCGAAGAGGATCCGCCTCGGCGTTACCGGCACCAGGGCATCGAGCAGGTTCTGGGTACCGGAGACGTTGACGGCGATGGTGTCGGCAGGATGTGCCTTGCAATACGGGATGAAGTGATGAGCTGCCAGGTGCACCACACATGTCGGACCGATCTCGCAAACGATGCGGCCCGTCGCGTGGGCGTCGCGTAAGTCGACCTCTGCGACCTCCAGCCGCGGGTGGTCGGTCAGGTGGGCGAGTCGATCTCGCGAGCCCACCGAGAAGTTGTCGACGACCACGACCTCGTGCCCGGCCGACAAGAGCCTCTCTACCGTGGGCACGCCGATGAACCCCGCGCCTCCGGTGACCAAGACCTTTTCGTTCACTCTGATTCTCCGTGTTTGTGTGTTGGTCGGCCGGCCCGTGCTCTCGCCGAGCCGATCAGACCGAAACGCTCGTACGCGTCGAGCAGTCGGTCGACGGCCGGCTCTGGCGAGTAGTCGGTTTCGATGGCCAGGCGAGCAGCCGCGCCCAGGGCCTGGCGCTCGCCGGCGCTGCCCATGAGCGAAACGGCGCTGTCGACGAACTCGGCGTCGGTGGTCGCCTGTACGGCCGCCGGCCGGTCGCGGTCGCCCAGGCCCTCGAGCCCTTCGGCGTTGGAGATCACCGGGCGGCCGTAAGCCATTGCTTCCAGCACCTTGACCTTGAAGCCGCTGCCGCGTTCGGGCGGGTACAGCAGCGTCGAGATCGAGGCGAAGAACTCCTCGGGCGAGGCGACCTCACCCATCAATTCGGCACCCTCGTTCGGGAACATGTGCCCCAGGTACCGATCCGACCCCCAACCGGCGACGACCAGACGAGCCTCGGGCATCTGTTCGTGGATCTGGGGCCACAGACGGGTGAGCACCCGCTCGGCCGCAGAACGGCTCGGATACCAGTGCATCGATCCGATGACACCGAACACCAGGCCATCGGGGGCCGGCAGCACCGGATAGAGGTCGGTGTCTATGGCGATCGGCACGACTTGGGTAGTGGTACCCGGCGAGATCGAGGCCACCCGTTCGGCCAGCCTCGAGGTTGCAACCAGCACGCGGGGTGAGCTGCGCAGGATCTGACGGGTGGCCCGCTGCATCTGAAGTCGCACGGAACGAAGCCGAAGGTCCAGGTCTGGGCGACACTCCCAGTCGATGACCTCCAGGTGGTGCAGATATGTGAGCGAGTTCTCGTAGCCCAGCCCAACCCTCGATGCGAACAGATGCTCGAGGTGAACCACGTCCGCGGTCTGGGCCAGATCATCCAGTTGACGGCGTAGTTCGGCGACCCTGGTGTATTCGCCGAACGGACGCCGGATACTGCCGAGCTTGCGGGCGACCTTCGACGCCGAGTCGAGGCGGAGCTCGACGTGAACCAACCGATAGCCCAGCTCGGAAGCCAGTTGCGCGGCCTGGGCGACACGCCCCTCGGGTTCTTCGGTGCACGACAGACAGACCACGTCGTGGCCCCGTCTGGCGAGTTCGGCCAGCACGACGTGGAGCCATCGGGCATCGGCGCCGCCGAACGGCAATGGAAGGGTTGGTGTGACGAGCACTGCGCGCACACCTTCCAAGTCGGCTGGGTTGGGCCCCACTTCAGGGGCCCGGGGCGCTGAAGACGCGCCCGGCGCGGCCGACTGGTCCAGCGTCCTAATAGGGGTGCACCGTCACCGGACCAGGAGGGTTCATGACACCTGTTGGCGTGCAGTTCCTCGTCAACGCCGGACCAGGATCGGCCGCGGGCGAGAGAGCCGAGCGGATCGCTCGAATGGTCGACGGCGATGCGATCGTCACCTACCGCAAAGGCACGCGGCGCGCCGACGCCGTGGCGATGGCCCGCGAGGTGGCAAGGAACGCACCCGAGGTGGTCTATGCGATGGACCTGGCCGTGGCCCCCGTTGCAGCTTGGGCTCTCGACGGCGGGCGTCGCAGGCTGATCGTCGACACCGGCGACGCACCGCTGGCGTTCCTGGAGTTGGTCGGGGCGTCCGCGACACGACGCGTGATGGCCCGCGCCCTCGAATCAGTGGGGTACGGGCGTTCCGATCTCGTCATCGTGCGAGGCCGATATCACGCCGAGCAACTTCATGCGGCAGGGCACCATCACGTCTCCGTGGTGGCCGATGGGGTCGACCTGGACCTGCTGCAGCCCAAGGAAGTGACCGACCTGCGCACCCAGCTGGGCCTCGACCGACGAATGACGGTTGGTGTGCAGGGCAACTTCACCTGGTATCCAAAGCTCGGAGGGGGTCTGGGTTGGGACCTCGTGCAGGCCATCGGGCGTCACGACCTGGACATCGATGCGGTCTTCATCGGCGAGGGCCCCGGCTTGGCACAGCTTCGCCTGATGGCCGAGCGGCTGGGCGTCGGCGACAGAGTCCACATGATGGGACGCGTTGCATACTCACAATTGGCCACCTACCTGTCGTTGTGCGACGTCACCCTGTTGACCCAAACGGATGATCCGTCCAGCTGGGCCCGCACCACCGGCAAGCTGCCGACCTATCTGGCAACCGGCCGCTACGTCGTTGCTACCAGGGTCGGAACCGCAGTCGACCTGCTCGAGCCCGAGCACCTGCTGGACTATCGCGGCCACTGGGACACGACCTACCCCGACCGGCTGGCCCGCAAGCTGGGCGAACTCGCCCACGACCGCGACCGTACGATCGCCCGCGGGCTTGCGCTGCGTTCGCTTGCCGAGTCCTTCGACTACGACCGCATCGCCAGATCCTGCGCCTCGGAGATCGCTCGTGTGTGCGAACGCAGCGCAGGTTCGCCTGCCCGGCTGACATTAGGAGCAGGCCTGTGACACGCACGTTCAGTGGCATCGCCGCAGAATCGCGCGGCGGAATACTGCTGGTGGGCGAAGATGCTCCGGGCGCCCTGTTGTCGAGCCTGCGACCGGGCATCGAAGCCGCCGCCCCCACAACCGTTCTGAACCCATTGGCCGCAGCCCGCGAGCTGATCGGGGTTCAGCGCTTCGGCGCCGCCGTGAGACGGCGACTGATCGCCCGCCACGCAGGCGAGCGCCTCATCGAGGCCGTGCAACAGCTGCGCCCCGACGCCGTGGTGCTGATAAAGGGTCGAGCAATAGATGCCGACGCCATCGATCGCGTGCGTTCGCTTGGCACACGGGTGCTTTGTTACTACCCCGACAACCCGGCCTGGCGCGGCGCCGACAGTGGTGCACGCGAGCGCCTGATCGCCTGCGACACGGCGGTGCTGTGGTCGGCACGGCAGGCCGACCTGCTGACCGCCGAAGCCAGAAACGTCGCCGTCTTGCCGTTCGGCTACGACGCAAACTGGTTTCCTCTTGCCAGCCCAGGCGGAGACCGGTCTGGCATCGCCTTTCTGGGCACGTGGTCGCCTCGCCGCGAACGCTTCCTGTCCGCCCTCGAAGGACTGCCACTGACCATCGCCGGAACCGGCTGGCGCGACAACAGCAGCCTGGGCGGTGGCGACCCGATCGTGGAAGACGATGCCGGTGCGGTTCTGCGTTCTGCGGCCATCGGTATCAACCTGCTGCACCCTCAGTGCGCCGGGGCGCACAACATGCGCACACGGGAGATCTCGGCGTGCGGAGCCCTGCAGATAACCGAGCCCGGAACCGACGGAACACCACTGCTGGACGGCGAGAGCTGTCTGTGGTTCCGGTCGCCTGCCGAGCTGCGGGCCACTGTCGAGGCCGCGTTGAACGACCCGGTCGGCACGTCCGAGATTGCGCGCAAGGCCCAGTTCGCGATAGCCGAGGACACCTACGTCGCACGCGGGCGCGACCTGGCGGCGCTGGCCGGGGCGATCTGACATGGCGTGGGCCGCGACCGGTGTAGGCATGGCTCCTGGTGAGTTGTTGGCTTCGGTGGTCGCCGATATTCCCGACGGCTACGAGGTGACAGCCAGATCACAAGACTGGGGTTCGTGGCTGGTGGCCGAGATGCCCAACAGCGACAGAACTACTTGGGCCCGCCGCGGTCGCTGGCTTGCGATAGGCGAACCCAACGCAACCCCCTGGCCCGATCCCTACGACCTGGCCCCGCTGTCGGCGGTGATCGATCGTGCTGAACGATTCGGTGGCTACGCAGCAACCCTGTTCTCGGGTCCGCTCGCCCTGATCGACCTGATCGACGGCAGTTGGCATTGTGCCCTCAACGGACTGCTGGCTGAGGGTCCCCACCTCGGCGACTTTCGCGTCTCGACCCTTTCTGCCCGCAGACGCAACCCCGCGGCTGTGGCCGACCCGATCGCCGATCCGGTGCCAGGGTTCAGCTATGCGCGCCTGGTTGCCGAGGTCGACTCACACCTGCCGGCTCTGGAACGGCGGGTCGGCCTGGGCGACCCCACGGCCCCGGGCCACACCGACCTCGGCGGCCGAGACTGGGCGCTCGACATATACCCGTGGGGACCGCGGGCGCTGATATCGAGGCCGTCCAATCTGGCCGAAGTGTTGGCAGACCCAGCCCTGCTGGACGAGGCTCGGCGTCGGGTGGTGCCCGAACTGGTGTGGAGGGCCGAGCGGCGCGGGAAGACCCTCGTAGCCCCCTACCTCGAGCGGGTGGTGCTGGACCAGATCGGCTTCGGCCGCGTCAGGGCAGCGTCGTGAACCTGCGGACAGGCAACTACCGCGAGGGCAGACCCCGGGCAGTGAAGCCGCGGGCTCTGCTGCTCAGCCTCGACTACGCACCACAGACCGGCGGCCAGCCCAGGCTGATAACGGCCATAGTCGAGGCCACCGCCGACATGGTCGACTGGAAGGTCATAACCGCCGCACCTGGCGCACCCGACGAGCGCGTTGTGCGCGCCGGCGGCATGCGCTCCATGGTGACCCAGACACTGAGGGCCAGGCGCTGGCTCGATGCCGCAGACGACCGCCTGGTGGTCAGCGCCCACGCCTATCTGGGCCCACTCGCCCATGTGGTCGGCCTGCTCTCGAAGGCTCCTGTGAGCACCCTTTGCTACGGGCGCGAGCTGGTACCGGCGAACCTGGCCCACCGGCTGGCTTTGTCGACCCTGCGCTTGGACCACAAGGTGGTGACCATCAGTCGGCACAGCCAGGACGTGGTGCGAGGACTCGGAGTGAAGCCCCAACACAGCGCCTGGGTGGGGTGCGAACTGAAGCCCAGGTTCACCCGACCCGGCGACCCTTCGCCACGCACACAAGCCGGCCTGCACGCCGTGGCCGTGACCCGGCTCTGCGAGGGATACAAGAACCTCGAGGTCACCCTGCGAGCGGTGGCGTTGCTGGTGGCCGACGGCACCGTCGAGCACTACACGATCGTCGGCGACGGCCCCAGGCGGGCCTCGCTTCAGCGCAGGATCGATCGCCTCGGGCTCGGCGAACACGTCACCCTGGCCGGGAGACTCGACGACCGACAGCTGGGCGACCTGCTGCAGACGGCACATGTCGGTCTGTTCCCCAGCCGAGTCTCGAGGGCAGAGGGCGGCTTCGAAGGCTTCGGCATAGTGGTTCAAGAGTTCGCCGCGGCGGGCTTGCCGGTGATCGTCGGTGATGTCGGCGGAGCGGGCGATGCCGCCAGGACCGAGTGGGCCAAACTGGTCCAGCCGGACGACCTGGCGGCCTGGGTGGACGCTCTGGATGAACTAGCCCGCGACGAGCCCCTGCGCATGTCGATGGCGCAGGCCGCCCACCGCTTTGGCCAGACCCTCGACACCGCAACCACCGCCCGCTCGTTTCTGGACGCCCTGCGAGGTGTTCCAGCGCCCACACCGATCAGCCGCCGAAACCTGCTGGGGGTGAACTGATGTGCGGCTTGGCCGGAGCGCTCGGGCCCGATGCGCCAGACAGGGCGCAACGGGCGATGCAACGCTTGCTGCACAGAGGCCCCGACGGCTCGGGGATGTGGTCGTCGGGCCAGGTGGCGATGGCGCACACGCGGCTTGCGATCATCGACCCGACCCCAGCATCTTCGCAGCCGTTCCAGCGCGACTCGCTGGTCGTCACATACAACGGCGAGATCTACAACCACCTCGAGCTGAAGCGCCAGTTGGCGGCCACGGGATCGCGGTTCGAAACCGCAGGAGACACCGAGGTGTTGGTCGAGGTGCTGTTGCGCATGGGCACGCCGGGCCTGTCGCGCCTCAGGGGCATGTTCGCCGCCGCCATCTGGGATCGATCCGATAGCAGCCTGATGTTGGTTCGCGACAGCGACGGCATCAAGCCGCTGTACTGGCGCACCTCGGGCACGGTCGTCGAGTGGGCATCGGAAGCCCGGGTGCTGGCAGACGACGAGCCCCATCTGCTTCGGGGGCGCGCGGTGCGCGAGTTTCTCCGCTTCGGCGCTCCGGTTTCCGAGCCGATCTTCGAACACGTGAACGAGGTGCCGCCGGGATCGGTGGTGAGGTTCGATCGGTCGGGGGTGACGGTCAGACCCTTCGCCGCTACCGACTCGACCTCACCCGACTGGGACTCGGCAGGCGTAGCCGGCCTCGACCCGGTCCGCACGCTCGGTAGGTCCATAGCCGAACACGCAAGATCCGACCGGCCGGTGGCGCTGTTCCTCAGTGGCGGATTCGACTCGGCCGCTCTGCTTCGGGGGCTTCGCGACGCTGGTGTGTCGCCTTTGGGCCTGACGCTGGCTACGTCCGACAACCGGGAAGACGTGGCCAGGGCCAAACGGACGGCGGCCAACTATGGGATCGAGCACGAGATAGTCGAGGTCGACGACACAACAATCGTCGACGAGACCAACGAGTTCTGGCAGGGCCTCGACCAGCCGGGAATCGATGGCTTCAACACACACCTGATCTCGCGCGCAGCTGCACAGCGAGGCTTTCCCGTGGCACTCAGTGGTTTGGGGGCCGACGAGATATTGGGTGGCTACCGCTACTACAGAACCGAACCGGCCATGGGGCTTGCCGAGCGTGTGATCGGCCCGATTCCGCCCAGCCTGCGCAAGCGAGCAGCCGCCGTTGCGTCGCGCTTGTCTGGCCGGCCCGAGGCCAGGCTTGCCGCGGCCATGGGAGCCAAGGGCGTCACGGAACGACACATGGCTTTTCGCACGCTGTTCGACGCCGAAGAGGTAACCCGATTGACCGGCTGCGCCCCTTCGGTGTCGGTCCGCTGGGACGGGTCCGGCGACGCGGCGGCCGGCCAGTTCGCCGCTCTGGATACTGCGACCTATCTGCGCCCGACGCTGCTGCGAGACGCGGACATCCACTCGATGCGCCACGGCGTAGAACTGCGGGTGCCGTTCGTCGATCGCCACGTGAAAGCAGCGGTTGGTGGCCGGTCTCGGGCGCTGACCAAGGCCGAACTGGCCCGAGCATGGGGAGACCGGTTCCTCGAAGCCAAGGCGACCGAGCCCAAACTGACCTTCCGTCTACCCTGGAATCGCTGGATGCCTGCCATCCTCGACGCCCACAAGGACCTGCTGTTGGCGCCACAACCATGGCGCGGGCTGATCGACCCGGTCGAGGCAGACGCGATCTTGAACCACGACCGCAGAGGTCGCGGAGAGCCATTGAGGGCTTGGGCGCTGCTGGTGCTGGCCGCTTGGATCGACCAACGACAGGCCGCCCAAACCGAGCCGCTCGACAGATCGCCTGGCCGGACCCCGAAGGAGGTACGCGCATGAGGATCATGTTCGTCAGCCCGGGCGGGCACGCTCAGGGTGGCGCCGAACGAAGCCTCGCACTGTTGATGGCAGGACTGCTCGAACGCGGGCACGAGGTGCATGTAGCCGTCATGGAGACAGGCGATGCATCGACCGCATTTCGAGAGGTCGGTGCCACGGTCGCCGGCATCGCCGGTGAGGGCACCCCCTGGGGCCGCCGTCACGGATCGGCGCCGCAGATGTTGGCCTCGACCCTCGTCGGCGCACCGGACCTGGTACGAACCGTGGGTCGTCTCCGCCAGATGATCGCCCGCTCCCGACCAGACGTCGTCCACTCGAACGGTTTCCGGAGCCATGTGCTGTCTCCGCTGTTGGGCGCCGGGCCGGCTCCGATCGTTTGGAGTCTCAGAGACAGAGCCCCCAGCAGGTGGCAGCGGCAGGTGCTGCAACACGCCAGCCGCAGCGCGGCCGCGGTCGCAGCCAACTCGACCTTCACCGCAGACCAGCTACATCACCCCTCGGTGCGCGTCATCTCGAACCCCATCGAATCGGCGACCGTTCCCGACAAGTCGACCGCCCAGGCCAGCCTGGGTCTTGCGGACGATCGTCATGTGGTCGCAGTTCTGGCACATCTGCATCCGTCGAAAGGGCACGACATCGCCATCGACGCTCTCGCCGGGTGGAATCCAAACGAACGGCCCCTGCTCTTGCTGGCGGGCGGCGACCTGTACGCCGACTCGGCCCGATATCGATCCGAGTTGCAGGCCCGGGCCACCTCGGCAGGGCTCGACGAAGACGTGCGCTTCCTCGGAGCCGTCGACGATATTGGCACCGTGTTGGCCGCGGCGGATGTGGTGGTGCACCCGTGCCGCTACCCCGAGGGGTTCGGCAGGGTCGTGCCCGAAGCTCAAGCGGCTGGAGTGCCTGTGGTAGCGACGGCTCTGGGCGGGGTGCTCGACCTGATCTCCCACGACGAGAACGGCCTTCTGGTGCCTGCTGGCTCGGCGCAAGCTCTGCGCGACGCCATCGACAGCGCCATGTGGCCTGGAGAACGTCGAACCCGCCTGATCGAAATGGGCCGCCTGAGCGCCGCACGTTTCGCGCCGGCGCGCCATGTCGACGCTATGGAGCGCCTGTACCGCGAGGTGTGCGGACACGTCGATCAACCGGCGAGGGCGTCGCTGCAACCGGTCGGCTCGCGCGCCGGGTCAACGCCGGGGCTTGCCGATGACACTGACGAGGTTGGTCAGCAGATCACGCTCTGAGTGTGACCGCCTGAGCCGGTTCCACTCGTCGGGATGGTTCTGGCGAAAACCCAGGCCCTTTCGACTGGCGACCACGCCCAGACGTTCGATCTCGAAGTGCCGTTCGATGTGGTCGATGTACTCGTCGAATCGCAGGCGATTGAAGAGGCCGGCCTCGAGCCAATGTTCCCAGCCGCCACCAACCCGGCGGGCGGCCTCCAGATACGAGGCGTCGTCGACCAGCAGGTGGTCGTAGCCCAATTGGCCGACGTGCGGGCCGCCATACGTGCTCCAGAGCGGCCCGAAGTAGGCGAAGAATCGACCCGAGTCGGTCAGCACCCTGTTGCATTCGGACAAGAACGAGTCGAGGTCGACCACATGCTCCAGAACCGACTGGCTGAACACCAGGTCGACGCTGGTGTCGGCCACGGCCAGGTTCGCACCATCCGACAGTGCGAAGCTGGCCTTCAGACCCTCGTCGGCCGCCCTGGTCTTGACCTCCGCCCAGGCGTCTGGGTAGGCGAACAGGTCCATGCCGACGACGTGGTATGCCCCTCGATCCAGCCAGTAGTCGCCGATCTCGGGACCCTCTCCGCACCCCAGCACCAGCACCGTCGCCCCTTCGAGGTGACCTCCCCGCTCGAGGCGCCTGAGGCCGTCGTCTGGCCCCAGCCCTGCACCCGTGAGGCTGAAGTCATCCAGGGCGACGTCGTCGAGCCATGGCGCGATCCGCTGCCGAACCGCCCGCTGCGAACAGACCCATCGATATGCAGGGCCTGCGGCCCGCGCGACGGTCGTCGCCACGGGAAGTTCGCGCTCGAACACGCTGTCGAGAATCGTGGAGCCCACACACCTCCATCGGATGCCACCGCTGCGAACTGAGCCGACGCCTCAGACCATCTGCAAAGTCGCACCGGTACGGAACAGCGTCGTGGCCAACCTCGCCAACGAGCCCCACTGGCCAGGGTCCCACTCGACACCCACATGGCTGACGCCGTCGACCGCTGTCGGGCGCGACCGTCGGATCGTCCCCTCCAACAGCGCCGGGCCGTCGGCGAGATCCAGAACCACGCTTGCACGACCTCCGACAGCGGCGATCTCGCCACGGACCAGCAGCGACGCTCCGGTCAACGACACGTCCAAGGTGCGTGCCCTCATGCCGTCCAGTGAAGCGTCGATCTGGGCCTCGGCCCGATGACCGGCCCGCCGTTCGCCGCCGAAGCTCGACCGCCTGATTCGATCGATCGCCAGCACCACGACGAACAGGTTCATCAGTATCCACCCGACGCCCAGCAGCAGAAGACCCTGGCTTTCGACCGGCACCTCCACGGCTCCACCCACAGCCAGGGTCGCGTACGCCCAGCCGATCAGGTCGAGGGTCAGCAGCGACCACAACATCGCAGGAACGGTGTGACGGGTTCGACCCGAGGCCGAGCGACCCTTGGGTGTAACTGCGAACTTCAGCCGCCGCGGCTTCAGGAACACGAGTGAGGACGAGAGGTTTGCCGGCATCTTCAATACCTCGAACACCAGCGTGGGCAACAACCTCAAACGGCCTCGCCCCAGAACCTTCGAAAGCGAGAACTGCAGAAGGTGAAGGCCCATGACGATGGGAACCAAGACACCGATGGGGGCATTCACCGGGGCAGCTCCGGTTGTTATCGCCACCACGGGCAAGATGTGCAGTGCCAGCGTTCGCCAGCTGTCGAACCACGACGACGCCGACGCCAGGTACATCATCCGCTGGCCGAAGGTGAGCCCGCGGGACAAGAGCGGGTTCTCGACGGCCAGCGACTGCATCGCGCCGGCTCCCCAACGCCAACGCTGGGTGTGGAACTCGGCATAGTTCCTGGCCGCGAGGCCTCGTGCCAACACCTCGTTGTGGTGCACCGTCTTCCACCCGGTGCGATGAAGACGCACCGTCGTGTGCATGTCCTCGGTGATGGTCGCAGTCGAGACGCCGCCGATCCACTCGATGGCCGCAGTTCTCAGCACCGCGTTGGTGCCCGTCCAGAATGCGGCATTGGCGCGGTTCTTGCCCGGCATGATCACACGGTGGAAGAACTGCTCCTCGTGGCGACCCTTCTTGCCCCAATGCAAGAACGAGTCTCCGTTGTAGAACTCTTGAGGAGTCTGCACCAACGCCACAGCCGGGTCGGCGAAGTAGCCGAGGGTGTTGCGCAGGAAGTTCCTCTCGGGCACGTGGTCGGCATCGAGCACGGCCACCAGGTCGGCATCGCACAGAGCCAGCGCGTGGTTCAGGTTGCCGGCCTTGGCGTGCTCGTTGGTCGGGCGGGTCACGTATCGGGCGCCCAAAGCCCGCGCCATCTCCTCTACCTCGGGCCGCTTGCCGTCGTCCAACAACCAGGTTTCGTGGGTCGGCTCCAGCGCCAGCGCAGCCGCCAGGGTCGGCAACAACACCTCGGGCCCCTCGTCGTAGGTGGCGATGAACACGGCCACCCTGGCCGATGTCGAGGCCACCGGTGGGGCAGGCGGTGCGGAGTCCAGGTCCCACAGCTCGTAAACGGTCATGATCGAGCGCCCGACCAGGTGGGCTTCGGCCAAGAGCAGCGGCACCGACACCCACCAACTGCCCCAAGCGATGGTGAACCCGGCGCGCCAAGCCAAATAGGCCAGGCTGGAAGCGACGACGAGCAGCGAGAATACGCGGGCTGCCAACTTGGCCCGCGGCGACATGGGCGCGATCAACTCGCGCTGTTCGAGACCGGTGAGAGGATCGTCGTCCACCGGCCTTGACGACGTCAGCATGCAGATCCATCGGTCAGCGAACACCGGTTGTGAGACTGATCGGCACCTCCTGGCGGTGGCCGCGGCCGACCTGCTCATAGAAGGGGGCGACTGGCTCACAGAAGCTGGCGACAGTGCCGATGGACGATTGATGCTGTCGCACGATCTGGGGCGCTCGACGCTCGCCTTCATAGTCGTGTTCTGCCTGGGCGTGGTCACCCTGGCCAGCGCGTCGCGTACCGACAGCTCGGCAGCGGCCCAGACCTCGGCCTCGACGCTGGTGCCTCGCCCGGCAGCCTCGACGACCGCGCCGGCGCCCCCCGACGCAACCCCGGAGGTCGCAGGCCCACCCACCACGAACATCCTCGTGCCCACCACAGGCCAAGGCCCAACGACCACCCAGTCGCCGCCGACCACCCAAGCTCCCGCCGATCCCTACGCATGGCTCGAATCGATACCCGCGCCCGGCCAGACGTTCATCGGCGTGACCACCGAGACCGGCTCTCGGGCCGAGATCGAGGCTTTCGCTGCCGCCGCCGAGAAGGCTCCCGACGTGGTGATGATCTCGCGCGACTGGGCCGAGGCGTCGCCCGACATAGCGACCATCGAGCAGATCACTTCGTGGGGCTACATGCCACTGATCGCCTGGGAGCCATGGAACCATCGGGTCGAGTCGACGTTCGACCGTCGCCGCGGCGAGCAGCCCGAGTTCAAGCTCTCGACGATCATCGACGGCGAACACGACGATCTGATCGATGCGTGGGCCACCGAGCTGGCCGCATGGGGTCGACCGGTCGCCATCCGCTTCGCACACGAGATGAACGGCTTCTGGTACCCGTGGTCAGAGTCGGTCAACGGCAACGCCACCGGAGAGTTCGTAGCTGCCTGGCGTCACGTACACACACGGTTCGCCCAGGCCGGCGCCGACAACGTCATCTGGATATGGAGCCCGAACCCCACCGACCCTTCCCTAACCCCCATCGGTGGCCTGTACCCGGGCGACGACTACGTCGACTGGGTCGGTGTCGTGGGATATCTGGGCAACGGAATCGATCCGCGGGTCTATGTGCCGACCTTCGACCAGCTCTTCGGGCCGACCATCGACGAGGTCCGCGAGCTGACCGACAAGCCGCTGGTGCTGACCGAACTGGGCGCCACCGAACAGGGCGGAAAAAAGGCGCTGTGGCTGACACACGTACTGGAGACCGCGGCCCAACGTGACGACATCGTCGGGTTCATCTGGTTCGAGGTCGACAAGGAGACTGACTGGCGCATCGTGTCTTCGCCCGAGGCTCGGTCGGCGTTCGCCGAGGTGGTCGCACGCCCCGAGTTCGGCATCAGCCGCTGACGCTGCCCCCGGCAGGTGCAACAGCGTTGCGGATGGCGTTAGACACTGCAACGGCCGCCATCTCGGCGACCAGATCGGCCGACGCCGCCACCGGCCCGGTGTTCAGCAAGAACAAAGCGTCGCCGTCGGCATCGGTGTGAGACGGGCGCACGGCGCGGGCGATGCCGTGGTGGGCCAGGTCGATGGCCCGGGCTGCCTCGGGCTTGGTCAAGGCGGCATTGGTGACCACACATCCGATGGTGGTGTTGGCCCGCCCCTCGGCGGCCTCTCCCCACGCCGCGACCTGTTCCAGTGTTGCGTACGGGTAGCGGGGCCGCTCGGGAGGTGCGGTCGATCCGGCCAACATTCGCCCGGTTGGGTCGACGACATCTCCGAACGCATTTACGGCGACGATCGCACCGACGGTGAGCTCTCCGTGGGTTTGGACGTCCCACCCCTGGCCACCCGGGACAGCGAATGATCTTCCGGCGTGTTTTCCCACGGTGCATCCCCGTCCGACGCCGACACGGCCCATGGCAGGATCGGCCGAGGTAGCGGCGAGGCAAGCGGCTAAGCCGGCCTGGGGGCCGGGTCTGGCATGGTCGGGTCCGCCGATGTCGAACACAACGGCAGCTCCGACCACCGGAACGACCGCGCCCTTGAGGTCGAGGCCTCTGCCATTGTCGGCACACCACTGGGTCACGCCGTCGGCCGCCGCCAGTCCGAAAACCGAAGAGCCGCACAACACGACAGCGTGGCACTCCCGGCCAGACGCGAACGGCCCCAGCGCCGCTATTTCGCGGGTTCCTGGTGCGCCACCTCTGACCGAGGCGACACCTTGTGTGTGCGGTGGCGGCAAGACCACCGTCACCCCTGTGGCTCGAGCGTCGTCGGTCCAGCAGCCCACCAAAACCGAATCGAGTCCAAGAGCCACGAGTGCAGGCTATTCGATGGAGCCGATCATCTCGACGGCTGACACGCACGGCACCACGTGGTGGTTCGGCCGTCGTAGACCTTCGACGCCAGAGGGGCGCCACAGCGGGGACAGGGCTCGCCGGCTCGGCCGTAACAGTTCAGCTGATGCTGATTCGAGCCGGTCTGGCCGGTGACGGTGCGATAGTCGCGAAGCGTGGTTCCCCCATTGGCGATGCCAGAGGCCAGAACCTGCCTGATGGCGTCCAGCAGCCGCTCGGCCTCGGCGCGTGTGACCTTGCGGCTAGCGGGATTGACCCTTGCAAGCCAGCACGCTTCGTCGGCGTAGATGTTGCCGACCCCGGCTATGGCTCGCTGGCTCAGCAGCCTGGTCTTCAGCCGCTGCTTGGAACGGCGTAGCGATCGCCAGAAAGTAGTGGCATCCAGCTCGGGATCGAACGGCTCTGGGCCCAACGCAGCCAGGGTGGCCATCGACTCGTAGCAGCCTTCGTCGACCACTGCTATACGCCCGAACTGCCGAACGTCGGTAAACGTCAGCCACGTTCCGTTGTCGAGCTCCCAAGCAGCCCTTTCGTGTGGGCCGCGAGGAGGGTCGCTGGCGAAGGCCAGCACGCCGGTCATACCCAGGTGGATGACCAGTTCGCGACCGTCGAGCAGCCCGACGATCAGGTACTTGCCGCGCCTGGCGACCGACTCGATCTGGGCCCCGACGGCGTCGGGAGCCGACGTGAACTTGCGATTGGTCGTACACCTGGCACCAACGATGGTGCGTCCGACGAGGCCCGGTTCGAGGCCCCGCCTGACCGTTTCTACTTCTGGCAGCTCGGGCATCGCGCCGCAGCGTATCCAGCCAATCGTCGGCTCTGCGACGAAGCCCGCCACCCACCGATAACTTCGAAGACCATGCGCAAGCCGCCTCCGAGACTCGACCGGCGATCTGTCCTGGAAGCAGGGTTCGACGAGCTTCGGACCGAGCTCGAGATCTCCGAGGAGTTTGCCCCCGAGGTGCTGGCCGCGGCACGAGAGGCGGCGTCGAAGCCTCCCCAAGGCGTGCCCAGGGCGGGCGCCCCGACGATCGATCTGACACGTATCCCCTTCGTCACCATCGATCCGCCCACGTCGCGCGATCTCGACCAGGCGGTTCACATCGAGCCCGACGGCAACGGGTACCTGGTCCGCTACGCAATCGCCGATCCCACCACGTTCGTGGCCCCCGGATCACCTGTGGATCTGGAGGCCCATCGCCGCGGCCTCACCATGTACGCACCCGACCGGCGAACACCCCTGTACCCACCCGACATCGGCGAGGGCGCAGCCAGCCTCCTGCCCGGAGTCGATCGTCCGTCGGTGGTGTGGCAAATGATGCTCGACACCCAGGGCGAGCTGCTGTCGACCGAGGTGTTCAGGGCCACTGTGCGCAGTCGCGAGAAGCTGTCGTACGCCCAGGCCCAGAAACACATCGACGAGGCGACGGGCTGGCCGACTTTGGCGCTGCTACGTGAGGTGGGCCTCAGGCGCCAGGAGATCGAGCGGTCGCGGGGCGGGGTGTCGTTGAAGCTGCCCTCGCAGGAGGTCGAGCTGGTCGACGGCCGCTACCACCTGATCTACGACAACTCGTTGCCCGTCGAAGAGTGGAATGCCCAGGTATCGCTGCTGGCCGGCATGGCCGCGGCGGGTCTGATGCTCGATGCCGGTGTGGGGCTGTTGAGAACGTTGCCCACTCCCGAGCGCCAGGTCTTGCAGCAGATTCGTCTGGCCGGGTTGACGTTGGGTGTCGATTGGCCGCCTGATGTGACCTATGCACAACGCGTCAGTTCGCTGTCGCCCGACAATCCCAAACACCTCGCACTGCTGAACCAGGCGGTTCGGGCCCTGCGCGGCGCGGACTATGTGGCCTTCGACGGCACCGTGCCGGCCGAGGCTACGCACTGGGCGATCTCGGCCCACTACAGCCACGTGACGGCACCGCTGCGACGGCTCTGCGATCGCTACACCAACGAGATCGCCCTGGCGATCTGTGCCAACGACCGGCCGCCCGAATGGGCCGTCGAAGCACTTTCGGATCTACCCGAGACGATGCGTGGAGCCCGCCGCCGCGAGGCACGCCTGGACCGTGCTTGCGTCGACTATGTCGAAGCGGTGCTGCTGGAGCCACGCGTCGGTGAGGTGTTCGGGGCCACCGTGACCTCGAGGCGGGGCGATCGTCGGTCGACCATCCAGATAGTCGAGCCGGCGGTGGAGGCCATGATCTCGGTGGGGCTCGAGCCCGCCAGCCGGGTCAAAGTGAGGCTGACCGATGCCGTCCCCGCCAAACGGTCGGTGCACTTCGAGGTGGTCGACGCGCCAGGTCAAACCGCAGGGCCGTAGCGCCTCTCTAGCTCGACCCGCCCCTCGGCACAGTGCTGGGTGTAGGGGCACCACCCGCACAGCGGCCCGGTGCGGGGCGGATAGTCACCACGGTCGAGTGCGTCGTTGATGCGAACCCAGGTCGACCCGATGGACGACACGGCGGCGTCGAGCGATTCATCGGTTACCTCGGCTTCGATGCTGCGCGAGCCCAGATAGAGCAGGCGTGCGGTGTCGGGCCGTTCGCCGGTGGCGTCGAGGGCTGCCGCGTACAGCTGAACCTGATGAAGCCGGTCGGCTTCGAAGCGCGCGGCCGGGGCGCGACCGGTCTTGTAGTCGGTGACCACCAGCTTGCCGTCGCGACGCTCGACACGGTCGACCACACCAACGAACGGCACGTCACCCAGTTCGCACTCGATGCGCTGTTCGCGCTCGACCACGTCGACGCTCTCGGGTCGCTCCATTGCGAAGTAGGCCTCGATGAGGCGCCACGCGTCCCAGCGAAGCCTTCGGCCCTCGTCGACCTCCAGACCCAGGTCGATGTAGGCGGGGTCGGCCTCGATCTCGGGCCATACCAGGCCCGCGATCTTGCGCGCTGACGCGACCGATCGTTCGGCCACATCTCTGGCCAACAGCTCTTCGAGTACCCGGTGCACGAACGTACCGACCAGAGCCTTGTCGCCGGGCGGATCGGGCAGGCGGTCGATGTAGCGGAACTTCCAGCGACGGGCGCACTGTTCGAACGTCGAGGCAGACGAGGGCGACAGGTACGGCGGCGGGCCCGAAGGCCGGGCATCGAGACCGTCATCGCCAACATCGGGCGAATCCGGATCGGCAGGATCGGTGACGACCCGAAGGGCTCGCTCGACGACGGGTTCGGGGCTGATCGGTCTGACGGCTGGCGAGCTCACCCTGCCAGTGTGGCCCAACGGTGGGACAGCCACTGCGCAATGCCCGCCGACTCAGCCGTTTCGGGCCTCGAGGAACTCGACGACACGCCTGATGACGAGGAACCCGGCGATGGCGCCGATGAAGCCGGCCCCCAGCGCCAGAGGCACGACGTTGGAGTCGAGGGGGGCGGCAAGCCGGGGCACGGTGGTGCGCGCCGGGCCTGGGACGTCGTCTGGGTCGTCGGACCATTTGGACTTCGACGCAGAGTTGTCGTTCACCCGCTGAAATCTACAGGGCGCCGGGTCCGCTCGGGCGGGTTGGGGCTGGTGGACGAGCTGGGTCTGGGGTCAGGCGCGGTGCACCGGTCGGGCGAGGTCGACACCCACCAGCCGTGCTGCGGCGCGCAGGTCGGCACGTCCGTCGGCGTCGAGGGCATCGGGCCCGGCCTGCGCCGCGGCCTTCAACACCTCGAGGGCACTGACGGTGTCCAGGTCGTCGTCGAGGGCGGCCCGCACCGCTGCCAACATCGGCCCTTCGGCGTCGGTGGCATTTGTGGCGCCGGAAGCCGCGGCGACGAGTTGGTCCAGCAGTTCCATCGCCGAGTCGAACTCGCTGTCGAAGTACTCGAAGTCGGTTCGATAGTTGTGGGCCATCAGAGCCAGCCGGATGGCTCGTGCATCACCCCGGGCCACCAGGTCGCTGACGAACACCAGGTTGCCCAGCGATTTCGACATCTTCTCGCCCTGGTACCAAACCAGGCCTCCGTGCATCCAGTGCTCGACGAAGCGGTGGCCGCTGGCGGCTTCGGACTGAGCGGCCTCGCACTCGTGGTGGGGGAACACCAGGTCGCCTCCGCCGCCGTGGAGGTGGATCGGTTGGCCGAGGGTGGCGGCGCTCATGGCCGAGCACTCGATGTGCCACCCGGGTCGTCCTCGGCCGAACGGCGAGTCCCAGGCGGGCTCGTCGGGGGCCGATGGCTGCCACAGGACAAAATCGAGCGGGTTGCGCTGGCGAGGATCGTCGGGAGTGCCGCCGCGTTCGGCGGCCAGGACGACCATCTCTTCTGGGGTAAGCCCAGAAACGCTGCCGAAGGCGTCGTAGGTCGACACGTCGAACCAGGTGATGCCATCGATGGTGTAGGTGTGCCCCATATCGCGAAGCCGTTCGATGATCGGGATCATGTCGCCGATCGACTCGGTGGCGCGGGGTTCGGCGAACGCCGGCCTCATCTCGAGCGCAACCAGGTCTTTGTGGAACCGGGCGATCTCGCCGGCGGCCAGCTCGAGGAAGTGAACGCCCAGCTCGCGCGCTTTGGGCAGGATCGAATCGTCGACATCGGTGATGTTGCGCACCATGTGGACGGTGTGGCCCAGATCTTCCAGACGCCTGACCACCAGGTCGTGGATGAGATATGTGAACGCATGCCCGAGGTGGGTCGAGTCGTAGGGTGTGATGCCGCACACGTACATCGACACCGTCTCGGGAGGGTCGAATTCGACCACCTCGCGTCGCGCAGTGTCGTAGAGACGCATGGTCACAGCGTTTCCCCCTGGTGGGCTCGTGGCATCCTGGCGAAGCCTAGCTAGCGGCGCCCGCATCGGAGCATTGCCGGGCGGTACTTGTCACAGACCTCCACATGGGCGAGCCTGGCTGGCATGGGTTCTGAACGGCTCAACCACGTCAAGGAAGTGGCCCTCGAGGTCAAGGACAGTCTCAAACAGGACAATGTGCCGGTTGCTGCTGCAGGTATCGCCTTCTTCGGGTTCTTGTCCTTGTTCCCGGCTCTGGCCGCGGCGATCTCGATATACGGGCTGATCTCGGACCCCGATGAGATCACCAGCCAGATCAACGACGTGCTCGAGAGCGCGCCCGAGTCGACGAGGGATTTCCTGGGCCAGCAACTATCCGATATCGCTTCGTCGGCTTCGGGCGGTCTGGGGCTGGTGGCCGGAATCGGCATCGTCGCCGCCCTGTGGTCTGCTTCGGCTGCGGTCAAACATCTGATCGCCGCTTTGAACAACGTGTATGGCTTCCGCGAGACCAGGGGTTTCGTGGCCCTTCGCGGCACCGCGTTGCTTTTCACGGTCGGCGCCATCGTCTTGCTGGTAGGGGCGATCTTCGGTTTGGCGATTCTGCCTGCCGTGCTGGCGGCGGTGGACATGGGCGACGCCGGCCGGGTGCTGATTGGCATATTGCGATTTCCGGTACTGATCCTGTTGATGTCGATGGCGATCTCGGTGTTGTTCAACCTCGGCCCCGACCGCAACGTGCGTCGGTTCAGGATCACCACCATCGGCGCCATCGTCGGAACCCTCATCTGGATAGTCGTGTCCGCGCTGTTGTCGATCTACACGGCAAACGCCGGCAAGTTCTCGGGCGGGGCAAACACGCTGGGGGCCATTACCGCCTTGCTGTTGTGGCTGAACGCGACCGCGTTCAGCGTGTTGGTGGGCGCCGAGATCGACGTGGCCCGCGAGACCATTGCGGCCCGGAAGAAGGCCGCCGAACGCGCCGAGATCGACGCCAAGTACGAGGCGGCCACACGAAGCGACCAGGGTCGCGCCGCGCTGAGCGGGGCCCTTCTCGGCGCCGCTCTCGGGGCCATCGCACAGAGGGCTAGCAAGCGCTAGCCCGAAGCGCACAGACAACACAGCACAGAGGGCTAGCAAGCGCTAGCCCTCGCGTTCTACTGGGCCCTTGCGGTCTGATACAGCAGCGGTACTCTCGTTTTGAATGGAGCGCGACGCCGATCTCGAGACCATCGAGCGTGTCGAGAGGTTCCGGAAGCGTTCATATCTCGCTCCCGAGATCTCGGCCGTCGTCAACGATCTCATCGATCATGTCGCCAATCGTGGCAAGTCGCCCACCGAGTACCTGGCCGACAAGCTGGACGCTCACGATGTGGTGTTCCTGGGCGAGCTGATGGCCACCGAGCAGTCGTGTCGGCTGATCGTCGACCTGATTCCTGTACTGGCCGAGTCGGGCGTTTGGCACTTCGCGGCCGACTGGCTGCTGTTCGACGATCAACTGGCCCTCGACGAGTTGGTCAACGCTCCCGATTTCAACGACGGCATGGCCGTCGAGTTGGTCATGCGAGGCGGTGCGCCCAGGGTTTGTATGCCTGTCGAGCGCGTCGAGGTGCTGCGGGCGGTGTGGCAATACAACTGCACCCGCGATCCGAACGCACTGCCCATGCGGGTTATCGGTCTCGACTATGAGATTGCGTACGACAACGTGACCGACCGGGCCGACCTGACCACCCCCGAGGCGTGGCCGCACCTGCGCGACCGAGGGTCTGGGGCGAGGTTCATGGCCGAGGTGATCGAGAGATACATCACGAGCCAGCGCCATCGCGCTCTGGTGTCGTGCTCGACAGCCAATGCGTTGACACATCACCGGCGTCGCTTTCATCCACTTCACGACCGCATCGACCGAGAGGTCGTCGACGGCTGTGTGGTCGGTGCCGGCAACATCTTGTACGGGACCATGGCAGATCGTGTGGCGACCGTGCTGTTGCACCAGCCCCTGCTCGGCCCCGATTCCGGTTCGCCAGAGCACGTGTTCGTCGCAGATGGTCTCGTCGACCTGGTGTTCGCCCGGGGTGATGGGCCCAAGTTCCCTGTCGGCTTCGAAATCGCAGGCACGGCGTTTGCGAAGCTGACGACGACGTCGTCCTATGAGTCGGTTCCGCTGGGGCAACTCGCCAGCGGGTGGGTCTTCCTGGATCCTCTTCACCGGCTCACGGGCCCCAGGCAGCTGGGCGACCACATCGCTCAGCACAACGTCGACGACATCCGCCGGCGAATGGTGCCAGGCGAGGTCAGGCGCCCCGACAACGGTGTCGAGCAGTTGATCTCGGCGCTCGAGACGAATCGACTGGTCTCGGAGATGACCTGGCACGCCGTCGGGACGTGACCGGGTGAACGGGCCTCCGGGGGTCGATCGCCAGTCGCTTCCGATCGATCCGTTCCTGGCCGAGATCACCGACTCGATCGACGCTCACCCCGTGACCCTGGTGGTCGCCCCGCCTGGCTGTGGCAAGACCACACGAGTGCCGGCAGCTCTGCTTGACGACCCGCGCCGATCTGGGTGCATCGTGTTGGAGCCGCGGAGGGTTGCGGCCAGAAGTGCCGCCCATCGCATCGCTTCCGAGCAGAGGACTGTGGTGGGTGACCGGGTGGGCTTCAGCGTCAGGGGCGAACGGCGGGTCGGAAACCGCACCCGCTTGGAGGTGGTGACCGACGGCCTTTTCGTGCGCAGGCTGCAAAGCGATCCCGAGTTGGGGGGCGTCGATGTGGTGGTGATCGACGAGTTCCACGAGCGCCGGTTGTCGTCCGACCTCGCCTTTGCCCTGTGCATGGACATCGCGGGCGTGCTGCGGCCCGATCTGCGGATCGTGTTGATGTCTGCAACGCCAGATGTGGACGCCGCCGTGCAGGCGGTGCCCGGGATACGGGTTCTGGAGGTCCCTTCTCCGGGGCACCCGGTGGACGTTTCGTACCTTCCCCCGCAGCCCAGGGAGCCCATGATCGACACCATCGACCGCGCCGTGCGCAACCTCGAGACACGCACGGATGGCGACATCTTGGTGTTCGTCCCTGGCCGGCGCGAAATAGACCTGTGCCTCGAACGTTCGGCGGGGTGGGCCAGGCACGGTGTGGGTTTGCACGGTTCGATGAGCCCGGCCGAACAAGCGCGTGTCGTCGGGGCCGGCGATAGGCCGAGGGTCGTCATCGCTACGAACGTGGCCGAATCATCTGTGACGGTCGAGGGCGTGACGGCGGTCGTCGACTCGGGGCTGCGTCGCGCACCGGTTCGGGATCTCTCGGGCCTGTCTCCTCTGCGAACGGTGCGGGCGTCGCGCTCGTCGGTCGACCAGAGGGCCGGGCGCGCCGGGCGGTTGGGGCCGGGTCGGGTGCTGCGACTGTGGGACAGCAGTGTCGACGAATCCCTGGCCGATGTCGATCCGCCCGAAATCGAGTCGGTCGAGCTCGACGACCTGGTGCTGCAGCTGGCCATCTGGGGTGCAGATCCCCACCAGATGACGTGGCTGACCGAACCCAAAGCCGAAGACCTCGATGCTGCTACTTCGACCCTGCAACAGCTCGGCTTCGTCGACCGCCAGGCAAGACCGACCGAGCTGGGCAGAACCGCCGCGGGGCTCGGCGTCACGGCACGCCTGGCAAAGGTCGCGCTAGAGCTCGCCCCCTGCTTGGGTGCGGTCGAGACGGCCTGCCTGATCGCAGTCATCGAGTCAGGTGCCAGGGGTGAGCTGATCGACCTGGCAAGCGCCGAGCGCAAAGCACCATCGCGCCAGACCGAGCAGCTGGCCAGGCGCATCGGCGAGGCGACCGGCGGCGGGACCGACGAGAGCCTGGGGATTGCCGCCGAGGCCTCGGGGCCGGTGACCGGGAGGGCGATCACGGCAGCGTTCCCCCAGCTCATCGCCAGGCGTCGACCCGATGGGCGCTATCTGCTGGCGTGCGGTCGCGGGGCCTCGTCCCCCGCCTTCAGCGCCGAGTGGCTGGCGGTCACGGCCGTATCCGGGCAGGGCCCAGACGTCCGCATCGACGCGGCGGCCGAGATCGACCGGGCAACAGCCGTGACGGCTTCGCCACCCTCGGAAGCCACCGAGGTGCAGTGGAACGCCCAGCGGCGCGTCGCCCTGGCTCGAACGCGCACACACATCGGCGCCATCGAGCTCTCGGCCGATGTTCGCCCGCCCACCAACGCCGAGGCCCTC
The DNA here is from genome assembly GCA_041394185.1 of Acidimicrobiales bacterium. Classification (NCBI taxonomy): domain Bacteria; kingdom Bacillati; phylum Actinomycetota; class Acidimicrobiia; order Acidimicrobiales; species Acidimicrobiales bacterium. Next base: position 434,615 of record JAWKIQ010000002.1, read on the forward strand.
GAAGCGTTGCAGGCATACGTTCGGGCCAACGGCATCGAGGCGCTCGACGACCAGGGCCGCATCGCCTCCGTGGTGATGCGCTGGAATGCAGTGGCTGCATTGGTCCAGGACATGGAACCGATCGAACCCGACCTGCTGGCCGACGACATCGGATGGCTGGCCGACTACACCGACCTGACCAAGCCCCTGGGCGCCTCGACGGTCGCCTCTGCGATCCTGGCCGGGCGTTCGTGGGATGCATCGCTGCGACTGGACGACCTGGCCCCGACGCGCATGACGACTCCCATCGGTTCGGCTCGCCAGATCGACTGGTCGTCGGGCGTGCCGGTGATGGCTGCGCCTCTGCAGGAGTTTCTCGGATGCACCAAACACCCTGCGGTCGCGGGCGGCCGGCTTCCGGTGACCCTCGAGCTTCTCTCACCCGCGATGCGACCCGTTCAGCGCACCACCGACATCGCCGGATTCTGGCGGGGTACTTACGCAGATGTCCGCAAGGAGCTCCGGGGGCGCTATCCCAAACACCACTGGCCCGACAACCCCGAGACGGCCGAACCATGGCGGCCCGGCATGCCCAAGCGGCCTTCGTGAGCTAACGCCGCTGGCTGCCAAGTCGGCCTAGGGTGTCATCCCGTGAACGAGGTGTTCGAGGTACGTCCTGCACAACCGCAAGAAGCGGCCGGCTCCGCCCCCCGAGGCGACGACGAGCCGGCTGCCATCGCCGATCCGGTCGGCTACATCGTGCAGATGGCCAAGGCTCACCAGGTCGTCTTCGTCGGCGACCGGCGCGGCGTGGCCCAGCATCTCGAGACGATCCGCAGCGCCATCGCACCGCTTCACGAGGCGGGCGTCTCGAGCCTGACTTGGGAGTTCACGCACTCGCGTCGCCAAGCCGAACTAGACCGCGTGACCCAGTCGGCCGAGTGGGACCGCCGCACGGCCGTGGCGTTGTTCGTGGATCTGATGGGCATCGGCCACGGGTACGAGGAATACCTCGACGTGATCCACGCCGTGTGGCAGCGAAACATCGACCGCCCTGAAGGTTGGCCACCCTTCAGGCTGGTGGCAGCCGGACTTCCGACCTTCGTCGAAGACCCTGACCTGCTCGACGGGCGCTCTGCCGCCGAGACCGAGCTTCGCAACTGGTGGATGGGCGGTCACTACCGCGACATCAGCGCCATCCACATGGCCAACGTCATCACCAACGAGGTCATTCGCCATGGCGAACGCACCGTTGTGTACGCAGACGAGGCGCGCACCCACACCAACTACGTCGGCTTCGACGGCGGCGCCCCCGATGTCACCCCGGCGATGCTGCTGAAGAAGTGGGTGGGGCCCGGGGTGGCTCGCATCGTGTTCCATGGCGCCACCCCCGACGACACCTTGCTTGACGATGTCGAGCAGTTGGTGGCCGCAAGCAGCGAGAGCCTCGACAGTTTCGGCATCGACCTGCGGCGAAGCACCATCGGCAACGTCAGGGTTCGGGCGCTGGGCGGGGTGGTCGACGCGACTCCCGGGCCATTCGAACTGGCCGACCTGGCCGATGGCTATTTGTTTGTTGCGCCGCGCCGCGATTGGCGCCCCGTCGAATTGATCCCCGACCTGTTGGGTCCGGCCACCCTCGCCGCGGCCGAGCGGCGTCATCGCTCGCTCGACCCTCGGCCCGAGCCCTACACCCACGACGAGCTCGAACAGCTCCGGTCCGAGGGGCGCGATGCCCTCGTGTCCGGCTGGCCCGCAGAGCCTTCGAACGACGACCAAGACGACCCGAGGCGCCCATCGCGACGCTTCGGAAGGCGTCGATGAAGGCACATTCAGTGACCATTTACCGGGGTTGAATCTCCATTCACTCACTCAGGGTGATGCGTCAACCGCAGAATGCAGAAATCGGCCTTCGAACCTGATAGGAATTCAGGTCTGGAGGTCCCATGACGGCGGCGCAAGACACCTCGAGTAGCGCCACAACGCGGTCTGAGCGCAGACGCGCGCGCACGCGTCAGGCGATGCTCGACGCCGGCCAGGCGGTGATATCGGAGCGAGGGCTCGACAAGCTGACCATCGCCAGCATCACCGAAGCTGGCGATGTGGCATTGGGGTCGTTCTACAACCATTTCGCCGACCGTGACGACTACCTGAAGGCCCTCACCGAGGAAGCTCTCACCGGCTGGCTCGAAGAGGTCAGAAGGGTGCGCCCACGCCCGTTCGAGAACCCTCTCGAACGCATGGCCGTGGGCTTCTTCGTGATGATGTGCCAGGCCGCCCAGGACGAGAACTTCCGCGGGTTCTTGGCCGAGGTATTGGCTCGCACCGATCTGCCGGGCACCCAAGACTTCGCAACGATGTTCGAAGACAATCTCGACGAGGCACACGATCAAGGCCTCATCGTGTTCGAAGATCTGACCCTGACGGCTCTGCTGGTGGTGGGCCTGGTGCGCCAGAGCCTGGTCTTCATCGGCACCCCAGAGGCCCCGCGACACAACGCCGAGTTGTTGACCAGGTCGCTGCTTCGCCTTCTGGGCGCTCGACCTTCCGACACCGAAGCGGTCATCGCTTTGGCCCACGACTGCGACCTGCTCGACCGTCAGCGCTGAACCAGGGTCTACCCTTTCCCAGGTGCCAAACGGTTCGTTCGTTCTCGGTGTAGACCTCGACGGCGTGTGCGCCGATCACACGGTGGCGTTCCGGGCCATCGTTGCTGACGAACTCGGGGTCGACCCCGAAAGCCTTCCGCTGCAGCGGTCTTGGGGCTTCAACGAGTGGGGCCTGGGCGAAGGCGATTTCGAACGATTGCACCGCATCGCGGTGCTGCAGCGCCGAATGTTTCGCGACATGCCAGTCGTGTCGGGTGCACCCGAGGCTCTGTGGCGCCTCAGCGACGCCGGGATCTGGATTCGGATCATCACCCACAGGCTCTACGTCAACTGGGGCCACGCGATCGCCATAGCCGACACTGCCGAATGGCTCGATCGCCAACGTCTGCCCTATCGCGACATCTGCTTTCTCGGGGCCAAACCCGAGGTCGAGGCCGACCTGTACATCGACGACGCTCCGCACAACATCGAGGCGCTTCGAGCGCACGGCAACGAGGTCATAGCGTTCGCCCAGCCCTACAACGAAGGCGTCGCCGGGCCCAGGGCGGGCTCGTGGGCCGAGGTCGAGGAGTTGGTGATGGAGGCCGCGGCGAAGGCCACGGCTCTTCAGCAGGTGTTCCCGGGTACCGATCCGGCCATCGAAAGGCTCGAATCTCGCAGGGCCGCGGCCAGCAGCGAAGAGCCACCCCTCATCAGCGGCCCCGCACAAGATCAGCCGCGCCTGCTCGAAGACTGAGCCCATGACCGCAGTACGGCTGATCGTCACCGCACCCCGAGACGATGCCGATCGTCTGTCGGGCGAGCTCTGGGCACTCGGCACCCTGGGCATAGAGGAGCGGTCGGGTCCATCCAGGGGTTCACAGCCGATGGTGGTGTTGCTGGCCGGCTTTGCAGACGAGGGCGCGGCCCGGGAGGCCGCGGAGATGGTCGGCGGCCACATCGAGCCAGTCGATGATGATGCAGCGCTAGATACTTGGCGGCGGTGGGCGTCTCCGGTTGCGGCGGGTGACTTCTGGGTGGTCCCCGAGTGGATCGACTCACCCACCCCGCCGGGAATGACCCGTATCCAGCTCGAGCCTGGCCGCAGCTTCGGAATCGGCTCTCATATCACCACCGTGATGGCTCTCGAGATGCTGTCGACGATCGAAATAGGTGGAGCGCGGGTACTCGACATGGGCACCGGCACCGGTGTGTTGGCCATCGCATGCGCTGCGCGGCGAGCACGATCGGTGGTCGCCATCGACTGCGAACGCGACGCCGTAGAGGTCGCCCGCCAGAACGCCCAGCGAAACGGCTTCGCTTCCAAGATCGACGTGGCGGTCGGTTCGACCCCACCGGCGTCGGCCGGGTTCGATCTGGTGGTGGCCAACCTTCTGCTCGCCGACATCGAGCCCATCGCGGGCGCTCTTGCGGGCAGCGTCTGTCCCGGCGGGCTGTTGGTGACCACCGGGCACATGAGTAATCAGCGCTCGAGGGTGCAGGCAGCGCTCGGGCTGCCAGAGGTTCGACACACTGAACGCGACGGATGGTCGATTGCCGTGTACGAGGCACGAGGTTGAGTCTCGGCGGGAGATGGCGGGCTGCAGCGGCCGTGCTGCTCGCCTGCTGTGTGGGGTGCGGAGCCGATCTTCCCGACAGCGCCCAGGCATCCTCGGCAATGGTTCAGCTGCGGTCGGAAGCCTGCCGCAGGTTGTCGACGTCGAGCGGCGTGGCCGTTACGCACGACATCGTGGTCACCGCTGCTCACAACGTCGCCGGAGCTGCCGAGGTCGACGTGATCGGTCCGGCCGGTACGTGGACCGGCGTCGCTGTTCTGGTCGACACCGACCTTGACGTCGCGTTCGTGCGCGTCGAGGGTGCAAATCTGACCCCGGCGCCGCTCGCCGACCGGGTCGGGGTCGTGGTTGCCGTGGGCCTGGCGCTGCGCTGGCCGGTGTTGCAGCCAGCGCGTCTGATGCGCGAAGTCAGCGCCCGCACCACCGACATCTACCGCGAACACGAGGTCGTGAAACAGGCCCTCGAGCTGGAGGCCGTCATTGCACCTGGCGACTCGGGCGCACCCGTTCTGAACAGTGCGGGCGAGGTGGCCGGGATCGTTGTGAGCTCGACCGCAGACTCGGCCGACTCGATCGCCTACGCGGTTCATGTCGACGAGGTCAAAGGCCTGCTGAACGACGCCATCGGCCGCCGACAGCCTGTCGAGACGCGCTGTTGGCGCTGACTCCCGGGTCGGCGTGGCCGGCGATCAGAGCCGCCTGATCGCGCCGATCAGTTCGCCGTTGGGTTCGGTCTGGCGCAGATCGACCACGTTCGACGCCGCGGGGCCCATCACCTTCATCAGCCGCGAAGAGCGCTCACGCACGGGCGCGACCACGGCGGGCAGTGCGGCGCGGAATGCCTCGATTCCATAGACGCGGCCGACCTCTTGACGGCCTTCGGTGCTGATGCGCTGCCACCGATCGCGGTCGTTGTAGAGGCTCGCAACTTCGGCTGCGAACGCCCGTGCGTCGTCGGCGATGGGCAGCAGCGAAGGGTCGAGGTCGATGCCCTCGGCTCCGATCGAGGTCGTGACAACCGGCAATCCGGCGCCCAGAGACTCGAGGACCTTCGTCTTCAGGCCGGCGCCGAAGCGCAGCGGCGCAACCGACAACCGGGCCCTGTGAAGCTCGGATTTCAGATCTGGCACCCAGCCGGCGACATCCAGGAGCGACTCTGGAATGCTGCTGATCTGCTTGTCGAGAGCATCACCGATCACCCGAAGGCGCACTCCGGGAAGCACCTGCGCTAGTTCGTCGCCCACCTCGTCGATCCACCACCGGATCGCGTCGACGTTCGGCGGATGCAAGAAGTTGCCGACGAACACGATGGTGTCGCGATCGTCGTATGCCGGCCCGGGATCGACCGGCTCATGGACGGTAGGCAACACGACCTGACGAACCTCGGGCAACTCGGCATGTATGACCTTGCGGTCCTGTTCGTTGATCGCAACCACCCTGTCGGCCAGGCGGTACTGCTCCTTTTCGCGCCGCTTCAGTTCGAGGGCGTGCAGCTTGGCCTCTGCATCCCCCTTCAGCGTTGCCTCGCGCTCGATGCGCAGCCAATGCACGTCGATCGTGTCGACCACCACGGTGGTCTGGGGCGATGCCTTGCGTACGACATCGCTGAACATCTCGGCGTTCTCCCACACCGTCAAGATCGCCGTGTCGAATGCGTAGTTGTTCAGGATCCACGGAAGGCGCGGCCGGTGGAGCTGCCCGTAGATCTCATTGGTGGTCGGATCGGCGACCTGCAGATCGGGTCGGCCGGCGAACACGATCACGCCCAGGCGCTGAAGCGGAGGGGCGTAGCGTTCGTGCCACAGGCTGTTGACCGAGAACAGCACAACGCTGTGGCCCTGGGCCCGCAACTCCTCGATCATCGCTATCGAGCGCGGATGCATGCCGTTGCGGTCGGGCATCGGCACCAGCGTGTCCGAAATCAGGATGTGCAGACCCCTGCGTTCCTTGGCCTGCGCGGCATCGGGGTTCAGCTCGCCCGCTTCGCCCGGCCCATAGCCACCCTGGCCTCGGTGAGCCCAGTACTCGATCAGGCCCGGGTTCAGACGTGGCCTCTGGCGCAGACGGTGTCCCCACTTCTCGACGAACTTGGGGCGGTTCACCACCTGATAGCGCTTCTCACCTTCGGAGACGTCGGTGCCGTTGGTTCCGCCCTCGTCGTGAACCACCTTCGAGGTTGGTTCGTACATGACCTTCCAGCCCGCCTCGCGCATGGCGAACGACAGGTCGACGTCCTCGTAGTACACGGGCGCAAATCGAGGATCGAACCCCCCGACCTGCTCGAAGGCCTCGCGCCTGACCAGCAGGCACGCGCCGGTACAATAGTCGGGCGCCCGCCTGGTGTTCAGGGCAGGTGTGTCGGGGAACGGGTTGCCCTTGCCATAGTTCCAACATTCGCCGTCTGCGAAGGTCAGACCACCGGCGTCGTTCACCCTGCCGTCGGGGTACAAGAACATCGGTTGGACAGCACCGATGGTGGGGTCTTCGTCCATTGCGCGCACCAGCGGTTCGAGCCAGCCGGGCAACAGCACCACGTCGTTGCTGAGAAACAGGATGTACTCGGTCTCGGCCTCGGCGGCGCCTACGTTGTTCGCCGGCCCGAAACCGATGTTGTCGTCGATGCGAATGGTGTGGGCGCCTTCCAGGCGCGACAGCAGATGGGGCGTGTCGTCACTGGACCCGTTGTCGACCACGATCAGGTCGAACGGTTCGTCTCCTTGCTGACAGACCTCCAGTGAGGTCAGGCAGCGCAGCGACAGCTCCGACTTGTTGTAGCAGAGCATCACCACGGTGACCCTGGGGCTCATGGGCTTCCTCCCGTACTCTTGCGACCAGTCGGCCGCGGGCGGGGCTTGTGAAGTGCCGCTATCGGGTCGAGGCCAGCCGAGCCAGCCCGTCGCGAAGTGTCGTCGATGGCTGCCATCCATCAGGGCGGTCGCCGGCGCGCCACTGCTCGAACATCTCGACGGGTCGATAGGGCCGGGCGCCCCACTTGACATTTGCTTGACTGCCCGTCACGCCCTCGACCAGAGCCACCAACTCGCGCAGCGTCACCGGTGAGTCGGCAAGGCAGGCCAGGCGGGGCGGAGCCACACCGGGTGCCACGGCGGCCGATGCGGCCAGCAGGCCAGAGACGGCGTCGTCGACATAGAGAGGGTCGACCAGCTGTTCGCCCGGGCTCAACGAGATCTCCTCATCGGTGCCGGCGATGCGAAGCAGGGTCGGTATCAACTTCGGCCGAGGGTCGAGCGGCCCGTAGGTATCACCCAACTCGACCCAAACCGTCGCCAGGTCGCGGTTCAGGCCATAGTGCGTCAAGACCGCCAGAGCGGCCTCCTTGGTTGCCGCATACAGACTGTTGGGCCTAAAGGGCTCGCTGTAGACGTGCTGCCAGACGGTTCCCACGGCCACCAGACCAGTTCTGGGAACGCGCGCCAACCCAGCAGCCAGATGGGCGGTCAACGACAGGTTGGCCTCGACCAGCTTGTCGATCTCGGCCGGGTCGTCGTCGGCGACGGTGAAGTGGGTGGCCAGGTGAAAGCAGGTGGCGGGCGCCAAGGCTTCGACGGCGTCGGCAACCGCTGTGTTGGACCCGACCCGAAGCGGCCTGACCCCATGTGGGCAAGTGCTGTTGGGGCGCAACAACGCCACCACATCGTGGCCGTCGTCGATCAGTGCCCTGCACAGATGCCCACCGATAAAACCCGAGGCACCGGTGACCAGGATCGGCCCGGTCACGATCGGGCGCGGCCAGCGGTCGACGCGAGCAGCTCGGCACCAGTGGGCAACGCCGCATCGCGGTCGGACAGGATCGGCGGCATGATCGGCCACACCATGCCGAAGGAGTCCCAGCGGACACCCGTGTCGTAGTCGGGCGCGTGGTCATCGGATGCCAGGTAGGCGACCAGGGCCGTCTCGCTGAGCACCTGGAACCCGTGCGCGACCCCGACGGGCACGTGAACGGCTGCGGGCGACTGGCCGTCCAGCACCACGCTGTCGGTCTTTGGTTCGTTGCCGGGCCTCAGGTCGTGCACGACGTCGAGGATTCTCCCCGACAGGCAGATCACAACGCGTGCTGCGCCACGAGGGGGCAGCTGGGCGTGCATTCCACGGATCACCCCTCGGTGAGACCACGACCAGAACAGCTCGGCGACGTCGATGTCGAGACCAAGCGGCGCGAGCTGCTCGGCAGAGAACCCTTTCGCGAACGAACCGCGACGGTCCTCGTGAACGGCCAGCGGACGTACGAAGCTGCCAGGAACCGCCAGCTCGCGCATCTGATCGACCGGACCGTTCATCGGACCCGAATCCCAACCGGAGTGTTCGATGCCTCTACAGAACGACGGTCCGACAGGGTGGCGATCGAGCTGTGGATCACGTCGAGCATGTAACCGAGGCGCCGGTCGTCCAGCCCGGGGTGAACGCCGATCCACAACGCCCGGCCCATCAGAAGGTCGGTGGTGGTGAGCTCGCCCACCACCCGATAGTCGCGACCCTCGACCAGCGGGTCGAACGCCGGATGGCGCAACAGGTTGCCTGCGAACAGGTTGCGGGTTTGGATCTTCGCTCCCTCGAGAGCGGCCACCAACTCGTTGCGGTCGAATGGAGCATCGGGCGCCACGGTCATCAAGAAACCGAACCACGCCGGATCAGACCTGGGGGTGGCCGAGACCGGTCTCAACACCTCTGCGAGGTCGGCGATGCCGGCGCGCAGCCGGTCGTGGTTGCGCCGTCTGGCATCACAGAACGCATCGAGCTTCTCGAGCTGGGCCACGCCCACAGCTGCCTGGAGATCGGTCATCTTGAGGTTGAAGCCCAGATGCGAATAGACGAACTTGTGGTCGTAGCCGAACGGCAGGCTGCCGTGCTGCTGGTCGAACCGCTTGCCGCAGGTGTTGTCGCGGCCCGACTTGCACCAGCAATCCCGGCCCCAGTCGCGAATCGACAACATGATGCCGGCCAGTTCGTCGTCTGAGGTGTAGACGGCTCCGCCCTCGCCCGTGGTCATGTGGTGGGCGGGGTAGAACGACGACGTCGCCAGGTGACCGAAGGTGCCCGTGTAACGCTGTTCACCCTCGACGGCGGAGTCCCAGCGAGAACCCAGAGCGTCGCAGTTGTCCTCTACCAGCCACAGATCGTGCCGGCGACAGAAGTCCATGACCGCGTCCAGGTCGAACGGGTTGCCCAGGGCATGGGCGACCATCACGGCCTTGGTCCTGTCGCTGCGAGCAGCCTCCAGCATGGTGGTGTCGATGTTGGCAGTCTCGGCCTTCACATCGACGAACACCGGTACGGCGCCCAGCTGCACTATGGGCGCAACAGTGGTGGGAAAGCCGGCGGCGACGGTGATGACCTCGTCGCCGGGTTCGATCCTGCGGTCGCCCAAACGATGCGACATCAGGGTGGCGAAGGCCAGCAAGTTCGCAGACGAGCCCGAGTTCACCAAGGCCAGGTGTTCGACCCCGATCCAGCGCGCCAGCCGGTTCTCCAGGGTGGTCGCCTCGGGCCCGGCGGTGAGCCAGAAGTCCAGGGATGCGCCCACCAGGCGCTCGACATCGTCCGCGTCGTAGACGCGGCCCGCGTAGTTGACCAGGGTCGAGCCCGGCTCGAAGTGGTCGGACCGGGCAACCTGGCGGCGGGCGTGTTCTCGCGTCAGGCGCAGGATCTCGGCCCGCAGCGCAGCGTCGTCCAGATAGATCTCGTCGCTCACAATCCGGCTCCCACGGCGACGGCCCTCAGATCGGCGCCGAGACGGCCCGAGTCCAGGTGTCGTTGCAGAACGACGAGTCTGACGAGATCGCGAGACTCGATCATTGACATGTCGAGGCCTGCGTCGAGGTACGCATCGCGCAGTTCGACAATGCCGCGCTCGAGGGTCCGGCTGGGTGCGGCCGACGGCACCACGCGCCTGAGCTTGTCGCCCGACACCCGATAGTTGCGGACGTCGGTGGGTGCCTGGCTGGACACCTCGAGCTGTGAACCCGGCACGGCTTGCACCACCGCGTTGGCCACATCGATGATCCGAAACGACTGGTTCTCACCGACTATGTCGAAGGCCTCGCCGGCGACATCGTCGGCAGGTGCAACGAGCAGCTCAGCAAACGCGTCGGCCACGTCTGACGCGTGCACCAGCGGCCGCCACGAAGTGCCATCGGACAGCAGGCGGACACGCCCGGTGGTGAGGGCCCCGGCAACCAACTCGTTGACCACGAGGTCCATGCGGAGCTTGCTGGAGAAGCCATAGACGGTGGCGTTACGCAGGAACACCGGGTGGAACCGGTCGTCGGCCAACTCGAGCAAGCCGCGCTCGGAGTCGACCTTCGAGCGGCCGTAGGGCGTCACAGGCGCCAGGGGCGAGGTCTCGTCGAGCACCTCATCGCCCGAACCGGCCCCATAGAGGCTGCAAGACGACGACTGCAAGAACCGGGTTACCCCGGCCGACTTCGCCAGACGTGCGAGGCGCACGGTCGCCCGATGGTTGATGTCGTCGGTGAGGGCCGGGTCGATGGCCCCCATCGGATCGTTCGAAAGAGCGGCTAGGTGGACGATCGCGTCGATGCCCTCGAGGTGCTCGGGCTGAAGATCGCGCGTGTCCATCCTGAGGTCGGCCGGGATGGGCGGCGAGAACAACGAGGCGTCGAACCAGCCGGCATCGACACCGACCACATCGTGGCCGTCGCGAAGAAGGCGGGGAACCACCAGAGCTCCGAGGTAGCCCTCGCTACCAGTAACCATCACACGCACAGGTTTGCTCCTCGTTGATCGGAGGTGAGATCTGTCACCGGCGCCTTGCGGGCGTCGGTCTTGGCTGCGCCATCGGCGGTGGGTGTCACCCGCCACGGCGCCTTTCCGCTCTCCCACAGGGCCTCGAGCTGTCGCTTGTCCCTGAGGGTGTCCATCGGATGCCAGAAGCCGTCGTGGCGAAACGCCGACAGCTGAGACCGGCTGGCCAACTTCTCCAGCGGCTCGCGTTCCCAGACACACGCGTCGCTGTCGACCAGGTCGAGCACGTCGGGGTGCAACACGAAGAATCCGCCGTTGATCCAGGCGCCATCGCCTCGGGGCTTTTCCGCGAACTGGCTGACCACGTCGTTCTCGTCGAAGGTCATGGCGCCGAAGCGACCCGGTGGCCTGACCGCCGTCACCGTGGCTTGTCTGCCGTGGTTGCGGTGGAACTGGATCAGGGCCGAGATGTCGATGTCGGCAACGGCGTCGCCATAGGTCATACAGAAGGCGCCTTCGCCGGCGACGTGCTGCTTGATGCGGCCCAGCCGGCCACCGGTCTCGGTGTGCTCGCCTGTCTCGACCAGCGTGACCTTCCACGGCTCGGTGCGGCTCCGGTGAACATCGATTTCACCCGTGGTGAGGTCGATGGTGACGTCCGACGAGTGCAAGAAGAAGTTCGCGAAGAACTCCTTGATGACATAGCCCTTGTAGCCGCAGGCAACGATGAAGTCGGTGACCCCGTGGGCCGAGTAGATCGACATGATGTGCCACAACATGGGCAGGCCGCCGATCTCGACCATGGGCTTGGGCCTGACAGAGGTCTCCTCCGACAAGCGCGTACCCAGTCCTCCGGCGAGGATCACTGCCTTCATCGCTTAGCTCCAGTCAGTACCGACGCGCCGAGAACCTGCTCGACGAGTCCTTCGAGGCGCTTGGCCTCGATGAAATCTCTGCGGTGGTCGACGAGGAACTGAACGCCGGCACGCAACAGTGCGTCCTGCGAGCCCGTTCCCCTCTCCCCCACGTGGTGCACATATGCCCGGCTCACGAAGTTCTGCCTGCCCGACGCCACCAGGTCGAAGCAGAAGAGATCGTCACCGAACCAGTTGGTGGCGGGCATACCCCCGACCGAGGTGAACGCGTCGATCGAGACGCAGGCGAAGACCGGAACCGCCATGTCGATGGCGAATACCTCGTCCTCGGTCGACCAGCGCATCATGTTGGTCGACAGCACGCCACCGTTGCCCGAGCGGATGTTCTGCGGGCCCTTCACGTAGTTGCTTCGGGCCGCGACCATTCCCACCGACTGGGCTCCGAACCGGTCGCGAACCTGGGCCGTGTCGCCCAGCAGTCGCTCGACCGAGTCGGGAACGACGACCACGTCGTCGGCGGTAAGGATGACGTCGACCGCACCCCACTGCCGGGCCAACCCCACGGCGTGATTCCACGCCTCGCTGGCCGTGCCGATACCCGGAGGCCGCTCGACAAGCGACAGGTTCGGATGAGGAGCCAGATGATCAGGCTCGGTGGGACCTTCCCAGCACACCAGCAACGGAACCTGGGGTGCGTATGCGGCCAAGGCGGCCACGGCGATCCTGAGGTCACCCCAATCGCCATCGGCGCGACGGCTGGGCAGGCAGGCAACCACCTCACCAGAACCCTCGAGGGCCGCCGCGATTCGATCCATGGTCGAGCCGGTCGACCGCAGCTGTCGACCCTTAACCCGTAATGCGGAAGCCGCCGCTGCGGCGCACCGGTGTTCCGCCAAGCGCCTGGGCCCGGTCTTGTTCACCGCGCTCGTGCAATCGCGCTGCCAGGTGTTGTCTCACCGCGGGTTCCAGCAGCTCTGAGTACCGCTGCAGCTCGTCGAACACGTCCCAGCGAGCTGCGACCATCGCGCACGCCATGCCGGTGGAAACAACCTCGGCCCCGCCACCTGCCGCTGCGATCACGCTCGCTGCAACCGCGGTGGATTCGGGCGCCAACAGGCCAGAAACCGGGCGAATCAGTGCGGTCGGGTCTGATGCATGGGCTGCGAGACGTGCGAGGGCCTCGGGCAACTCAGCGTCGTGGAAGTGAAGGCACGCGACCTCTGAGGCGGCTTCAAGGGCCCCGTCGGCCAGATCGGCGTGGGCGGTCAACCATTCCTCGACCTGAGCCCAGGCAGCGCCGGTGTCGCCGACGCGGGCCAGCGCTCTCACGGTGGCCTCGCGCACCACCCGCTTGTTCTGGGGCGACTCGAACACCGGGCGCACGGCCGTCGGCTCGTCGAAGCGACCGATCAGGGCCAAGAACTCGGCTTCTCGTCCCAGGTCCAGCGACGCCGTCGCCAACACGGCGGCGGCCAGATCGTCGCTGGGCAGGGTGTGGAAGGCCCGGGTGGACCACTCGAGCGCCTCTTCGAGCTCGCCGGTGTTCAGCAGCACGTGGGCCAAGGAGCCGTACAGGTAGGCGGTCCAGTCGGCGCGGGTCTCGCCCCAGGCCTCCAGTTCAGCGACTGCGTCGCGGAGCAGACTGACAGCCTCGCCCGAGTAGTCACCCACCATCAGCAACGATCGGGCCAGATCCACCGATGCCTTCAGCGATCGATCTTCCCCGTGCTGGGCCTTCGCCAGTCGAAGGTTTCTGTCGCGTTTGCCCTGCCGGTCGATGACCTCCTTGGTGTACCCGAGGTGGTCCAGGCGCAGGGCGTCGAAGGTGGCAGCCACCAGCGGTGTGCGTTCGTCTCCCAGCCTCACCGGCTGCTCGTGGACACGGCCTGCGAAGGCCAGCAGGTCAGAGCGCACCACCCTTCTCAGCCGCACCGTGCTGGACGCACCATCTGAGTTCTCGCCGCTGAGGTTGGCCAGGCGCACGTCGAAGGCCTCGATCTCGTCGAAACATGCGGCAAACAGGTCGCGGGTGAGGCCGGCGTCTTGGGTCACGACCCGCTCGTCGGCATCTATCCACAGCGTGAACATCGCGTCGCGGCACAGTTCCGCGGCTTGATTTCGGGCCCATGCGAAGTCGTCGCGCCACTCGATCTCGGTGACGTTGGCTCCGAATCGTCTTGCGATCTCGACGGTCGAATCGGTCGAGCCGGTGTCGACCACCTCGATCCGATCCACCAGACCTTCCATCGATGCCAGGCAATCGGCCAGCATCGCCTCCTCGTTCTTCACGATCAGCGAGGCCACTAGCACCGGCCGGTCGGTTTGTGACACGGCGGCTCGCACAGCCTTTCCGCACATGCCGTCGTGGGCGCAATAGGCGCCGGAGACCATCTCCAGACCGATTCCCCGATCGGTCACCAGCGTGAAGGGGTCGTGGATCCGCTTGTCCAGCAGGCTCACCAGGGTCGCTCTCGAGGTGACCATGCACGAGGGCCGGAACGTCTCGATGGCCGAGGTCGATCCGTCGCCGGTTCGGCTCAGCTTCTTCAGCTCGGCACGAGCCACCGATGCGGGAGGCAGCTTGCCGTGAAAGTGCGCCGTGCCCACGTCGTTGCTGGCCGGCACGGCCACGGCCGCACCCGCCAGGTGCGCCGAAACCAGACGATCCAGCGAGGTGTCGTCGATGGCGACGTCGTCGTGGATGTACAGAACGGGACCATCGTCGCGCCTGACCAGCTGGTCGAACAGCTGCTCGCCAGCCCTCGCGGGCTTGCCGGTGTCGGGGTCGAACGCCGCAATCTCGATCAGGTCGACCTTCAGCTCGGCGCAGGTTCGATGTATCGCCTTGGTCAGCCCCCGGGTGGCGCTGCGTGGCCCGTAGCCGACCAGCACCACCGCCGACAGGGCGGATGCGGGCCGATTCTTGCCCGCGGGGCGCGACTTGTTCGATGATCGTGACACAGTGCCTCCAACTGCTTGGTGCAGTCGGCCGGTCCATCAGAGGGTTTAGACGGCACCGTCGGGCACCGATGGGTATCGTGATCGGCTGCCCGATCTCTTGGAAACGCGATAGGACACCAAATGCGATTCAGCGAACCGCGTATCGGACTCACCTTCGACGACGTCTTGCTCGTACCCAAGCGATCGACGATTCGTTCTCGCAGCAACGTCTCGCTGAAGACCAAGCTGAGCCGCAACATCGAACTCGAGATTCCGGTCATCGCTGCCAACATGGACACGGTCTGCGAGAAGCAGATGGCCAAGACCATGGCACGGCTGGGGGGCATCGGAATCATCCACCGTTTCCTGCCCATCGAGGTTCACGCTGCCCAGGTCGGGGAGGTCAAGGCCGAGGGCCTGCTGGTAGGCGCGGCCGTCGGCACAGACCACGACATGATCGACCGGGCCAAGGCCCTGGTCGCCGCCGGCTGTGACGTCCTGGTGCTCGACATCGCACACGGGCACGCCGACCACTCGATCGACGGGGTCAAGCGTCTCAAGGACGCCTTCCCCGACACCGACGTGATAGCGGGCAACGTGGCAACTCGTGCCGGGGCCGACGACCTGATCGACGCGGGCGCCGACGCCATCAAGGTCGGCGTCGGGCCGGGCGGCGTATGTACAACCCGGCTCGTCGCCGGCGTCGGGGTGCCGCAGCTGACGGCAATCGACAACGTCAACGGAATCCACGTGCCGCTCATCGCCGACGGCGGCATCAAGACATCGGGCGACATGGCCAAGGCGCTCGCAGCCGGTGGAGACACGGTGATGATCGGCAGCCTGCTTGCCGGCACCCGCGAGTCGCCTGGTGAGGTCGAGCAGGGCCCCAACGGGTTGCGCAAGCGCATCAGGGGCATGGCCAGCTTCGAAGCCATCGCCGCTCGCGCCGAGCGCCACGGCGACGAGATCGACGACGAGTATTTCGAGCAGCGCGCCGCCGAAGGGGTCGAGGGCACAGTCCCCTACCGAGGCGACGCTGCCAAGCTGATCAACCAGCTGCTGGCCGGCGTGCGCAGCGCGATGAGCTACAGCGACGCCCACAGCCTGGCCGAGTTCCACGAACGGGCCGAGTTCATCCAGGTCACGGCCCTGGGATATCGGGAGAACACCCCCCACGCCACCCACTGAGCCCGGCGGGCAGCCAGGTTCAGACGATCACCCCGTACAGCGGCGAGCGTATGGGCCTGTTCTGGTGCTCGGCCCAGGCGATGGCCAAGCGCTCGACGACGTCTTCGAGCACCTCGGTGCGGTTCCCGTACGGAAGCCGCAGGTAGTTGCCGCACCGTCCGTCGGGCGAGCTGGCGGTGCCAGACACCAGGCCGACCCCGTGTCGGGCGGCAAGCGAGATGAACCGCGAGACATCGCTGACGGGCAGTTCGACCCACAGGCACAGTCCGCCCGACGGCCGCTTGAACCTCCATTCGGGCAACCTGGCGGCGATGCCGTCGGCAAGAGCGTCGCGGCGCCTGCGCAGCTCGGCTTGGCGCAGCTTGGGGCCGCCCTGGCGGATCAGGAGGTCGCTGACGATCACCTGACTGGCGATCGGCGAGCCCAGATCCATCACCGCTTTCAGGCGCGAAAGACGGTCGACCATGTCGGTCTCGGCCCTTATCCAGCCGATGCGCAGGCCGCCCCAGGTCGACTTTGATGTCGAACCGACGGTGATGACGTTGGCCAGACCCGAACCGTCTGCGCGGGCCAACGGCCGTGGCACCGGTCGGTCTATGACCATCTCGGCCAGGGTGCGGTCGTCTATCACCACCGCATCCCACCTCTGGACGTAGTCGACCAGGCGTTGTCTGCGGTCCTCGCTCAACACCGAACCGGTGGGGTTGTGTACACCGGCCATCACATAGACCATCGGTGGCCGAACCCGCCGAACGGCTCTGTCCAGCAGGTCTACGTCGACCCCGTCGTCGTCGATGGGCGTGGTGTGCAGTCTGCCCCTCAGCGCGGCGATCAGGTCGATGAAGGCGGGATAGGTCAGCTCCTCGACGACGCAGAGGTCGTCGCGGCCCAAGTGCAACTGTGCTGCCAAAGCCAGGGCCTGTTGCGACCCGTTGGTGACCAACACCTGGTCGGGTCGGGTTTCGAGGCCACCGGCGGTGAGATGTGCGGCCAGATGTTCGCGCAGCGGCGGGTAGCCACAAGGGTGATAGCCGGCGCCCGTCAGCACCTCGGTCCACGCCTTTTCTGGCAGCTCCAGCGACTCGGGAGGCAGATCGTCGACGCCCACCCAATAGGCGCTGCGCATGTCGATCAGATCGTCGTAGGGGCCGTCGAGCATGCCGTCGTAGATCGCTCCGCGCGGCGGAACCGGATCGAGGCGCGACACCGGCCTGGCGTGTTCGGCAACCACGGTGCCGCTTCCCTGGTGGGTGACGATGCGAGACCTTCGCCTGAGCTCGTCGTAGGCCGCCACGACGGTGCCGCGAGACACGTGCAGGGTCGCCGCCATACGACGCTCGGCGGGTAGGCGTTCTCCTGGGCCCAAGCGACCAGCCCGGATCAACTCGTCGAGGGCGTCTGCGAGCGTCAGGTACAGAGGGCCGTGCTCGGCGCCCCACGGCCCCAGCGCCTCTGCGATGTCTTTGTCGTCCACGGACACCTCGTCTCGATTGGATCAGGTCCAATCGTTGATGTGGATCGGTCCGCAGTCAAACGGATTATGCGCAGCCACCAGCGACGCTCCGATAGGTTCGACCCGATGCAGGTCCTGCCGCCACTGGTCAAACACCTACCGACCTCGGGCGACCCGACCGCCCTGCTCGAAGCCTTCCTCACCTACGCAGAGCAGATCGGCCTCGAGCTGTACCCCGCCCAGGAGGAAGCGATCCTCGAGCTGCTCGAGGGCAACAACGTCATCTTGAACACGCCAACCGGCTCGGGGAAGTCGCTCGTGGCGTCGGCGGCGCACTTCGCCGGCCTCGCCCGCGGCCAACGTTCGTGGTACACCGCCCCGATCAAGGCACTGGTTTCCGAGAAGTTCTTCGCGCTGACCCGCGAGCTGGGCGCCGAGCGGGTCGGGATGATCACCGGAGACGCTTCGGTCAACCCCCAGGCCCCGGTGGTGTGCTGCACGGCCGAGATCCTGGCCAACGTGGCCCTCCGTGACGGCCAGTACGCCCCGGCCGACCTGGTGATCATGGACGAGTTCCACTATTACTCCGACCGCGACCGCGGCTGGGCGTGGCAGGTGCCGCTCCTCGAGCTCAGCAACGCCCAATTCCTGTTGATGTCGGCGACGCTGGGCTCGACCGAAGAACACAGCCGCCGGCTAACCGAGTTGACCGGCCGACCCACCACGGTCGTGGCCTCGGCCCAGCGCCCGGTGCCGCTCGAATACACCTACCGCACCACACCAATACACGAGACGATCGCCGACCTCATCGAGCTGCGCCAGGCGCCCGTTTACATCGTGCACTTCACGCAGAAGTCGGCCACCGACGCGGCTCAGGCGCTGACCTCCATCGACGTGTTGTCGAAAGACGAAAAGGAGGCGGTCAAAGACGCCGTCGGAGGATTCCGCTTCGACTCGACGTTCGGAGCAGACCTCAAGCGTTACGTGCTGTCAGGGATAGGTGTGCACCACGCGGGTCTCTTGCCCAAATATCGGCTGCTCGTCGAGAAGCTGGCACAAGAAGGGCTGTTGAAGGTCATCTGCGGCACCGACACCCTGGGCGTCGGGGTCAACGTGCCCATCCGCACCGTCTTGTTCACCCAGCTGTGCAAGTTCGACGGCCAACGAACCCGAACCCTGACGGTGCGCGACTTCCAGCAGATCGCCGGTCGGGCCGGGCGCAAGGGTTTCGACGACATCGGCTATGTCTGGTGCCAGGCACCCAACCACGTCATCGAGAACCTCAAGCTCGAGGAGAAGGCCGGCGACGACCCCAAGAAGCTGCGCAAGATCGTCCGCAAGAAACCTCCCGAGCGTGGCTATGTGCACTGGGACGAAGACACGTTCGCCAAGCTGGCCGGAGGAACGCCCGAAGCGCTGACGTCGCGCTTCAGCGTCAGCCACTCGATGCTCTTACATCTGCTCGACCGGCCAGGCGACGGATGCGCAGCCACCCGGCGCATCCTCACGGTCAACCACGATGTCAGGCCGCGCCAGCGATCGAACATCAGGCGGGCAATCGGCATGTACCGCTCGCTCGTCGAGGCCGACATCGTCGAGGTGCTCGACAAGCCAGACATCGACGGGCGCATGGTGCGCGTGAACCTCGATCTGCAAGACGACTTCGCCCTCAACCAGCCGTTGTCGCTGTTTGCGGTCGAGGTCCTCGACACGTTCTCCACCGACGACCCCGAATTTGTCCTCGACGCGGTGACCGTCATCGAGTCGGTGCTCGAGAATCCCGGCCCCGTGCTGGCAAGGCAACTCGACCTGGCCAAGGGCGAGGCGATAGCCCAGATGAAGGCCGACGGCGTCGAGTACGAGGAGCGGATGGAGCGCCTCGACGAGATCACATGGCCCCAGCCAAACGGCGAGGCCCTGTGGCAGATGTTCAACACGTGGGTGGTTCACCACCCATGGGTCGGAGGCGACACGATCCGTCCCAAGTCGGTGGTTCGCGACATGTACGAGCGCACCATGACGTTTCGCGAGTACGTCAACCACTATGGCCTCAAGGGTGTCGAGGGTGTGCTGCTGAGGTACCTGTCCGACGCCTACAAGGCTTTGGTGCAGACCGTGCCCGCCGAGTTGCGCACCGACGAACTCGACGACGTCATCGAGTGGCTGGGTGCCCTGGTTCGCCACACCGACTCGAGCCTGATCGACGAGTGGGAGCGTCTGGCCAACCCCGAGCCCGAAGACCCTGCCGACATTCGTCCGCCAGAGCCGGTCAACATCACCACCAACCGCCGAGCTTTCACGGTGATGGTTCGCAACGAGCTGTTCCGGTGGGTGCAGATGCTGGCCGACGAGCGGTACCAGACGCTGGCCGAGTTGTTGTCTTCGACCGCAACCGCCGAGGCTCGCTGGAGCGCCGACGACATCGCCGATGCGATGCAGCCATATTGGGACGACTTCGACCACATCCAGGTTGGCGCTGCGGCCCGCGGGGCCAACTGGTTCGTCATCGACGACCGCGGTGATACCTGGCGGGTCACCCAGATCCTGGTCGACCCCGACGAGAACGGCGAGTGGCGGATCGAGGCGACGGTCGACCTGGTTGCCAGCCGCGAGCTCGATCGTCCGCACGTCACGCTCGATAGCATCGTGCGGCTGTAGAAGCTGACGAAGGCAACCCAATGATCGACCTCGACGCGTACACGATTCGGATCTTCCTCCACCTGCTGGGCGTGACGGTGTGGGTGGGCGGCCAGATCGTCATGGCCGCGCTGGTGCCGGCGATTCGCGGCCTCGGACCCGACGCGGCAAAGATCGCAGCCAACCGCTTCGGGCAGGTCGCGTGGCCGTTCTACGCACTGCTGGTGGTCACGGGGATCTGGAACCTGTTCGAGGTCGACCTCGGGTCGGTCTCGGCGGGCTATCACATGACGCTGGGCATCAAGCTGCTGTTGGTCGCCCTTTCGGGCGTGGCGGCATTCGTCCACTCGACCACCAAATCGCGCGTCGTCATGGCCGTCACGGGCGGAGGTGGCTTTGTGGCAGCCGTCGGCGCCTTCGTGTGCGGTGTGTTGATGGTGACCTGACGGCGGCAGGCCCGCTTACGAGTCCTTGCTGGCTCTTTGTTGAGCGCGTCGGCGCTCGCCGGCCTCGAACAGCTTGTCGCGATTGTCGTCGCCGACATACATGAACCGTTCGCGCCAAGCCTCTGTCGACCATCGGGCCGGCGACTGCACCGTTGTTCGTGGCGCTACCGCGCCCGACGCAAGGTCAAGCGCCAAGCGCAGGGTCGCCATCTGGGTGTCGACGTCGCCGTTGGCCCCCAGCGGGCTACCCAGTGGAAAATCGCTGAAGACGAACCGGGCCACGCCCACCTCTTCGACGATGTCGCGGGCCGAACCGATCACGACCGTGACGATTCCCGCGGCCTCCAGCACCTCTGCGACCAGACTCACGGTCTGGTGACACACGGGTCACAAGGGGATGAGGATGGCCAGGTCGACACCGTCCTCGGCACACCAACGGGCCACATCGGGGCCGTCCTGTTCGCGGGTTCGACGCTGGCTGTATTCGGTGGGCACGCAGTAGAAGCGGTCCGAGACCGAACCGATGGTGCCTTCGGCTGCCAGCGCTGCGAGGTGTTCGAGCGGCAGGAACGAACCCAGGTCGTCGGTCGAGGTGTGCTCCTTGTCCCAGAACAGGTCCGAGGTGAAGACCCGGTCGGGAACGGGGCTGGCGGGCACGGCCATGGCTTCCTTGGGCCCCGAGGGCGACCCGTCGACGTTGTCGGGGTTCCAAGGCTGGCCCGTGGTCACGACCCCTACTCGCATGTCGGCAAGCGGCCGCTGCGGGCGGACGAACGAAACGTCGCCGTGGCGGGCCCATCGGTAGGGCCGCGTGTAGCCCTGCGCGGCGTAGTACTCGCGGCTCTTGTCGATGTAGCTCAGGTAGGTGCGGTGGGTGATGCGACTGGTTCGGTCGTCGGCCATGGGGCCGAAGGTACGCGACGTCAGCCTGTGGCTTGTAACCAGACCCCGCCCGTGTGGCAGGGTGCTGGGGTCTATGAATCACGATCCTGCCACGGTGCCAGTTCGCCGAGCCGCCACCGTCGTCGTCATCCGCGACGCCGAACGGCCCGAGGTCTTGATGCTGAAGCGCAACCGGCGCTCGGTCTTCGTGCCGGACATGTGGGTGTTCCCCGGCGGGGCCGTCGACGCCGAAGATCATCACGACGACCTCACCGACCGCCTCCGCGGTCTCGACCAGGTGATGCACGCGGTCGACATGTCTGCCCCCGATGCCGCAGCACACTGGGCTGCGGTGTTGCGCGAGACCTACGAGGAAGCCGGCCTGATGCTGGGCCACGACGCCGACGGCCGAGCCTGGACCGACGCCGACCTCGCAAGGCACACCGCGTGGCGCGATGCCCTGAACGCCGGCCAGACCGACCTCGCCTCATTCGTGGCTGCGGCCGACCTGGTGCTGGACGCGGCGGCGGTTCGCTACATCGCTCGGTTCGTTACACCCATGGGGCCGCCTCGAAGGTACGACGCCAGGTTCTTCCTGGCGCCGAATCCACCAGACCAGACCGCATCGATAGACGACGACGAAGCTGTCGGTCATCGTTGGGTGTCGCCCGCCGAGGCTCTCGAGCAGGCTCGGGCGGGCCACATGGTGATGATGACCCCCACCGTGGCGGTTCTGGCCCGTTTGGCGCGGTACGCATCGGTTTCCGAGGCCATAGCGGCCGCAGACAGCGACGCCCTGCCCCAACGCATGCGGCTGAGGCAGGGCGCTCACGACATCGACCGCATCCTGTTCCCGGGCGACCCCGACTACGAGTCGGGTGCCGAGTCCGAATTCGGTCAGATCAGGATCTAGGTCCTAGTTGTTGAAGGTCAGCTTCGAACGGATCTGAATGGGTGTGTGGTCCGCAGCGTTTCCGGGCCCGGTGTAGCAGGCAGAACCGCACCTGCTGTCCATGAGAAGCGACTTCGTGGCCGCGTCCTTGATGAGGATTCGCATCACGTCCGGCCCCTTGTCCCAAGGGAACTTGCCACCGCCCTTGACCCACCAACCGTCGGGGGATCCGAGGTTGATGGTCACCTTGCCCGTCTCGTCGGTGAAGCGCATGGTCTGAAGGTTCTGCGAAGTACAGGTTTCTTCGAAGCCACCCGAGAAGCTGTGGCCGTTGAGCCACCGCCAAGCACACACCTGCAAGATGACCTCTCGACTGGTCGGCTTCGACAAGATCTCGACCTCGAGAACTGCATCTCCAGCGATGAGGTTCGGGCTGCGGAAGTTGCCGACATCGTTCCAGTTCGGCTCCCAATAGACGTCGGGACCCGAGTTCATCGTCTGGTTCCAGATCACCACACTGCCGGACGCAGGAGCCTGCGTCGTGGTTGGCCGGGTTGTGGTGGTGGTCGGCTTGGGGGCTGTGGTGGTCGGCTTGGGGAGAGTCGTGGTCGGGAGCTGGCGCGTCGTGGTGGTGTTGCCGGCATCTACGGGCTTCGTGCCGATGATGGCGATGGCGATGGCCCTCGACTGAACGGGAACGCTGAACTGAACGACGGTGCCTCCCGAGAACCACGAGACGGTGCCATCTGTGTCCAAGAGGGCATATCCGCCGGCGCGGTCGCCCGCGGCCCCGACGATGTCGGTGCCTGCGACACCAGCTATCGAGCCGTGGAAGCTCATCCCGAATGCAAATACTCCACCGTCGCCGCCAACCATGGCGTAGGCACCATTGCCGTCGTCTACCGCCGCCACGATCGGTCGATCGAGCGACCGCCCTCTCAGCACACCCGGGACCGAACCTATGAACGAAGCGTTGCCGAAGGCGAATACGCCTCCATCGTCATGGATGATTCGATACCCGGCAGACGCGACCTGAATTTCGACCGCCGTCGTGCGCGCTGCAGCCAGCGGAGAGACCCCAGGTACCGACCCGAAGAAGCCTGCGTCGCCAAATGCGAACACACCGCCATCTTGGCCGAGGATCACATAACCCTTGCCTGTCGGGGTAGGTGCGAGGGCGATGGCGGGCCGGGCGAGGGCAAACCCGCTGAGGTCGCCGAAGTGTCCTGCCGAGCCGTGAGCCGAGACGGTGCCGTCGGCCCTGACTACCCAGTAACCCTTTCCATCGCGAGTAGCGACGAGGTCAACGGCTGGAGAAGCTGAGGCTGCCGCATCGCCCAGGTTCGGGGCTCCGCCGAGTTCGTGGACTCGGCCAGAGGCCTCGAGAACCCATCCGACGGGGGTGAACCCCTGGGCGGAGGACTGGGCACCGGCGTCGGTCTTGACGGTGACAGCAAGCGAAGCGGCCAACAAGCAGACCGACAGAATTCGAACTAGGAAACTACGAGACATGGGGGTCGTCCCTTCGTAAGGCCCGCACGCATTTATTACGCCCAGGTTACATTATCGTCATGTTTCCGTAATCGGTTGAGCAGATGAGATCGATTTATCGACGAACCGGCTCGACATCGAGCTGCGCGTCTGCCACATTTCATGGCTCCAGCCCCCGTAGCTCAGGGGATAGAGCGTCGGTTTCCTAAACCGTGCGTCGCAGGTTCGAATCCTGCCGGGGGCGCTGGCAAACTCCCAGTTCAGAGGATATTTCTTCCCCGAGAATCGGTTCTCAAAATCGCCGATTCCGGATCTGTCCCATACGGTGTCCCATACATGTCGCAGGGTTTGCGTAGGCTTCGGCCGTGGGATCAGGTCGTGGCAGCATCCGGCTCAAACGTGAGCCCGACTACTGGGAAGTTCGTGCCTATGCAGGGCGCGATCCCGTCACAGGGCGCCCTCGATATGTCAGCCGCACCGTTCGTGGCGGCAAGCGGCAGGCTCAGAAGCTGCTCACGTCGCTCACGTCCGAGCTCGATCGGCACGGGCCCACCGCCCGCCACACCATCGACGAACTGCTGAGCGCCCACATCGATCACCTCGAGACCCGCGGCCGAGGCGCCCGCACCATCGAGGGCTACCGCACAATCGCTCGTGGTGTGGCCGCCGACGTGACCCTCGGCAAGACCCGCCTCGACAAGGTCACGGTCAAGTCGCTCGACGACTTCTACAACCGCCTCACCGGCCGAGGCCTCTCCCCCGCCTCGGTCGGCCGCTACCACGCGCTGCTCCGCTCGGCGTTCAAGCAGGCGATGGCGTGGGGCTGGATCGCCACCAACCCGGTCCAGCTGGCAACCCCGCCGTCGGTTCCCCGAGTGGGCCGCAAGATCGCCACGCCCAAGGTCGTCGCTGCCCTGTTGGCCGAGGCGGCTTCGAGCCGGAACCCCGAGAACTTGGTCGCCTTTCGCCTCCTCGCAGCCACCGGCGCACGTCGGGGCGAGATCTGCGGGTTGCGCTGGTCCGCTGTCGATATCGAAACCGGCCGTATCGAGATTCGTGCCGCAATGGCGCAGCTCAACAACCGCAAGGTCGTCGAGAAGGAACCCAAGACCCACCAGATCCGCGAGGTCACCGTCGACGCCCAGACCGTCGACCTCCTCCGAGAGCACCACGCCTCCCAGATACAACTCGCCGCAGAGATGGGCGACGAGCTGTCGAGGGAAGCCTTCGTTCTCGCCGACATGACCCTCGACCCCACCGGCGAGGCGCCGACCCAGCCCAACCGCCTCACCCAGGCATTCGCCCGCATCCGGGCCAGGGTCCCCGGAGCCGAGGAAATGCGTCTCCACGACCTGCGCCACGGGTATGCCAGCACCCAACTCGACGCCGGCGAACCCTTGCCTGCCGTGGCCGCCCGCATCGGAGACCACGTCGAAACCCTCGCCAAGGTCTACGCCCACAAAGGCCACCGCGGCGACCAGCAGGCCGCCGACCACATCGGAAACCTCCTCGATGGATAGAGGCAGGCCCGCCGGTGGGGATCTGATCGGCTACGCCGACGAGTCCATCCGAGGAGCGCGCTATCGCATCGCCGTGGTAGTGCTCACCCGTTCGAGCGGTTCCGAGGCCCGTCGGAGCCTCAAGCGGCTCGCATCCTCGCTCGGCAAGTCGAACCTCCACTTCAACGATCTACTCCCGGATCAGCGTCAGCGGGCGCTCAGAGAGTTCGCGGACCTTCCGGTGGCCGTCGCTTCCGTCTTCTGTCACGCCAGGCAGAAAGGCGAGTCCGAAATGAACGCCCCGCGACCTTTCCATGACGGGCGCCGTGCGCTGGCTTCAGGGGATCGGAGCGGTCGAGTTGTGCCTCGACTCGCTCACCGGTCGCGAGCCGGCGACGGTCGAGCAATCTCCGACGCCCGACGTAGCGGTCCGACCCTCCACTTCCGCCATGCCCATAGCCGGGACGATCCCCTGCTCTGGATCGCCGACGGCGTCGCCCACGCGGCTGGTACGCGCAGCCGAGCTACCGGGCTCACATGGCTCGAGCCCGAGCTACGGCTCTGACCCTCAGACGCGCAAAACCCCGCACCTCGTATGGTGTCGAGCGTACGGGGCCTACTTCCTTCGGCCCTCGGCCTCCGGCTCTTCAAGTATCGGGACTCTATGGACGGAAATCAACTCGCCGGAACGATCTCAGCGGGGTTTAAGGGCGGCCGGAAACGTCCAGCGGAGTCCGGGGAATTCCGAATGTGCTGGCCAGAGGGTGATTTCTTGTCCGGGCTTTCCGGCTGAACCCGGCGATTCCGACCCGATCCGGCGAGTCTTGTGCGCGTTTTGTGCGCGTCTGTGCTGCTCGCAACGACGCTCGCCTTGACCATCGGTCTGGATTGCACCTAGGCAAACTCGGTGGAAGCTCCCTGGGTTGTTGTGCGACGGTTTGGCATTCCTGAACCCGAAGCAGCTGGGTGGGTCGTCCAGTTCGACATGCCGTTCATGATCAGCATGCCGGACTCGATGGTCGACAGTCGGCTCAAGTCCTACATGGAGACCACGACAGCTGGAGCTGACACCACACCAGTTCCGTACTCGCCGCGCCTCGAGAACCCGACGTCCGTAGGGCCCCTGGCACACATCCCAACCGAGACGGTCGATCCCGTGCTCGTGCAACTCGACCATGGCTTTGGGCAGGTCCGAACGCTACGACGACTCCGCAACGTCGACGTGCCCTTCGTGCTGGCAGGCGAGCTTCGACCGTGTTACGGGCAGTCCGCGTTCACAAGTATTCAGGTGGAGTTCGGTGAGACCGCGTCGAAGTGGATCGATCAACATGGTGACAAGGCGATGGAAGCAGCCGCGGACCTGGCCCTCGACGCGACCAACCGACTCATCACCGAGTACCGAAACCGATGCGACGCCTTCTGGGCCCAGCCGATTGGTCGGGATCTTGTCTCGGCTTTCCGCTTCTACGTCAATGACGGGACCACCCTCCGGCCACGCAAACTCGCGCGGCCACCTGGGGGCCCAGTCCGCGGCCTCGGGTCGGAGCCACTTCTGTCAGGGGATCGCCTTAAGGAGGTCCGCGCCGCTCTCTGGAACCCGCTGGATGATCCCCAGCCAGCACGCGAGGTCTTCTTCATGGCAATGGAGCACCGAGCGCGCGGCCGATACCGAAACGCGGTGATCGACTGCTCCGTGGCCTTCGAGACATTCGTTTCGGACTACGTGCAGGTCCATGGGGAGGTCGCAGGCTGGTCACACGAATCGATCGTCGACGCATTCTTAAGAAGGCCGAACGGACGATGGCGCAGTGTCACGGAGGTTCTCGGCCGGCTGCCATCAGACCCGGTGAATGTGGACTTCTGCGCCACATCCGAGTACGCGGATTGGCGCGAACACGTAGCGAACCCACGCAATGCCCTGGTTCACGGGGAGGTGAGAGAAGCAACGCGGCAGATGGCTGACCAGGCAATCGATGCTTCACACGAGGCCATTCGCAAGCTGCAGGAACTCAAGACCTACATGTAGACGCGTCCCGGAAGATGTGCTTCCGATCGCGCCTGACGCCTCGGTCGACCGCCCGTGCCCGGACTGACGCGGCGGTTCGAGCGGGCTACCGCATCGCTGATAGGAGCGCACGGCGATTGCAGGAGCGACCGCGAGTTCAGGCAAGCTGCTCGATCGTGGCCAATACGATGATCGTAGATAGCAGGTCCGACGTGGTCCTCTCCTGTCTCGGCTGGGTCGACCGGGGGGCGTTGTGGCGCTTCGACGGCCAGAGCGGGCAACAGGACTCTATTCCGCTCAGCAACGCTGACTACGTACGACTGTTCCGCGGCAAGGCCGAGTGTTTCGCTGTCCAGCACATCTGGCAGTCGGGCCGCTTTCGCATGACCGCGCACGCCTGGAGCGTCCCGGAACAGACGCTCAGCTCCATCGAGGTCGGCGAACACTCCGCAAACCTCGACGGTGACGCCTCGGTATGGGCATCGCTGCCATCGACCTACGTTGGACCCGTTGCCGCTGGCCCGTCCATCTGCTACCGGGTGCTCGCCCTCGACGATGCGACGCCTCGGACTATTCGGCTCGACTGGTTCGACGACTACGACCCGATGTACCAGAGCGTCGGATCTGCACAGCTACTTCCCGGGTCCAAGCAGTTTGTCGTCGGGATCCAGCGATCATCCGACCTCGTCATAATCGATGCCGATGATGGGCATGTCGTGCGCAGGGTTCCGCTTGCCGATCGTCACGGGAACCCTCACCCGATTCTCTCCACGACGGGACAGAACGTATGGGCAGCCGACTACGACACCCTGGTGCGCCTGGACACGACGACCTGGCAGGTCGCCGAATCAGCATTGCTTCAGCCCGCACGCGAAGGTACCGGCATGTTCATCGGCGACCTCTGGGTGACACCCGACGAGTCCGAGATCCTTGTACCGAGACCAGGTTCGGGCGATGTGCTCGTGCTCGACTCGGAGAGCCTCGCTATTCACGCCTCGGTCTACCTCGGTTCCGAACCCCTCGTGGCAGTAGCGCTCGCGGACGGACGGATCGTGGCCCGTGACTGGATGACCGGCAGTGTGCTGCTGGGCCAGCTGGACCGGCCATAGCGGGGTCCGACGAAGCTCAGCTTTTCCCACCCCATGCGAGCAGAGCAGGGCGCGCAGTGCAGCGGTCGAGGCGGCACGCCTGACGTGCGCCGCGCTAGCCGCCAGGCCAGCGGCGTTCGAGTCCCTTGGCTCCGATCACGTACAGGTATGGGCCGGGCTTGGTTGCCCTCTGAACGATGCGGTTGAGGTGAAGGCTGAATCGCTCGGCCATCTGCGGTCCGGTCAGGTTGGCGTTGTTGAGCGAGAACACTCGGAGCGACGTGCGACTCAGCGTCTCGATGTGGTCCCGGATGATCGCGTAGTCCTTGGTGAGGGCCACCCAGCCTTCCCGATCTGCGCGTTCGATCCAGTCAGCATCGGGAACTCGCTCATCCTCACCGTCGAGGTAGACCTCGGCCATCGGCAGCACCGTGTAGCCGCGAGCTCGGATCGCGTCGGCCACCAAGTATCGGCCGAGTCCGCGGTCGAGGAAGAAGGTCGGGGCGGGCGGGTCAGGCCGCCGCTTGCTTCGCCGGCCAGATGGCATCGACAGCTTCCTGGATCTCGTCGACCGGAACGTCGTAGTCGCGGGCGATCGACCCGACCGGCTCACCTGCGACAAGGCGGGATCTCACCGCCGACAACGGGGCACCACCATGAACAAAGACCGGACCGCCGCTCTCGACCTCGGGAACGACTCGCAAGAGTCTGCGTTCGGTCACCGGAAGGATCAGTTCACTCGCCCACGTGTCCTCGAAGGTGATCCGTTCGAGGTACTGGCTGATGACGTCGTGGAACACTCGCTGGCCCGAACTGACGATGGTCAGCAAACCCAGTTGTTTGTCGTCGGCGCTCTTCGCGTAGTCGTACAAGACGTCCGCCCCATCGCTGTACAGCTGACGCGAAGCCAGCGCATGCTCAAGTTCGCCTTGGCTGGAGAGCACCTCTAGGGCTCCGCGAATCCGTTGCATTGGCAAGCCGGTCTGGCGGAACGCCTGCACGACAGTCGCTTCGACGAGGCCGATGAAGCTGATGCTGCGATCATCTCCGGCCGAGCGCGGAACCGACGTGATCACAGGACCTTGACTGACCACAGCACGTCCCACGGGATGCCGCTCATATCCGTGAGCCCAGGTCGCAAGGGTGGACGCACTCATGCCGACCAGCCTCGCTGCCCCGGCCACCGAGTACAGCCCGCGAGTGAATCGTGAATCGGTCACCCATCCTCCTCTACGACCAGTCCGTGCGACCGAGTGTACGTCTCGTGGCAACACTGAGACCTGCAGGATGCGGTCGACCGCCAGCTCCATCACCGGCCCACGACATCTGGCCCGCATCCAGCGGTGTGATCCGCCTCGTCGTTCGCTTGAATCCAACGACGAGGGCTGTGGCATGTTCCGAAGTGTGGGCTGCGGCTTCGGCGTCGTCGCGTTCCCAGAACAGCCGAAGACCCAAGCTCCCTCTCGAGACACGCCCTGGCACCACCCAGACTGGTATGCGACCCGCCTGCTACTGCTCCCGCTGCGGCAGGTGGTCGCGCAGGATCTGAGCGACTGCCTCTCGGACGTGTGGCGCGTTCAAGCGACCGCGGGTGGGGCCGGCGAACTCAGGGCTGTGCATGACGACGTGAGCCAGGACGAGGCTCGGCCACCATTCTCGCTCGGCGAGCACATCGCGAATGCCCGACACGTGATGTCCGTGCTCGACCATCGCAGAGCCGTTGACCCACGACAAAACGGTTCCCTCGCCTACGAACCGTTGACTTGCCGGACCATCCACTGCGACGAAGTCGAGTTGGACGTCCTCATGTCGGCCGTTGGCGGAAGTAGTAGCCGGAGCAAAGCGCGGTGGCAGGAGGAGTGGGGCCAGATCAGCCAACCCGGACGAGCTGTAGAACGCCTCGGAATCGACGCCCACCCGCAAGCCTGGGAACAAGTGGGCGGCCTCAAACAGACGGGTACGAATCGTCCGCCGATCGAAACTGACGCCCGGCTCGAAGATCTCGCGGTCGATCGTGTACCGGACACGCGTGCCGTGCTCGATCGGGCCAGGGTCCAACACAGTGAGCGGGCCCGGAACGCCACAGTTGAACATCTGTTGCCAGCACACACTGCCGCGAACGCTGACGATGTCGAGTTCGGCCGCGAGTGCAGCCACAGGCGCCAGGCCAGCGCCGAGGGAAGAAAGGTGGATATGCGGCGCATGATCGTCGACCGACCGCGCGTCCCGCAGAGTCGTGCAGAACGACTCGACCAGATTCCTGCCACCGCTTTCGGACATCTGATCGAACGGAAGACCCGGACCGTCATCGAGGACCTCAACCATGTCGCCAGCGAAACGAACGGAAACAGAAGTCGCCCTGTCGATGAGGAACTGGTCAATCGAGTTGTTCACCAGTTCATAGACGATGTGGCTGAGACCCGGGGACCGTGTTGAACCGACATACATGCCTGCCCGGCTTCTTACCTGCTCGGCCCAGGTCTCATTGCCTCCCACCGAACCCGCTACCACGTCTCAATTCTAGGCCGCCCGCGGTCGCGTAAGCCGGCTGACGCGGGGTAGCCCATGCGGCCAGCGTTCTTCGTCGCCGTTCGCACGCGGACAGCGACATCAGACTTGCGTGTCGCGTTCTCGCTCTCCAATGCGCCTACCGACTTATGGGAATTCGTTTGTCGCGTCCGGCGGCTCTCGAGGTCCCTGGGGTGGGTGTCGGCAACTGGTGCAGGAGGACGCATGCGAAGAGGACTTCGACTTGTCTATTCGGTGAGCGAGGCGGCTGAGCTGCTGGGTATCGGTCGTTCGACGGCCTACGAGCTGGTAGCCCGCGGCGAGTTGCCGTCCGTGGCGATCGGCGGTCGCAGGGTCATCACTCGCCCCGCGCTCGCTGAGTTGCTCGGCGTCGAGCCACCGCTCCCGGCCGAACTCGACGCAGCCCGCACCGCTGCACACGACGCCTCTCACTCCCGGCGCCAGTCGCCACGTCCCCGCAAGTCGCCCAAGGCCGATCAGCCGAACCTCCCGTTCACCGCCTGAAGCCGCCCGATGACACCTACCAGCATCTCCCGCCAGAGCGACGTTCAAGTGACAGACGAGTGCACACCCAGGGCCAGTAGATGGTGCATCGCCGTCGGGATGTCCAGTAGATGGCCGCCAGCGTGACCACCATCTACTGCTCCCCGCGGCGGCCACCTACTGGCGGGGCGAGAGAACCAACTTCAAAGTCGGAGGTCGGTAGACGTATGAGCCCCGCGGAGTGGTGGGGTTCGCGTGACGCGATCCCTGGTGGCCGTCAGGTGCCGGGCTGGAGCTCGGCGGTGACGGCGGGGTCAGTATCGCGCGTGGCGTAGAGCTTGGCCATCGAGGCTTCGGAGAAGTAGCGGCGGGCGATGGCCCATTCGTCGTGTTGGTCGGACAGCACGGCGCCGACGAGACGGATCACGGCCGGGTCGTTGGGGAAGATCCCCACGACGTTGGTGCGCCGTCGGATCTCTTTGTTGAGCCGCTCGAGTGGGTTGTTCGACCAGATCTGTCGCCAGTGCTCGCGTGGGAACGCGGTGAACGCCAACACGTCGGTCTTGGCGGTGTCCATCAGCGCAGCGGCCTTGGGGAACCGCTCCGCGAGTGTTTCGGCGACTTCGTCCCAGCGGGCGGCCACGTCGTCGGGGGTGGTCAGCGCGAAGATCGACCGGAACGCGGCGGCGACCATCTCCTGGTGCGCTTTGGGCACCGGTGCCAACAGGTTGCGGACGTAGTGAACGCGGCACCGCTGCCAGCTCGAGCCCTGCAACGTCTTGCGGATCGCGGCCCGCAGGCCCTCGTGGGCGTCGGAGATGACGAGGCGCACACCGGACAGCCCGCGGGCCTTGAGCGAGCGCAGGAACGCCGTCCAGAACGTCTCGGCCTCGGAGTCGCCGACATCGACGCCGAGCACCTCACGGCCACCCTCGGCGGTGACACCGGTCGCCACCACGACCGCTCGGGACACGACCTGGCCCAAGGAGTCGTCGCGGACGTGGACGTAGATCGCGTCGAGGTAGACGTATGGGAACTCGGTGTGGCCGAGCGTGCGGTTCCGGAACGCGCCGACGCGTTCGTCCAGCCCGGCACAGATCCGTGACACCTCGGACTTCTTGATCCCGCTGGAGGCACCCATCGACTCGACCAGGGCGTCGACCGATCGGGTCGACACACCGGACACGTAGGCCTCCATCACGACCGCGTGGAGAGCCTGGTCGATCCGGCGTCGCGGTTCGAGAATCGACGGGAAGAAGCTGCCCTTGCGCAGCTTCGGGATCGCCAACTCGAGGTCGCCGGCCTTCGTGGTCAACGTGCGTGGGCGGTGGCCGTTGCGTTCGGTCACGCGCTCATCGGAACGCTCGTAACGGCCGGCGCCGATCGCCTGGGTGGCTTGGACTTCGATCAGTTCTTGGGCGACCCACTGGGCCAGCTCGCGGACCAGGTCCACGCCGCGATCACGGTCAGCGAGCGCGTCAAGAAGTTCGGACAGGGCAGACTCATCGAGAGCCATCGGTGTGTTCTCCTCGGTAGT
Organism: Acidimicrobiales bacterium; assembly: GCA_041394185.1. Classification (NCBI taxonomy): domain Bacteria; kingdom Bacillati; phylum Actinomycetota; class Acidimicrobiia; order Acidimicrobiales; species Acidimicrobiales bacterium. The sequence continues at coordinate 467,427 of JAWKIQ010000002.1, forward strand.
TCTTGCAGGAACACACCAAGGATCACGCCGATGGCTCACCGGCTGGCGGACCTACGAAACCCCACCACCCAACGGGGCTCTATCCGGTAGACCTCCAGATGTGTCTCGGCGGAATCGGTACGGGCACTAGATGGGCGCCGTCAATCGGATCGGCGGGGAGTGCGAGGAGTGGAGCGATCGACAGGGTTCACAGGTCGGGGCGGCGTGCGATGCTCGAGCTGCTGGGTGTAGTGGCTCCTGTTAGGTCGAGTCGTTCAGTCAACCTTGAGCAGGGGTCAACTCGGATTCGGAGTATCCCGTGACGTTCGATGCTGGCCCGTCGCACCGGCTTCCAGAGACGCGACTAGGGACAGCCTGAGGACGTGTCGCCCTTCGCTAAGTGCCCTTGGCGTGCCCGCCTCCAGACCGCCCGAATCGCGTGTGCCACTCCCGCAAGTGCCCCTACTCCAAACAGCACCCTCACCGAAACAGTCAGCCAGAACGGCCAAGGCGACGCACCGCACCGGAATCGCCCGGCTTCAAACTCCGCTTCTCCCAGAACCACGCGCCCATCGGTAGCCTCGTCGGAATAGTCGACAACGGCGATGTCGCCGACGTCCATCTGCTCGAGGTTCACAGCGAGCGGCGCAGTGAACACGAGCCTGTCAGCAACCTCTGCGTCCACGACGAGCGGCCCACTCATGTCGAGATCTGCGACCGACCCCCTCACCAGGTACGAGTCGCCCGGCTCAGTCACCGCAACAACGAACGGCGCCTCAGCCCCGCCAATCCCACCGAGCAACTGAACGTCAAGCACCGCCGACTCCAACACCGGTGACGCGCCCTCACGCAGCCCCACATCGGGCCCTACAGCAAACCCTGCAATACCGACATCCGTGCACCGTGACATGACATCAAACCCGCCGGCAGTCTTGCGAACACCAATCTCACCGCTGCCACTACACGACGCAAGCAACGCAACCCCACAGACCCCCACGACACGCCAGCGTCCCATCGCCACACCGTACGCCGATCACCCGGCACTCAAACGCCCAGCACAGAACCAACCCCTGCCAACAAGCCCCACCCTCAACCCAAAGCACGCCCCACCCTCACGACCGAATCGCACGACGGAATCCCACATCCCTCACACCTCCGAAACCGCCGAGACACAACTGGACATCCTGCGGACGTCCAGGCGACGGGACCTACCTTCGGACCACTTGGGAGGTGAGAAACTCTGGAACCCCGAGTCCATACATCGGCTCCCAGATTCCTTGTGGTGGCGAGTTCTACAATATGAGCGGTGGAGGACCCGAGCGTCGATCGCGCAGAGCTACCGCCCGCTCATGCCGCAGAGCCAGGCGAATCCACAAGTGCAGCCGCGACTGCTTTCGTCGTCGGGACTGCCGCCTTCGTAGTCTGCTTCACCCTCGGCGCAGTCAAGCCCATCGTGGAATCGTTGGTGGCTTTGCTCCTCGCTGTCGCCGTTCTTGGAGCGGTCTGCGTGGGACTTTGGTCATGGTTCGGATCGGCGGACAAGCGCAGAGCCTTTCGCCAGCACATGGCAACACTTCACCTCCAGTCGACCTGGGCAGGCGCGCACCTGGGGTTTCCGCTGACTCAGCTCCGTGGGTCGGCTTTCGTCCTTGCGGCCCTGTTCATCGTCTCCGGACTGATCCTCTTCGGAGTGAGCTTCCTTCTGGGCACGCCTCAAGGCGCGGCCGGAGCAACTGTGGTGCTCGCCGTAGCGGCAATCGTCGTCGGGTTCTTTTGGACCGGCTTGGACCGCTCCTGGTTCCCCGCACTCGCTCGGGCCCAGATTGCAGTTGCGTTCGACTACCTCGGCGAGGAGGAAACCGCGGACGCGACAAACGAAGGCGTTGCCATGTGGGTGTTCCACGTTGGCCCAATCCTCGACGGCGGCACTGGCCTGGCCTTGGACCCAACACACAGGATGTCGGATGCAGAGTTCGCCGACGAAGCCTGGTCATTCGCCACCTACGACCCCACGGAGTGCGAGCACCTGGTGGACGAGTGGTACTGGTGCTGGTAACCCCAGAAAGCGTCGGGCGTGTGGCTAAGCTCGGCTTCTCAAAGGTGCTTGGCGGGCGTCGTCGCTGACGAGGACGCCGCATGGATGAATCGGCGCCAGTCCGGCATGCCGCGGCGGTCTCCAACCAAGCCCGTGAAGAACTCGATCGCCTCCCGCTAGCGAGCCGACGCCAAGCGCAGCTTGTTGGCGAGCCCCCAGGTTCGTCTTCGTGGCATCCTCAAACCATGACCGATCCGTTGACGACGGAACCCCTAAGCGATCAAAGGACGAGTTCGGAGATCGCCGCCGACTGCGTCCGCGAGATCCGTAGCTCCGAGGACATGCCATCACTTCAGGTGATCCAACGACGCGGCGGAGCCGAGGAGTTCGCGATCGCCGCCCAGTATTGCCGCAGCCCCAACAATGCTGTCCGAGAGGTCGGCGCCAACATCCTGGCCCAGCTCGGATACGAGGAGGGAGGAACGTTCATCGACGAGAGCGTCGAAGTGCTCCTTCCGATGCTCAACGACGAATCTGGCGAAGTCGTCCGAGCAGTAGCCATCGCGCTTGGAAGGCGCCACCACGAATCGACAATCCCGCATCTTCTAGCGATGGTCGATCACCCCCACGGAGACGTCCGCTTCGGAGTCGTCCACGGCCTCATGGGATACGAGAACCTCGACGCTATCCAGGCGCTGATCGGCCTCACACAAGACCCCAACCGCGAGGTCCGCGAGTGGGCCATGTTCGCCCTCGGAACACAAATCGAGGCCGACACGCCAGAAATCCGAGCAGCGTTCACGACGGGCCTCGCCGACGAATACGACACCGTCAGAGACGAAGCGATCGCAGGGCTCGTCCGCTGTGGGGCCGAGTCCGCTCTCAACGCACTAGCCACCGAACTCGACAGGCCAAGCATCTCCATGCTCAACCTCCGAACCGCGGCAGAACTCGCCGACCCACGATTGATCCCCACGCTCACACGCCTCGTGGAGCCCATGAGCGACGACGCCGACTTCAGCGCCGCTCTCGACGAGGCCATTCGAGCCTGCCAACAGGCCCTGAACCAGCCCGACCCAGAGCACGGATAGCCGTTGCCCTTCCAAGACCCTGGCGCTACTACCTCAAGCACGCGCGCCTGTGGCGGAAACTCAGCTTCCCCTCTTCGGCGTGGTCCGACCCGAGCTCACACGACTGCGGATAGGCGGCTTCGACAGACAGGGAACTCTGTCCCATGTTTTGTCCCATATTTCGGCTGGACTCGGCCGGAACGGCTGGGACCGGCCGGACAGGAAACCCAGGAAACATAAGGGTTTTCGGACAACACCGGACCACGCCGGAGCCCTTTCGGGTGATTCCTAAACCGTGCGTCGCAGGTTCGAATCCTGCCGGGGGCGCTGGCGAAATCCCAGGTCAGAGTCGGTTTGCCGAACTTGGTGAGGGCGTTCAGTCGGCCGCTCGAACGGTCAACGCCCCCGGGCCGACCGCAGGTGCGCAACCGTCTGTTCGTGAACCATCAGGCTTCGGTACCTGCGAGTTCCCACGTGTCGCCGGTGATTTGCGAAATCATCCACGCCTCGTAGTCGTCTGGAGTCATCTGACTCCACGGTGGCGTGTTGTCGACGAGCGCGTGGCCCATGCGTCGTGAGATCTCGACGAGTTCCTTGCCGTTGGGGGTGCGGTCCTGGTCGTAGGCGGCAAGCAGCCCCTCCCAGGTCCCGTATGCGGCTCCCAGGGTCTCGAGGAGCCGGGCATCCTCGAGGGCCTTGGTCGCTCCGACGCCAGCGTGGGGCCGGGCAACGGTCGCCGCGTCGCCGAGCAGCAGGACCCGCTCGCCGACGTAGGAGTCGACGACGCAATCGTAGATCGGCTGGATGGTGGTCTCAGCCCTGGGGCTGGTGAACAGGGCGCGCAGGCGTGGTGGGAAACACTCGGCACGAACAGCGTCGAGTTCGGCGAACCATTCATCGGTCACGGCCCCCGGCGGGATGGAGCTGGGTTCTTCGGCTCGGAGGCCGGCGGGCGTCGGCGTGTAGATGGCCCAGTTGATCCGGAGCTCGTCGACCGTGTCAGGATCGAGTTCGGGGATTGCGTAGGCGACGCCATGGCCTCCGTCGAAACCCACGAGGATCGCGGCGTGGTCGTCCACCACCTCTTCCCACCCGTCGTCGTGCTCGAGACGAGAGCCGGAGAAGCTACCCCGCCACAGAACGTAGTCGGCGAAGTCAGGTTCGGTCTGGGGGTGAAGTCGGCGACGCAGCATCGAGCGGTAGCCGTCGGCGCCGACCACGACGTCGAACGAAAGCGCCTCCCCGTCACCAAGGACCACAACAACACGATCGTCATCCTCCACGACGTCTTGGACGCGAGCACCGGATCGGTAGGCCACCGCCGGGTCGAGGTTGGCGCGCAGCCCTCGCCACAGGCTCCCCCAGTTATTGGCCATACCCTGCCACGCAAAGTCCCACTTCAAGGCGCCGTAATACGAGCCGTCGTGCACGTATGTGCGGCGGGCGAGTTGATGGACGCAGGCGTAGTCCGCGCTGAGGTAGGCGTGCTCAACGAGTTCCGCCAGCAGGTGGGGCGGGATCACGATTCCCATCCCCCGGTCCTGCAACGCACCCTAGCTTCGTTCCAAAACGGTGACGTCGCAGCCCAGTCGCGTCAACGCGATTGCCGCAGCGCATCCAGCGATGCTTCCGCCGATGATCCCTACCTTGCTGCCTTCGATCTGCACCGTGCCTCCCGACTAGAAGTCTACATTGTATACAAGGTAATGTTTACGCCGTATACATGCGTCGTGTCAAGAAGGACCATCGATGCCGAGCCGACCAAAGCGTGACCTGACCGTCGACGAGATCGTGGACAGAGCGATCGAGATCACGGGGACCGACGGAGGGGAGTCCAGCCTGACGATGCGTGCCCTGGCATCGGCGTGCGGGGTGACGCCGATGGCGTTGTATCGCCACGTCGACGACAAGGAAACCTTGCTGACCCTGATCGTGGACCGAGTCGTCGGTGACGCGATCGCCGACTTCGGGCGAAGCAACCTGCCGTGGATGGCGGATCTCATCGAATTCGGGTGCCGGTACCGCGCCGCACTCCTCGGCCACCGCGTCGCAGCCGAAGTCTTCCTGCGGCGACCAGTACTGAGCCCGAACATGGCTCGGATCACCGAGATGACCTTCGAGGCGTTGCAACGGGCCGGCTTCCAAGGCGACGCGATCGCAGCGACCGGCGATGCCGCGACCCTGGTCCTCATGGGCTCGGTCGCGAACGATCTGAGCCGACCCCCACATGTCCGCTTCGAACTCCTCGATCACCTACCCGATGCGGCGCGACCGGTCCTCACCGATCAGGCCGACGCCTACAGCCGACGCGACGGTGAACAACGGTTCCGAGAGGCGGCCGAAGCCATGCTGACCGGGTACTGCACCCGATACGGCGTCGAACCATGAGGGGGACCGTGCCGAGGTCGCTGCTCAACTGCTGGTCAGCCTCTCGGCGAGGCTGGTTGTAGATCAGCTCAAACTGGTGCGTCCTCAGAGCTCGATTGAGAGCAACCTCAGGGCTCGGTGACGTCCACGATGAGGTAGACCGGCCCCGCTAGATGTCGCTGTGGTGCAGACGGTGGCACGGAGCACACAAGGGTTCGAGCTCGTGGGTGACCGTGCGCCCGCTGTGTTGGTGCTCGACGGTGTGATGCAGAACGGGCAGATCGGTCCGGCCGCATCGGCTGCATTCGGCCTGGTGGGATGTGACAGTGCGCTTCTGGCGGATGGTCGGCCTGCGCCGACCATCGGAGGCGTTGACGGGCTTCCCGTCGAGATCGTGGACGATGAGACGGATCGACGCCTGGTCGAGCACAGATGCGACCGCCGATTCGGTCAGCGGCGTGCCATCGGGGAACCTACAGCCGTTCTGATCGACATGGATCAGAACCTCGAACCGGTGTTTGGCGTTCGACGTAATGAGCTCGCACAAGGCATCGGCTCGCTGCTGGGCGAGCGATGGCCAGCTACCGTCGGCCTCGGGCTTCAACTTCGTGCGCATGGCCTGGGCCTCGATCGCCCGTGTGACGACCTGGTGTTCGAGCGGCGGGAGTCGCAGGGTGGTCACGCCGCTTCCGTCAGGTTCGATTCGGCCCCGAAGCGCACGGGCCCGTCGGTGACGCTTGTCGATGATCCCCTGGTCTTCGTTCCGCATCGACCACCGGGCGAAAGCGGCCCCGATGTCGGCGGCGGGTCTGCTCTTTGCGATCTCGAGGAGTTCAGCCTCGTTCTCTCGGGTCGCCAGCGAGACCAGGGCCCTGGCTTTGCTGTAGGAGATTTCGCCCTTCTCGAATGACGCCGCGGACGCGCGAAGGTCACGCAGAGCGCGGCCGACGCGAATCCAATCACGCACCGTTGAACGGCAGGCGTCGAGCCGGGGAGCCAGCCAGTGAGCGGCCGACGGCTCGCCATCGGCGATCCAAACCGGCCCGTCGGCGAAGGCGGCGCAAGAGACGACGAGCCTGTAGTGAGCCTGCGTGATCTGCCGGCCGGCGTTCACCAGCTCTGCCGCCTCGAGACGCTTGCGTCGCAGCTCTTCCTCTGTGACCACCGCAGTTCCCACCCTGTTTCCTCCTGTCACTTGGCCCAGCCGGTTCGCAGGCCGAACAGGCTTTCGATCTCTGATCGAAAGCCTACTGAAGGGGTGTGACAGTCATAGGTAGTAGGAATTATTACTCTATGCAGCTGTCATCCAGCGAATAGTGGTGGAGGCGCGTCCGCGGCGTCACCACCCGCCAACTCCATAGGATCGGAGCCGAGCCTGTGCCTGATCGAGGTCGACCGAATCGGTGGTTTGAGCTCTCAGCCCATCGGGATCGGATGAGGCGGAGTTCGAACCCGCTGGCTCCTGCCGGAGGTCTTCTTGTCCCGGCACTTCGACAGGATCGGACGATTCCACCGCAATCCGGGGTCAGTCCCTAGCGACCTGGTGGACGACATCGATCAGGCAGCCGGTGTCGTAGTTCACGACCAACACGCCGAGAACCCACACAACCGACACCGCTAGCGCCACGAGCGCCCCCCGCCCGTGCCGGTTTGGGCGGCCCGAAAGCGCTATGTCGACAGCCCCGAGCAGAGCCAGGCCGACCAACAAGCCGGCAGTAAACCACGCGGGCCCCGAGTAGTACTCGTACATTCCTGCGCCAGCGACTTCGATAGTCGAGGCCGGCGCATAGTGCTCGACCTCGGCCAGAGAAGCACATGTCACCGGCTCGTAGCCGACCGACTCCCAGTGACTTTCGACCGAGTAGGCCACCCACGCGGCAGCACCACCAACCGCAGCAAAGCCCAAAGCTGCGCCTACGACCAGGGCAACGCCGAGGTGGTCGAGAATCCAAACCCGCTTCATCCCACCTCCTTTGCGACAACCCGCCTTCGGCTCCACATCGGGCAACACCAGCTCACCGATTTTCTACGTCGAGCGTCGGGTCAATACCGCTTGGCCGATGCCCAGTCCGGCGATCGCAATGGAAACCGCACGGCCAAGAGCTGACCCGACGTATCGACACCGAATTCGATCTCGTCCTCGACAATTGCCGCAGCGCCCATATCGCCGTCCGAAAACTCCCAGCACGTCCGGTCCCACTTCAGCACAACGTGAGTCAGCGGTGCTTGACCGATCTGACCGAACCTGACCCTGATGAAGATGCTGTTGCTGCCGAACGCCTCCCTCATCTTTGCCCTGACGAGTCGCTTGAGCAGCGGTAGGGCCGCGGGAACAAGGACCAACCCGCCTAGAACCGGGACGAGGACCGACCAGCCGGAAGCACCAGACACAAGTTGCGTTACCGAGAGACAGACGACCAACAAGAGGCAGGAGGCGCCGGCAAGCAGATTGCGGTTCTCCGCAGGACGGAACAGCCCGCTCCGCAGCCCTCGACATACCCCTGCATCGAGCACGCGAGTCGAACCCCACAGTTCGTATCGCGACCCGTCTCGTCCAGCTGGAAGACCATCCACGACGCCCCACGTCCTAACTGCCCTCGCGGTGGTGCGACAATCTGGCACATGAACGAAGAATGGTCCAGCGAGGATCGGGCTGCGGCGAGGGGATTCCTGCAGCGCAGCGAGGTGCGGCTGTCGACCCTTCATCGAATAGCCACCGCAATGCTGTCGGGCGCAGGACTCCTGGTGATCCTGCCTGCGATGCTGCGCGACCAGATCGGTGGGGTGATCAGCACCTTGGTGACCGCCGAACGTACAGCGACCCATCTGCTGCTGGCGGTGGTGGCCCTCGTCATCATCGCCTTGCCACTGGTGGTCTTCTTCCAGTTGCTCGGAGCGTTGACCAAGTTCTACTTCCATGCCGAGCACGTCGACGGCACCACCAACTCCGTGTTCGTCCCCCGATTCACCCTCACCGGGCTGCGCCTGCCGTCAGACGAGCTGTCGCCGGCGGCCGCGGCGCAGCTGAGCCAACGGCGCGCCAGCAGGGAGTCGCTGGAACTGGTCGTTCCACCGAACCCCAAGGGCCGCGCCGACATCGACCAGAGGCTGCGGGCGTACGAGCTCGCCGGGCCGACATCGCAGCTCGCGGATGCCGAGCGGGCAGCGGGCCTGTTGGAGCTGGTCGGGTCGAAGTCGAGATCACTGGCCGAAGAGGTTGCCAAGGTCGAGTTCGGCATGGCCCGCCACCTCGTGCGGATGCAGGTCATCGTCGTCAGATACGTGAAGTCGCTGCTGGTGTTCCTGGTCACGGCGATGGCGGTCTTCGCAGCGGCTGCCGTGACATCTCGAGACTCCGGCGTGGACCCGACCGGAGAAATCTGGCTGCTGTCGACCTTTGCTCTGTGGGCGCCGGCGATGGTTCTGGCCGTTTCGTCACCCGTCCGGTGGGTCGAGGGACTGCTGCGCGCCGACGGCGCCACGGCCCACGCGATGGCAGCTGACGAGCAGTTCACGCACTTCGAGCGCATCTCCATCAGGGTCGGGGCCGCGGTGCTGGCGACCATCGTCGTCACCCTGGCGCTGCGCATCGCCGACGGCGGCGAGGGCGTGTGGCTGGCGTGCGGCACTGCGGCGGTCGCCTTGGCGGTGGCCTCATTCGTGCTGGCGGCCAGACGTTCGGTGGTCGGTGGCGTGTTCGACCCCAGGCGAACGGCTCGACGTCAGCGGTAGACCACCACGCGCCTCTGCATGTCCAGAGCGATCAGATGCCCGTCGTGGGGCACCAGTTGAAGACCAGGTTGGAACCCTTCTTCGTCGACCAACTGCCACAACCGGGCGCCGCTGGCGAGATCGAAAGCAGCCAGCCCGCCGTTGGAGCCGCCGTGGCTGTAGACGGTGTCGCCTCCGACTGCGATGACACCCGAGATCAGCGGACCGTCCCACCCGGTAGACCAGACGAGGTCTCCGCTTCCGGCGTCGAGCGCCCGGGTGTCGAGAGAATGGGTAAACACCAACCCGGCAGCCGAGGCCATGTTGAGGTCTGAATCTGGGTTAGACCAGAGCTGATCACCGGTCTGGAGGTCGTAGCGCCTCATTCGGGTGTCGCGGGTGATCAGGTCGCCATCGACAACCATGGCCTGATTAGGGGAAATGTCGCCTGGCAGGTCGAGGGTCCAGCGTTCGGATCCAGACAAACGATCCAGCACCGTGACCTTGAACTCAGCGACCAGCACCACAGCGTCTGGCGTGACCATCACCGGAAGCAGCGAGCGCTGCGCATCCTGCGACCATGTCCACACCGTCTCGCCGCTGTCGAGATCGACGGCAACAACGGTGTTGGTCCAGGTGTCGCCTTCGAGGTACAGGTAGGTTGCGTACAAGGTGCCCTGGAAGATCGTCGGCGACTCGGGCGATGCCGCCGTGTCGGAATCGGGGTCGAGAACCAGCCGGTACAGCTCCTGCGATCCGGTGTCGCGGTCCACACCGACGATGTCGAATCCGTCGACGTAGAAGACAGCGTCCTGGCTGAGCGTGGGAGTTCGCCCACCAAAGCTGGTTTCGCGCACCCAGATGTCGTCGCCGGTGGTCAAATCGACGGCGCGCACGGTCTGGTCCTGGAACGACGCGTACAGAACGCCCTGGTCGACGACCACCCCGGTTGGCACAGAATCTGACGAGCGCCACAGCACCGCCGGTTGGGCGACCGGACCCGACTGGGCGAAGCCGTTGGTCCGCGCCGGATCGGCCAGAACCCCTGCGACCCAATCGTCACTGCGTCCCGGAGCCACGGTTGCCACATCGTCAGGCACGGTCGAAGACGAAGTGTCGGCCGGTGCCTCCGTAGTGGGCGCTGTGTCTGGCGAGGTTGTCGCGGGCACCGCCGAAGCCGTTGTGGTCGTGGTATCAGAACCGCCGTCGCCATCACCCCCTCCCAGAGCGAAAATGGCGATGAAAACGATGGCGGCGATGGCCACCAGCGCACCAACAGCGATCAGCGGCATCCGGCTGCGGCCCTGACCCGGGGACGCGCCCGTGCTCGTGCTGATGTGTGTTGGCCCTTCGTCGGGCAGAGCGACCGTTGGCTCGGGGTTGGGTTCTTGTTGTGGCTCGGCCCCGACGGGTTCGGGCGCGGCCACCAGGTCTACGGCCAAGGCGTCGGCTGGACGACCCCGATGTTCCAGCTCTTCGAATGCCAACACGGCCGCGCCCAGTGCCACTGCATTCTTCGAATGGGCGTCGGCGGTTATCGGCACCCCGGTTTCGGAGGCGACGATCTCGCCGACCAAGGGCACGCGACTGGACCCTCCGACCAGCAGGATCGACGACAGGTCTTCGAAGGTCAGACCGGCGTCGTGCACTGCCTGACGCAGGGACATAACCGTGTCACGGATGGCAGGCCTGGCGATGTCTTCGAACTCTGAACGAGTCAGCCGCACCTGCAGGTTCACGCCGGCAACATCGACCAGAAGGTGCGTCGAGGTGTCGGAGCTGAGGGCCTCCTTGGCCTGCTTGGCCTCTTCGCGCAGTCGCGCCATCGGTACCAGAACCGATGGGTCAGAAGGGTCGAGCGAACCGAGCTCGACCCCCGCTGCTCGAAGCGCAAAGCCCATCACGATGTCGTCCAGGTCGATGCCTCCCAAACGATCGATTCCGGTCGGATGGCCGATGACCTCGAAACCCATGGGCCCTCGACGCAACACGACGGCGTCGAAGGTGCCCCCACCGAAGTCGTAGACGGCGACGACTTCGCCCTCCTCGATGCGGCCCTGGTGCGCGTACCAACAAGCTGCGGCCGAGGGCTCGGGGACAAACACGGCATCGGGCCGCTCGATCAGCCGTGCGACGTCTTGCAGCAACTCGCGCTTGTAAGGACCCCAATTGGCCGGGTGGGTGAACACGAGCGAAGCGGGCGGCTCGCCCCGTTCGGCCGTGGCCCGGTCGACTACCCACCTGGCCAGATGAGCGGTCAGCTGCTGGGGCGCGACCGGCTGGCCGTCGAGAAGGTACGGCACCGTGTCACCGAACCTGCGCTTGAACTCGCGGGCAACGGTTTGTGGTTGGGTCACAGAGCGCCGCTGGGCGGCCTGACCGATGACCGGCGGCTCGCCGGCCGATATCGCAACCACGGATGGGACGATGGCGGACGCGTGCTCGAGGGGCAGCATCTCGACCCGGCCATCGGGCGTCGCTATAGCAGCCGCCGAATAGGTCGTGCCCAGGTCTATGCCCAGCCCGTACAAATGATCACCCCCGTCCGCCAGGCCACCTTAACCGGCGGACGCCGATGGTCAGCCCTCGGGTTCGACCACCGAGACGGGCACCGTGCCAAGCGTCATGGGCGGTTCGCCCGACACGTCTGCGCCGGCACCCGACTGATCGCCTTCGATCACCTCTTCGACAACAACGGTCCCTAGCGTCATCTGAACGTCGGTGGTGGGCGCAGAAGCCGCCGTTGTGGGCGTTGGGCCGCTGGCACGTGTGGTGCTGGGGGCCGACGAGCTGGTCGCAGCGGTGGTCGTGGGAGCGGCGGTGGTCGTCGTGCTGCTGGGGAGTGGGGCGGGCGGTTCGGTGGGCGCCGTCGCCGGGGCTGTCGAGACCGTGGCCGGGTCTTCTGTTGCCGGCGGCTGCACGGTGGTAGTCGACTGCTCAGCTGCGGGAGGTGGGTCTGGTGTCTCGCTGCGTGCGGCGTCGGTGACGATGATTGCCAGGACGGACGCAACCAAGATCGAGCCAGCTACGGCTGCGACCAAGCCGACGCCGGCGAGCCCTCTCGAATTGCGATCTCTACTGCCGGCCTGCGGCGCACTGGATTGCACGTCAAATCACCGTTCAGAACTCTTGCACACGTGTGATGTAAACGCCAGGGCGCGCTGGGCCAACGATGGCGATAGCCTCTGACTCGTGGCTGCTAGACACATCTCGGCGGCGATGCTTGCCGTCGCCCTCCTCGTAGGCGTTGTCGTTGTAGGTGGGCTCGGCGCAGGGCAGTCGGTCGCCGGCGCCCAAGAGACCCAAACGCCCGATCAGACCGACCAAACCGTGGTGACGACGACGACCGTGCCGTCGGCCGACGGGGTCGGGTCGATACTGGGGCCGCGCCCCGGGGCCGGCAAACCTCCCGAGGACGCCGGCGACCGCGGCGGTTCGGCCCAGGTCGCCACCTTCTGGGTGATCGTGGTAGCCCTCGGTGGGCTAGCCTTCCTGGTGGTGAGAGACATCAAGAAGAGCAAGGCAAGGCGCGGGCTTCCGGGAATGGACGTCAAGCCTGACAAAACGCCTTCAGCTGGCGGCAAGTAGCTCGATCACCTTGTCGCGCTGGCCCAGGTTGCGCCGAGCCCAGTCGAGCACGGCGGTCTCCTGGGTGAACACGACAATCTGACGTTCGGCCGATGCATCGTGCAGCAGCGAGAGCAAGGCCTCGGTTCGAGAGTCGTCGGCGTGAACAGTCGCATCGTCGACGAGCACAGGACACGTCTCGTCTGGCTTGGTGAGCACCTTCACCATCGCCAGTCTGAGCAGCAGGAAGATCTGCTCGGTCGTGCCGTGCGACAAAGCCCCCGCAGGCCGGTAGCGACCAGACGCATCGCGAACGGTCACCTCGAGCGCCTCGGGGTCGACCAGCGCCTCGACGTATCGACCGTTGGTGACCTTTGCGATGTGTTCGGTGACGTTCTCGGCGACGAGCGGTGCCACCCTGCGAAAGGCCTCGGACTCGGCCTTGGCCAGATGCTCGACGGTGTAGTCGAGAACGTCGGCGAGCGTCCGCACCCTCTGCAGCTCGCGCCGGGCCTCGGCCACGGATGCCTCGGCACCGGCAACATCGACCGACGCGCCGTCGATGGACCGGAGCCGACCACCAAGCTCGGAGTGAGTCTTCTCGGCATCGGTGAGCCTTCGGCCGAGCTCGTCTAGATCGATGCGGTCGGCAGCCCCGGCGTTGGAGCCCATGTCGAGCTGGTTCAGGACCTCGCGAGCTTCGTTGGCAGCGGCTTCGACGTCGGCCACCGACCTGCCCTGTAGCAACGTCTCGAGCCTGGCCCGTACACCGGCGAGCTCGGAGCGATCGCGCTGCGCGGCCCGCAGCTGGTCGACCACGTCGATCAACTCGGCACCCCAGCCCTGGTGGGTGTCAGAGCGAAACTGGGGCCGGAACTCCAAGACGGCCCGACGAACCTCGTCGACCAGAGACTCGAACCGGTGCAGAACCTGCTGCTCGCGCTGTCGCTCACGGCGCTGCTCGACCAGCAGCCCAAGCCGTTCGCGAGCCTTCGTGACCTGGGAGTTGGCGTGCACCGCGTCGAGGTAGCGGCTGAGCGAATCGTCGATATCGACGACCGAGATCCCCTCGTCGATCAGGGCCGAACGAAGCTCGTCGATCGCTTGTTGCTCGGCGTGACGAAGCTCGTCGGCCCTTTGGGCCCAGCGCTCGCGTTCTGAGTCGGCCGCGGAGCGAGCGAACGCCTGGTGACGGATATCCACGGGGTCTGCGACAAATCCGCGCTTCGACAGCCACTCGGCCGCCTCCAGCACCTGAAGCCTGTGGGCCTGGATTCGTTCGTCGAAGGCGGCAACTTCGGCTTCGAGGGCCGCGACATCGTGCCCGTCAGACCCGCCACCCAGACCGAAGACCACCACGGCCAGAGCGATGGCGGCCACGACCGCGACCAAACCGATGACCGAATAGCCCAGGCCTGCAGCGGCAACGCCGCCCACGGCGCCGAGTGCTGCGGCCCCGAGAACCACGCGCCGGCGAGATTCGTGGCGACGTCGATCTGCGAGCGCCAAGCGAGCAGCGTCGAGCGCTGCGCGTGCGCCACCGTCGGTGGGCTCGGGTGATCTGACCAAAACCGCGCGTCGCTCGGCCTCTTCGAGAAGCTCGACCTCGGCTCCTACGACGGGCGGAACCTCGGGAAGCGCTGCCAGCGAGCTGCGGGCCTGATGGAGTGCTTGCGCCGCGGCCAAGACCTGCGGAGCAGGCTCGGTTGGGCCCGAAGGCTCGGGCGGCATGGCCTCGATCTCGGCGATGATGCTTTCGAGCGAAGGGCCCTCGAAGGCACTCGGCCACTCGACCGACCGCCACCTGGCTACGAGGGTGTTGAGATCGTCGAGGCGAGCGTCGTCGATGGCAGGGCCCGAGACCTCGGCGTCGCCGAGCCGCTCGGCAAGGCGGCTGACGGCAGCCGCGTCGGCCACCACCCGCTTGGCCTGTTCGTATCGAACGAGTCGACGTGCAGACGCCAGATCGGCCCGGCACGCATCGACGCGAGCGGCCGCCCTGTCTGCTTCGGCGAGCAGGCGCAGGTAGTCGTCGTGGGCGACGCGAACGGCGTCGAGTTGTGCCTCGGCTTCGGCAACGGCCTCGACCGCCTTTCGGAGCGGCTTGACCGCGTTGGCGCGATCGAGGCCCACCGCCTCTCGCCGAAAGCTGGTGAGGCTGTCGATGGCCTGTGCCGCGGTGACCTCGCCGCCGAGTGTGGACGCCGCCTTCTGCATGAGGTCGCGAATGCCGTCGGGGTCGTCGACCACCGCCGCGATGTCGGCCTGCCTGACACACGCTGTGGCCAGAAACGTCGTGCGGTCGAGACCGAGCCACAGGGCACCGTCGGGGCCGCCATCGTGAACGATGTCATCGGCGACTGGACGTCCCAGCTGGGCGTCGATGACATCTGAGCGCTTGTTGGCCAGGTCGTGAGCCAGCCTGATGGAGCGGCCGTCGTCGAGCTCGATCACGGCGCCGACCGCCCAGGCATCGCCATCCCAAGGCTGGTGGCGCTTGCGGAATCCCTCGTCGCGAACCGATGCGCCCCGCCCACGGCGGCGCCCGCACAAGGCCGCATACATGGCACCGTGCCACGACGATTTGGCGGCCTCGTTGGGGCCCCATACGACGTTCAGCCCCTCGGAGAATTCCAGTGCCGCGGACGTGAGCGGGCCGAAGGCCTCGGCTTCTACTCGCTTGAACCTCACCGGCTGACATCCAGGTCTCGGCGGCCATCGAGTGCGCGCAACCCCGTAGCCAGAACGGCAAATCGAGTCTGTTCGTCGAGCCGTTGGTCGTAGAGCACCGACCGCACGAACTGGCCCCTGACCGATGCCTCGGCCTGAAGGGTGGTGAAGTCGAGCGCTTGGCTCAGCTTGGTACGCCTGACCACGACGTGGTCGATGGTCGGGCTGACGGCGGCCGCGACGTCGTCGTCGACGAGTTCGATCGACTGATCGATCTCGCCGGTGAGGGACAGGCGAACCAGGCCCGACAAGCCGGCGGTCTTGGATGCGACCTCGTCACGAATGGCCGAGGCGTCAAAGCACCCCGTGACGTCGATCTCGACGTCGTGCATCGAGCGGGCGCTGACGCTGTGCCAGGCGCGCTCGACCGCGCCAGCGGGCGTGACACCCAACACCACCGCTCCCCCACCGCCCTGCTCGCCGAAAGCCAGCGGCGCCGGATTGCCCGGATACGTGTGATGGGTGGCCTCGCGCCGCCGATGGAAGTGGCCGACGACGGCGTGAGCGAGACCCGACCGGGGAATCTGCGATGCCTCGAAAGGAGCATGTGGTTGTTTGGAGCGACCCGACTGGTCGCGATCTTCGATGGAGAACCCAGCCTTTTCCGACCCGTGGAACAGCCCGAGATGAGGGCCCTCACCGCGCACGCGGAAATCGTCGAGAAACCCGGGCGTGCCCGAAGGGCTGTGATGAGCAGCCCCCCAGACGGTGACGCCTGCGATCCTGACGGGCTCGAGGGATCGCCCATCGAACACATGCACGTGATCGTCGAAGTCTGCGGTAGCCCAGACGCTGGAGGGCGAGAGCCAGTCGTGGTTGCCGGGAGCAACCAGGACCCGACAACTACACCGGTTGAGCACGCGGGTGATGAAGCGGGCGGTGTCGGGGGTGATGCGGTCGTGTTCGTAGATGTCGCCGGCGAGCAACAGGGCGTCGGCGCCTGCGGTTTCGCACAGCGCCACCGAGGCCTCGAGGGCATCGCGCAGATCGTTGCGACGAAGGCGGCCGACCGACGCGGGCGCCCAGGCGAACGGTGTGTCGAGATGGAGGTCGCCGAGCGCGACGAACGTGCCGGCGAGGGTGGGCCGCCCGGCGGCGGAAGCAGACTCAGCGGGTGTCGCATCGGTCGGTTGCATCGTCTCGAAACGTAGCAACCCCCTGTGACATTCAGGTGGTTACCCGACCGCGCGCCGCGAACCGGACCGTCAGGGTCAGCCTCCCGCGCCCAGAATCTCACCCAGATTCACCTGGGTGGAAAGGCTCTGGGCCCCGCGCACTATGTCGACCTCGACAGACATGCCGACGCGGCTGCCGGCGACAGCAGCCACCAGTTCGGCGGCGGTTTCGATCTGGTCTTCTCGAAAGCCGACGATCACGTCTCCGACCTGGATCCCGGCGAGATCGGCCGCCTCTCCATCGGTGACCTCGACCACCACCGCACCCGAGTCGACCGTCAGGCCCAGTTCCTCGCGGTCTGCCTCGTCGATACGGGCCACATCGGTTACCCGCACGCCGAGCAGCGGTCGCGTGGGAACGATACCGACCACCAGCGAGTCGATCACCGGGCGGGCGTGGTCGATGGATATGGCGAACCCGATGCCCTCGGCGTCGCCGGCGATGGCCGTGGAGATTCCTATGACCTCGCCGTGCGAGTTGACGAGCGGACCGCCGGAGTTGCCGGGGTTGATCGCTGCATCGGTCTGGATGACGTTGGTGAGCCGCGCCGACTCGGTGGGGACGGTGCGATGAAGAGCCGACACGATGCCCGTTGTGACGGTGGGACCGCCCGCCAAGCCCAAGGCGTTGCCTATCGCCACGACAGGGTCGCCGACAGAGACATCCTGACTCGAGCCCAGCCGAGCCGGAACCGTGGGCTCACCGACGTCGATACGCACGACCGCCAGATCTCGGGTCGGGTCGGACCCCAGCAACTCGGCCACGAACACTCGCCCGTCGCTCAACTCGGCCGTGATGGAATCGGCGTCCTCGACCACGTGGGCATTGGTCACAACCGTCCCCTCGGAGTCGATGAAGAAGCCGGTGCCGGCACCGATCCCTTCAACCCCGTCGGAACCAATGGAGATGCGCACTACCGCTGGTTCGATCTCGGTCAGGACCTCCTTGACGTCGAGCCCGGTGGACGAGGGGCCGAACACGACCAAAACCAGCGCAGCGACGACTGCAGCGACCACCGCGCCCACGGCTGAACCCAAGACGACCCCGGTCAGGAACCCCGGCCGACGATCGGTTCTGAATGCGCCCACCAGATCGTCGCCATCGTCGACGAATGGTTCGTCGGCGAACGCGTTTGGGCTTTGGGCCTGGGGCGAGATGCTGGCGTCTTCGACGACCCCGTCACCGCCGTCAGCGTCACCGACTGTCTCAGGCGAGGTCTCTGCGTCCGCAGCCGGCAATTCCTGGCGGGAATCGGAGCCGTCGGTAACCACCGAGAAGAACCGAGTCGACGCCCCATCGGAGGCGTCTTCGCTGTGCTCGGGAGCTTCGGGGCGATCGTCGTCCATTGCGATCAGCGTCGAAGTCGCAACAACACCAGTGCGAAGATCGCAATCCCGAAGTTCGCAGCGATCAGCAGCATCCATGGCACCGAGTTGGTGTCGCGCGTGCCGATCTGGGCGACCAGCCCGTCGGCCGAGCCCGCCTGATCCGAGCCGCGGGTAGAACCCGCCATCTCGGGAGCGGCGAGAAGCGCCCTGGCCGGATCGTCGACCACGGCGGCCGCCTCCACAACCGTGCTGGTGCTGGCCGAACCAGAGCCGGCGGTGGTCGCCGGCACCGTGGTGCTGGGCAGCGTCGACGAGGTCTGGTCGGTCGACGAGACGGTGGTGCTCGACTGCTGAGGAGGCTGGGTTGCGGCTGTCGTGGTCACCGATACATCGCCGGTCGCCGCCGGAGGTCCTGAGGTCGAGGGAGCGGCCGTGGACCCCGGCGGCGTGCCGGCGACTCCGACATTCCCAGTGCCCGCGCTGGTCGATATCGGCCCTTCGATGACCGATACGAGCTCGCCGGGCGCAGTGAGCACCACACCGTCGTCGTCCGTCACGGTCGTCGAAGTTGACTCTGAGACCGCGGTGGTTTCACCACCATCGTCGGCGCCGGCATCCGAGACGCCTACGACAGAGCTGCCGCGGGGTCCGATCAGCGACACAGCCGCGACAACAGCAACCAACCCTGCCAGCAGGGCGATGAGGCGCGGATGGCGTACCGAGGTCTCGATCACCCGACTCCATCGGACGATCGAAACCCGATTTCAAGGGCGAAGCAGACTCAAGGCCCGGTTGGCGAGATTCTCGACGTTCTGACGGAAGTTGTCGGTGTCGCCGTCGCTGTCGCCCATCGCACCCTCGAGGTAGCGCTTGAGCACTCCTTCGACGATGGCCGCAAGCCGCCAGTACGAAAAGGCGCGGTAATAGTCGATTCCCGACACATCGCGCCCCGTGAGTTCCTGGTAGCGGGCCAGCAGGGCGTCGCGCTCGCCGAAACCGCCGACGATGGTGGGGCCGCTGCTGCCGGCGACCTCCTCGCCCGGGCCGACCCAGTTGTTCATCAGATAACCGACGTCGGCGAGTGGGTCACCCAGGGTGCACAGCTCCCAGTCGAGGACCGCCCTGACACGACCATCGCCGACGATCATGTTGCCGAGGCGATAGTCACCGTGGACGATGGCCGCACCAACCTGCTCGGGCTGGCTCTCGGTCAGCAGACGCTGCGCCTCCTCCATCTCGGGTAGTTCGCGTGTCTTGGAGTTCTCCCACTGGCGGGTCCACCTGCGCAGCTGCCGACCGATGTAGTCCTCACGCTTGCCCAGATCGCCCAGGCCTATGTCGTCGGGTTCGGCCGAGTGCAGCCGCGCCAACACCTCAATCACGTCTGCGCCCAGGGCGGTTCGCTCGGCCTCGGGCATTGCCGCCGCCTCTACGTCGGAGTGCAGCACGGGGCCTGACACGTGGCGCATCACATAGAACGGAGCACCATTCACCTCGTTGTCTACACAAAGCCCCATCGTCACAGGCACGGGCACGTCGGTCAGACCCACGCCGGTGATGATCTTGTGTTCGCGTTCCATGTCGTGGGCCGTGGCCAGGACATGCCCAAGCGGGGGCCGTCTGAGCACCAGCGTTGGGCCGTCGGCGGGTTGTACGGAAAACGTAAGGTTCGAGTGGCCGCCTGCGATGAGCGCGAACTCGTAGGGACCCTGCACGCCGTCGACGTTGGAGTCGAGCCAGTCACTGACGCGACCAGCGTCGATTCCTGCCGGAATGGCCTTTTCGTTCACGTTCCCCTCGCAATGAAGTCGTCGACCGCCGTAGGGCATTCGTCTAGCAGGCGCGGCGTCGCTAGGTCACATCCCGCGCTGTCGGGCGGACCCTCAGCCCAGCACACCCAAGTCGCTCAGGTGGACGCGCGCAGTGGCGGCGTCGACGAACAGCTCGGCTCTCCAGCCCTGGCTCCGGGCCGCTTCGACATTGGCGTGCGAATCGTCGGTGAACCACACATGACCCGGCCGCACGCGGTGGCGTTCGCACAAGATGCGGTAGATCGAAGGGTCGGGTTTGGTGACGCGCTCGCGGCCGCTGACCACGTGTGCGTCGAACCAGCCGAGCCACTCGAAACGCGATAGGGCCACCGGAAAGGTCTGGGCCGACCAGTTGGTCAGCGCCAATACCGGCAGCCGTCCGCGCAGTTCGGCGAGAAGCTCGACCATCTGTTCGTCGACCAACCCGAGGGAACGCTCCCAGTCGGACTCGAAGGCAAGCACCAGGTCTCGCTGGTCGGGGTGTTTGGCCGCCAGCTCGCCCAGAACGTGTTCGAACGTCTCGCCCGCATCGAGCCGCATGTTGACATCGGCCGTCAGCACGTTGTCGAGAAACCGGCGGCGTTCATCAGGGTCGGGGATCAAGGGTTCGTAGAGCCGCTCGCGACTCCACTCGACAAAGACGTTGCCGAGGTCGAACACCACGGCCTGGACCGCGGGCTGGTTCAACGGTCGTAGACGTAGAAGCCGCGCCCCGACTTGCGACCCAGCAGGCCAGCGTCGCACATGCGCGAGAGCAAGGGCGGCGGGGCATACAGCTGCTCTTTGAACTCTTCGTACAACGACTCGGCAACAGCCATGGTCGTGTCCAGACCGATCAGGTCGGCCAATGCCAGCGGGCCCATGGGGTGGTTGCAACCGAGAACCATGCCCGCATCGATGTCTTCGGCGCTGGCGAAGCCCGACTCCATCATCCGAATCGCCGACAGCAGGTAGGGGATGAGCAGGGCGTTGACTACGAACCCGGCCCGATCTTGCGAGTCGATGACCCGCTTGCCCAACACGTCCGAAGCGAAGTCGCGGCATCGTTGGGCGGTTTCGTCGCCGGTGAGCAACGACGTGACCAGCTCTACCAAACCCATCACCGGCACCGGGTTGAAGAAGTGGACACCCACGACTTGCTGGGGGCGCTTGGTAGCCATCGCCAGCTTCATGATCGGAATCGACGAGGTATTCGACGCCAGAACCGCATCGGGACTCTCGACCACCTGATCGAGAGATTGGAAGACCGCCACCTTGGCGGCCTCGTCCTCGACCACAGCTTCGACGACGAGTTGTCGATCGGCCATCTGCGCCATGTCGTCGGTGAACCTGATGTTGGCCATTGCAGCCGCCATCTCGTCCTCTGACATCTTCTGGGCTCGCACGGCACGACCGAGCGACTTCTCGATCCGGGCTGCCCCGGCCTCGACGGCTGCGGGCGACGATTCGGCCACCAAGACATCGAGGCCCGCCCTGGCACAAACCTCTGCGATACCGGAACCCATGAGGCCGCAGCCGACTACTCCGACTTTTTCGAATGACATGGCGAATACGATGTCACACGGCGGGGCTGGGATCAGCCGGCTTCGTGCGCCTTGTGAGCGCCGACCCCCAAAGCGTTGCGAAACAGGGCTTCCCAGCCGGCAAGGCTGACGCCGAGCGAATCGCGCGACATCTCGGCTATGGCTCGGGCCACGACGGCCTCGGGATGCCCCAAGAACTCGTAGGCAACCGCCTGGCTGAGACGCACGACGGCCTGCGACAGGCGCGACTCGGTCTGGTCGATCATTTCGGTGGCCTCGTCGAAGGCATCCTCGGCGTCTTCGACGCGCCCGGCGCGGGCAAAGGCCAGAGCTCGGGCGATGTTGGCAGACCTGCGGTCTAGGTAGGTCGCCTTGGCCGAACTCCGAACCTTCTCGGCACTGGCCAATGCGTCATCGATATCGCCCCGGCTCACGGCGGCCAACGCGTGAACGCACCCGTGATAGTCACCTCGTTCGCCGTTGCGGTCGAGGGCAGCGAGGATCTCGGTGGCCTGGTCGAGTTCGCCGAGCTGAAGGCTGGCCAGGGCGCGGGTGACCTGACGATCGGTGCTGCCCAGAATGTTCGGCCCATCGGGATCGTCGCCGACCTGGTCGAGGTACTCCCTGGCCCGCTCGGCCAAACCCATCTGGGCCGAGGCCGCTCCGGCGACCATCAGAGCGAGATCGAGCTGGGGCGTACCAGGCTCGTTCTCTGCCAAGGTCAGCGCCTCTTCTATGCACTCGCGGCTGGCTTCCAGCTCGCCCATGGCTGCATGAGCCCTGGACAGGGTGGCCAGCGCCTGAACCTGGCCGAACACCGATTCGATGTCGCGAAGCGTCACCAACGCCTCTCGGCCGGCGTCGACCGCCTTGCGACATTCGCCACGCCACAAAGCGATGGTCGCCAACAGCAGCCGCATCATGGTCTCGCCGAATCGGTCGCCACGCTTGAGCGCTTCTTCGAGCACCATCGACGCGGTGGTTTCGGCCTCGGCGCTCTCGCCGGTGTGGAACATCAGGAACGCAGACAAGCCCAACGCCCAGCCCAGCCCGCCGGCGTCGTCGTTTTGGGCGAACAGTTCGATGGATCGGTCGATTCGTTTCGTTGCTTCGGCCATGCGGCCGCTCTCGAACGACAGCCAGGCCAGGTTCTGCTGGCACCAGGCCTCGCCTGTCGAGTCTCCGAGTTCGACGAAGACGTTGAGGGCCTCGAGAAAGTCTTGCTCGGCATTCAGGCGTTCGCCCAGAGACATGTGCGCCATGCCGTGAAGGCGCAATGTCTCGGCCACCTCGGCAGGATCGTCGAGGCGGCGCCATAGCTCGATGGCCTCGTCCAACAGTTGTTCGCCGCGGCGCGGGTCGCCACCCAGGGTTGAGATCTCACCCAGCAGCGTCGTGGCCGACGCCACGCACCTGTCATCGCCGTGCATCGAGGCGACCCGTTGGGCTTCTTGTGCATCGGTCGTGGCACCCGCAAGCTCGCGAAGACCAACACGAGCCTTGGCACGACCGATCGCGATCTCGGCGCGACGGGGGTCGTCGGGGCCTACCAAGCCCAGAGCTTCGGCATACATGCGACCTGCGATCAGGTGCGAGTCGCGCGCGCTGGCCCTGGACCCGGCCTCTACGAGGCTGGCGATGGCAACGTCGACGATGTTCGACGGAAGATCGCTGATGCCGGCCATCTCGACGTACAGCTGGGCAGCCGCGCTGTAGTGCCTGGCCACCGCGGCGATCTCGCCCGCCTTGCGGTTGGCTTCGGTGTGGCTGTCGAGCCATTGGGCGATGCCGTAGTGGGTGACCGCCCTGCGCGTCTTGGTGAGAGTCGTGTAGGCCAGGTCGCGCACGGCCTCGGAACGAAACAGCCAGCGGTCGGCCTCGGTGGCGAACACGTCCTTGTCGACCAGACGGCCAAACGTGTGCTCGGGGTTCTGGTTGCCCTCACCCGCAGCCATTATCAGCAGTGCGTACACCGGGCCAGAGCGGCCGATGACCGCGGCGTCGTCGACCATTCGACGTTCGTCAGGGTCGAGGGCGTCGAGCCTGGCAGCCACGAGCCCCCTGAGTGTGTCGGGCAGGGTGGTGAGCCGTTCGGTGAGATCCCGGCGGCTGGCACCGTCAGCATCGCGCAACAGGGCCGAGAGTTCTTCGAGGAAGAACGGGTTGCCTCCGCTGCGCTCGTAGATGACGTCGATGAGGCGCTCGTCGACCTCGTTGCCCAACAACGAGCGCACGAGTTCGGCAGACGCGTCGCGGCCAAGGGGCACAAGGTTGACGACCGATGTGTTGTGCCGTCCGGGGGGTGCCACCCAGCGCTCTTCGTCGATGACCCAACGGGCGGTGGTCAAGATGATGAAAGGCGACTGAATCAGCGACGCCAACAACTCTTCGAGCAGTTCGAGGAGTCTGTGGTCGGCCCAGTGAAGATCGCCCAGGGCCAACACCAGAGGGCGCCGGGACATGGCCGCGTCGAACAGCAACGCCAGCCCGGCGCTGAGTTCGTCTCGCCTGCGTCCGGGGTCTGGACCCTCGGTGTTGTCATAACCGAGGGCGTACATGACCGCTCGCGCCGCCATGTCGATGTCGGACGAGTCGGCGGCGGGCCCGATGAGTTTGCGAACGATCGCCCACACCCTCTGGGACGCGGCTTGTTGTGAATCGCCGGGGTCGATTTCGAAGGCCGCTCCGAGGGCCTCGCCGATGGGTCGATAAGGGTTGGTCTCGCCGTAAGGCAACACACGCCCCTCGAGGACGAGGGCGTCGTGGCGAACCTCGCAGTCGGCGGCGACCTCTTCGGCCAGGCGGGTCTTGCCCAGGCCGGCTTCGCCCAAGATCGAAATCAGGTGGGCCCTGCGACGTTCGACAGACGCGTCGATGGCAGCGCTGAGATGCTTGCGCTCGGGGCCCCGACCGACCAGGGGTGCGTTGACCGAACGCCTCATCCTGCCTGGAGGCCGCAACTCACCCACCGCGACGCAGACGGCTGTCTCGTCGTCACGGCCACGGATCTTCACCGTTCCGCGAGGCTCGAACTCGATGGCGTCGGCGGTGGCGTCGCGGGTAGCAGGCCCAACGAGTATCTCGCCCGGCTCGGCCATCGATTCGAGTCGCGACGCCAGGTTCACCGTGTCACCCATGGCGGTGTAGTCGCCACCGGCGCCGATCGCTCCGACCAGGACCTCGCCGGTGTTGATGCCGATGCGCATCTTGATCTCTACGCCGACATCGGACGTCACGTCGACCAGGCTGCGTTGCATCCGAAGCGCGGCGCGCACCGCACGCTCGGCGTCGTCTTCGTGGGCCCTGGGCGCACCGAACAGAGCCACCACGGCGTCGCCGACGATCTTGTCGACGGTTCCGCCGAAAGCCGTGATGTCGGCGACCAGGCGCTCGAAGCACCTGTCGATCAGATGTTTGACGAATTCGGGATCGGCGCGCTCGGACAGGGCGGTGAACCCCACCAGATCCGCGAACAGGACCGTGACCACACGCCGCTCTTCGGACAGCACGAGCAGGTGACCACAGGCAGGGCAAAACCGGGCGCCTGCGGGCACTGCTGAACCGCATGAGGGACATGGCATGTCACCAGTCTAGAGAGGTGGTGCATCCGAAAGCCGAGCGAAAACCACCACCATCAGAGGTAGCGTCTGAGCGGTCGCCAGTGTGGCGGGAGGAGACCTCGAATGACCACCACCTCAACCTCGACTCGAACGGCTGCTGCCCGGGCTGTCGGGGCCACGAAGATCTATGGCTATGGAGACACGGCGGTGCGGGCCATCGACGGCATCGACGTCGAGTTCTTCGCTGGCGAGTTCACGGCCGTGATGGGCCCATCGGGCTCTGGCAAGTCGACCCTGATGCACTGCATGGCCGGCCTCGACGAGCTGACCTCTGGGTCTGTGTACATCGACCAGACCGAGTTGGGATCACTGTCGCGGCGCCAGCTCACGCTGCTGCGCCGAGATCGGGTCGGCTTCATCTTCCAGGCGTTCAACCTGATACCCACGCTGACGGCCCGCGAGAACATGACCCTGCCCCAGTTGCTGGCCGGCGAGGCCGTCGACGAGGAATGGCTGAAGACGGTGGTCGACCACGTCGACCTGGCCGACCGCATGAGCCATCGTCCCAACGAACTATCGGGTGGCCAGCAACAGCGCGTAGCGGTTGCGCGCACATTGGCGAGCAGGCCCTACATCATCTTCGCCGACGAGCCCACCGGCAACCTCGACAGCCGAAGCGGCCACCAGATCCTCGACTTCATGCGCATGGCCGTCGACCAGTACGGCCAGACCATCATCATGGTCACCCACGACCCCAATGCGGCCTCCTACGCCGACCGGGTGGTGTTCCTCGCCGATGGCCACATAGTCGACGACATCTCGGACCCCGACGTCGACGCGATCATCGATCGCATCAAGTCGCTGGACGCGTGAACCAATGCTCCGAATAACCCTCAAAGGGATCAGGGGCCACCTGGTCCGGTTCCTCCTCACAACACTTGCAGTACTTCTGGGCGTTTCGTTCGTCGTGGCCAGCTTCGTGCTTCGCGACGGCCTCAAGGAGACCTTCAACGGCCTGATCGAAGACATCAACGCCCAGGTCGACGTAGAGGTGCGGGGCTACGTCGAGTTCTCGGAAAGCGACTTCCAGGACGACCCGGTGTTCGACGAGTCGGTGCTGGGCCTCGTAGAGGGCGTCGACGGCGTTGCAGACGCCATGGCCGGTGTCGGGTTCCCCGGAATCATCCCCATCGATTCCGACGGCGAGCCGCTGCCGACGTTCGGCCCACCGTTGCTGGGCGTCACGTGGTCCGACTCCTCGATGTCGCCCGTGACCCTGACCGAGGGCTCTGCCCCCCAGAGGGGCGAGTTCGTGATCGACATCGACTCGGCCGAACTCCACGACTTCCAGATCGGCCAGACCTACGACATCATCTTCCCCGAAGGCCGCCAGCAGTTCACGCTGTCGGGCCTGATGACCTTCGGCGACGAGAACGCCCTTCTGGGGGCGGTGCTGACGGCCTACGACTTCGACGAGTTCCGCGAGCTCACCGACACCGAGGGTCTGCTGCAGACGATCTCGGTTCGCGCCGAGGAAGGGGTTGCGCCAGCCACCCTCGCCAGCCGCATTCAAGAGGTTCTGCCAGACAACGCCGAAGCCGTCACGACCGAGGCCGTCGTAGCCGAGGACCAGGCCGATTTCGGCGTGATCATCGATGCCCTCGGCTGGTTCTTCACCGGCTTTGGCCTGGTATCGCTGCTGGTAGCGGCGTTCCTGATCACCAACATCTTCAACATCACCATTGGCCAACGCCTTCGAGAGCTGGCTTTGATGCGAGCAATCGGGGCGACCACGTCACAGATTCGCGGCTCGGTGCTGACCGAGGCAGTAACCATCGGCCTCATCGCATCGGTCCTGGGAATCGGTGTGGGAGCAGGCCTGGCATGGGTGGCTCGAGCACTGATGAACGCGGCCGGGTTCAGCCTGCCCGAGTTCGACATCAACATCGCACCGCTGACCGTCGTCACCGCCTTCATCATCGGCCTGGGTGTGACCATCGCGGCCTCGTTGCTTCCGGCGTTCCACGCCGGCCGCGTTCCGCCCGCGGCAGCGGTGCAAGAGGGCTTCCACATCCCAGATCGGCCGCGCGCTCGGCTGATCGTCGGCGCGATCTTGACGGTCTTCGGCGCCGTGTTGATGGCCCTGGGCCTGGGAGGGGCCGTATCGGGCATAGGGCTCGCGGTTGCGCTGGGGTTCGGGTCGGTCCTGGTATTTGTGGGCGTCACCACGCTGAGCCCCCTGTTCGCCGCACCCATCGTCAGCGCTGTCGGGTCGCCACTCAAGAAGCTGCCGTGGCTCAAGGTGTCGGGCCTGCTCGCTCAACAAAACAGCGCCCGCTCGGCGCGCACCACGGCCGCGGCCGCCGGTGCGTTGATGATCGGCTTGGCGCTGACGGTCGGCGCCTCGGTGTTCGGCCAGTCGTTGAAGGACACGATCTCGAGCATCTTGGACGAGTCGGTCACCGCCGACTTCATCGCCCAGCCCAATGGGTTCGGCAACGGAGGCTTCGGTGCCGGGTTCGCCGAACGGCTTCGTGACACCGACGAGTTCGGACAGGTGGCCGCCTTCAGGTTCGGCAACATCAGGGTGGACGGCGACATCAAGAACGTCATCGCCACCAACTTCGATCAACTCGACGGCATGATCGATGCATCGGTGATCAGCGGATCGTTCTCCGACGCGCCACCGCTGTCGATTGCGCTGCACCAGGACCCGGCCAGAGACCTGGGCGTGACAGCAGGCGACTCGATAACGGTCGAATTCGCCTCGGGCGAGTCCGTCGAGATGCCTGTAGCCGCGGTCTACGAAGACGCCCAGATCCTCGACAACTGGGCGATAGATCTGGCCACCTGGGACCGGTTCTTCTCCCTCGACTCGGACCTGTTCGTGATGGGCAAGTCTGCCGACGGAGTCGACGCGCAGGCAGCTCGCGCTGCAATAGAAGCCGTGGCCGAGGACTTCCCACAGATTCAGATCCAGGACCGCACCGAGTTCCTGGCCAGCCAGGAGGCCCAGGTCGACGGCATGCTCATCGTGATCAACGTGTTCTTGCTGTTTGCCTTCGTGATCGCGATCCTCGGCATCTTGATCACGATGACCCTGATGGTTGTCGAGCGCACCCGCGAGATCGGCATGCTCCGGGCCGTTGGCATGACGGCTCGCCAGGTTCGCTCGATGGTGCGCTGGGAGGCCGTGCTGATCGCCGTGTTCGGAGCCATTCTGGGCACCGTTCTGGGTTTGGTGTTCGGTTGGGCGGCCGTGGTGGCGCTTCCCGATTCGGTCGTCAACACGTTCGCAGTGCCGTGGGGTTCGCTGGTTCTGTATGCCATCCTCGCCGGCCTGGGCGGCATGGTCGCGGGCCTGTACCCCGCCATCAGGGCCGCACGAATGAACATCCTCGAAGCGATCAGCTACCAGTAGGGGCAGGCGATGGCGCGATTCGACCCCACCGACCTTCCCGAAGGCGTGATCAACTTTCTCGCCGAACGGCATCTGGCGACGCTGTCGATACCCCGGCCCGGGGCGGCGCCACACGTGACACCGGTGGGCTTCACCTGGGATGCCGACGCCGGGCTGGCCAGGGTCATAACGTTCGCAGCCTCGGTCAAGTACCAGCTGATCGAAGCGGCGCCTACAGACGTCACCTTGTGCCAAGTCGACGGTGGGCGGTGGCTGACGCTTCAAGGCCGCGCAGTGGGTACATCAGATCCACAACGATGCGCCGAGGCCATGCGCCGATATGGCGAGAGATACCGCGACCCCAAGCAGCGA
Organism: Acidimicrobiales bacterium; assembly: GCA_041394185.1. Classification (NCBI taxonomy): domain Bacteria; kingdom Bacillati; phylum Actinomycetota; class Acidimicrobiia; order Acidimicrobiales; species Acidimicrobiales bacterium. Next base: position 496,056 of record JAWKIQ010000002.1, read on the forward strand.
CCCGACCGCGTCGCTATAGAGATCACCGTCGACGCCGTCCTGGGCCGAGCCTGAATCATTCCCCAGCAGCGTTGCCATGACCCAGAGCGGGGTCGGTGGTGGCGGGCTGACATCGGGGACACCAATACGAGACGCGCAACAGGTCATCGCCGTGTTCGACCGACGAGACCGTGGCGCGGCAACGAGGGCAGTCGCGCCCCCCACGGCCATATACAGCCAGTCCATTGCCGAGCGTTCGCCGTTTGGCCCGGCCGAGGTTCTGGCGCAGCAGCCGCGACGCCCGCTGATACAGGCCCGATCGGGCTTGCTCGTCGAGGCTGTCGAGCCGGGCAAAGGGCGATACGCGTTCGAACCACAGCGCTTCAGACTTGTAGACGTTGCCGATTCCGGCAGCGATCGCCTGATCGAGCAATACGTCGGCCATCTGGCGTGATCCGTCGGAGCGTTCGAGGTTGACGGCAATCTGGTCGAAGTCGCAGTCGGGCAGACACAGGTCGGGGCCGATCCGCTGCCACGGCCTGAGCCCCGGCTCTTCGGGGTGATAAAGGCCCACTGTTGGCGCCGAGAAGCACACCGCCACGGCGTCGGGCACCTGAACCAGCGCCCGCATGGCGCCAGGGCTGCGCCGCCAGCGTTCGCCGGCTTTGTATAGGTGCCATACCCCGGTCATCTGAAGGTGTGTGTGCAACACGACACCGTCGTCGAAGGTGATCAGCAGGTGCTTGCCGCGAGCCTCGACCGCAGCCACACCAACCCCCCTGCGAGGGCCCTTCTTGCGATTGCGGTGCACCCGCAGATCGGTGACCGGCTGACCGACCAGCACCGGCCGCAGGGTGTTCGCATGGTTCCAGAGCGTGTCGCCCTCAGGCACGATAGGTGGGCCCTTTGTAGCCGGCCGAGAAGCCGGCATCGATCAGGGCTTGGGCCAAGGGAGAGCCGTGGGCCGGCTCGCCGTCGATCTTGGCGACCTCCAGCGACTTCAGCCGCCGAGTGTCGACCAGCGCCCGCAGTGGGTCTATCCACACATCGATGGACTCGATGGCTGACTCGAAGGTTGCGAGCGACCTGCCGCCCCGCTCGACGAACACCACCGGCTGTCCGTCGACGACAACGAGATAGGCGCCGGCGGTTCGCGACGGGCGCCCTGGCGACTGTGGCCATGGCAGGGTGGCGCCGTAGGGCTGGGCAGGGTCTACCGCCGACAGCACGTCGACCTGTGGCAACTCGGCGGCCTCGCGAAACTCACGCAGCCGGTCGACGGCGCCAGAAGCCGCGAACTGGGCCCCGCCCAGGCCTTCTACGAAATAACCCCGCTTGACCTGGCCACGCTCTTCCAGAGCCCGAAGCACCGGATACACGGCAGCGAACCCTCCGACCACGCCGTCGCCAAGCGCGCCTTCTCGGGTCAACACGCCGTGTCGCTCGATCAGCTGAAGGGCCCTGAGGTGGGCCCGTTCGGTCTCGGTGGCGGGTTGAGCGAACAGTGAAGAGGTGCGCGACCAACGCCCGGCGGCCGACGGCGGGCCAACACGGCGCAGCTGCCCGGGCCGCGGCCTGCCTCTGGAGCCCCTGGCGGCGCGACCCGGACGCGAAGACGTGGCCGAAAGCATGGCCCGAACCGGGGCCAAGGTGTCGTTGGTGATTTCGCCGGCCCAGACGAGGTCCCACAACGCCGCCAAGACCTCGGCCTCGTCGGCCACTCCTGAAGCGCTGAACAGCTCTGGCCAGAACGAGGCACCACGCTCGGCAAGGTGTGAACGCAGGGCTTCGTGGACCGCGCCCTCGGGCGGGTCGTTGGGTGGGTCGAGCAGCAGGTGGGCCTGCTCGCGAAAAGCCAAGCGGATACGACCATCGGAAGATCCGAGGCCTCCTGCGCCGGCCCACACCACGACGCCCGACGAGATCAGCGAGTCGAGGTCGGCGGGGCGAAAGTCTGCGACCCTCGATGCCAGAACGTCGTTCTCGAGAACCGAGGCCGGTATCGCTGCGCCCTGCAGTTGAACCAGGACGTCGACCAGTGCGTCGTGACCTCGCCGAGGCCGGTCGAGACCGTGCCACCGCGTGACAAACCTGGCCAAGGCATCGGGCGACACCGGCTCGACCTCGCGCCTGAGCGCAGCCAACGACCGCCGCCGCAACGACCGCAGCACGTCGACGTCGCACCACTCGCGTTCGCGACCATCGGGCCGGAACTCGCCCAGGGTCAGACGCCCGAGGGCTGCCACCCGTGCGATCGCCTCACGGGCGCGGTCGATGGGCACGCCCAGACGACGAGCCGGTTCGCCGGCCAAGAAAGGCCCGTGGGTGCGGGCCCATCTGGCGACCAGATCACCGAGAGGATCAGCCACCGACTCTGTGAATGCGCCCGGCAGGCCCACCGGCAGCGCACAACCGATGGCGTCGCGGTAGCGGCCGGCGTCTTCGCCGAGGATGTACCTGGTGTCGCCGGCGATCGAGACCTCGACGATGCGGCGCTGCTGCAGCAGGTCTTCCACGGCACGCGAGGGCTCGAACGCACACCGGGCGGCGAGTTCGGCGAGGGTCAGATCGCCAAGCACCCTCAACAGGTCGGTCAACTCGTCGGCGTCGCGCGCCTTGCGATCGTCGACCAGGCGTTGCAGCTCGAGCTCGAGATCGGCGAGGACACCCGGATCGATCAGCTCGCGCAGCTCTTCGGCACCGAGAAGGTCGCGCAGCAGATCGCGATCGAGCGCCAAGGCGGTTGCCCGGCGCTCGGCCAACGGAGCGTCGCCGTCGTACATGAAGGTGGCGATCCAGTTGAACAGCAGCGACTGGGCCATGGGCGACGCTTGCTCGGTGTCGACCGGCACCAGGCGAACCTTGCGCCGGTGGATGTCGGTCAGAAGGTCGCGCAGGGCCGGCACGTCGAAGACCTCTTGCAAGCATTCGCGCGATGCTTCGAGAAGCATGGGAAAGCCGGGATATCTGGCGGCGACCTGCAGCAGGTTGGCGGCGCGTTGACGCTGTTGCCACAAGGGCGTGCGCTGGCCCGGCCGACGTCGGGGCAACAACAGGGCTCGGCCCGCGATCTCGCGGAACCTCGAAGCGAACATGGCCGTGCCTGGCAGCTGGGCCACGATGAGGTCTTCGATCTCGTCTGGGTCGAGCATCAGGTCTTCGAGAGGAAGCCGGTCTTGAGACTCGGGGAGCCGCAAGACGATGCCGTCGTCTGTCCACATGGTGTCGACCGGCATGTCGAAGCGCTCTTCGAGGCGAGACTGAACGGCGATGGCCCACGGGGCATGAACCCGAGCACCGAAGGGGGTCAACACGCAGACCCGCCAATCGCCGATCTCGTCGCGGAACCGTTCGACGACGATGGTGCGATCGTCTGGGACCACACCGGTGGCACCGCGTTGTTCGGACAGGAAACGCAGCAGATTCAGGGCAGAACGCCGATCGAGGTCGCTGCGTTGGGTCAGGGCGGCCAGGGTTGCGTCGAGCTCGCCTGCGGCCGCAGCCGCCTCGACATCGGTGGGCAAGCCGTCGAGAAGGCCCCTCGAGTATGCGCCGATTGCCTGCCCCAGTTCGAGTGGACGACCCGGGCCGTCGCCGTGCCAGAACGGCATCTTTCCCGGCTGCCCAGGTGCGGGGCTGACGACCACGCGGTCTGGGGTTATCTCCTCGATTCGCCACGAGCTGGCACCCAGCAGGAACACCTCGCCGACACGGCTCTCGTACACCATCTCCTCGTCGAGCTCGCCGACCCGGCGGCCATCGACCGAGAACACCCCGTACAGGCCCCTGTCGGGGATGGTGCCGGCATTGGTCACCGCGAGCCGACCGGCGCCCTGCCGAGCGCGAACCACCCCGGCCACACGATCCCACACGATGCGCGGCCGCAGTTCGGCAAAGTCGTCGCTGGGATAGCGACCAGACAACATGTCGAGCACCGACTCGAAGACCTCGTCGGTCAGTTCGTGGTACGGGGCCGCACCTCTGACCAGGCTCAGCAGTTCGTCGGTGCGCCTGTCTTCCATCGCACAGATGGCGACGATCTGTTGGGCCAACACGTCCAGCGGGTTGCGGGGATAATGGGTGCGCTCGATCAGCCCGCCCTTCATCCGCTCGACGACCACTGCGGCCTCGAGCAGATCGGCCCGGTGCTTGGGGAAGACCTTGCCCCGGCTGGGAGAACCGACCTGGTGACCCGCCCGACCGATGCGCTGCAGACCCGACGACACCGAGCCTGGAGACTCGACCTGGATGACCAGGTCGACGGCACCCATGTCGATGCCCAACTCGAGCGAGCTGGTAGCCACCAGAGCGCGCAGCCTGCCGGCCTTCAGTTCGTCTTCGATCTGCAGGCGCTGTTCGCGGCTGAGTGAGCCGTGGTGCGCCTTGACCAACTCCTCGCCCTCGGCCACCGACGAACCCTCATAGGTGTCGCCGCGGTTCTGCCCCGACAGGTGCAGCTCGTTCAGCCTGCTGGCCAAGCGCTCTGCCAGGCGTCTGGCGTTGACGAAGATGATGGTGGAACGATGCTCGAGAATCAGCTCCAGAAGCCGAGGATGGATCGAAGGCCATATCGAGTTCTGGGGCGAAGACGCGTCGAGGTCGGCTCCCCTGGCGGGTTCGGCCATGTCGTCGACCGGTACGATCACCTCGATATCGAGCTCCTTGGTCGACCCGACGTCGACCACGGCAACATCGCGGGCGGCGCCGGCCTGGAACCCGGCCAGAAACCGCGCAATCTCGTCCAGGGGACGTTGTGTGGCAGACAGCCCGATGCGCTGTGGCGGGCGGGCCGAGATCTCGTCGAGGCGCTCGAGCGACAGCGCCAAGTGAGAGCCACGTTTGGTTGCCGCGACCGAGTGGATCTCGTCGATGATGACGTACTCGACACTGCGCAGTGTCTCGCGCGCCTTGGAGGTCAGCATCAGGAACAGCGACTCGGGCGTGGTGATGAGGATGTCGGGCGGCCGGGTGACCAGCCGACGGCGTTCGTCGGGCGGGGTGTCGCCGGTGCGCACACCAACCGTCGGCTCGTGCACCACGGCGCCGGAACGCTCGGCAGCCAGGGCGATGCCGCGCAGCGGAGACCGCAGGTTCTTCTCGACGTCGACCGCCAAGGCCCTCAGCGGTGAGATGTAAAGCACCCGGCACCTTTGAGACTTGTCGGGCACCGGGTCGGTCATGATGCGGTCGATGGCCCACAAGAACGCGGCAAGCGTCTTACCCGAACCCGTGGGAGCCAGAATCAGCGAATGGCGGCCTCGGGAGATGGCGTCCCAACCCTGGATCTGGGCGTCGGTGGGGGCCCTGAAGGTGGTGTCGAACCACTCGCGGACAACCGGCGAGAACCGTTCGAGGACCTGCTGAGACACCCGCTCAGCCTATTGATGCGCTGGGACATCGAGCAGCCGGGCCGCTGCGGCAGGCGCTCAGCCCACCCGCGCCTTCAGTTCGGCCTCGAGCATTGCGTAGTCGTCTCGGGTGGTCGCCAGCCCGAAGCCGTTGCCGAGTTGGGTCTTGGTGGTGTTGCCGTCGAGATCGGTGACGGTCAATAGCCAAACAGTGGTGCGCGTGTGGGTTTCGGCAGTGATATTCGTCTGGACGCTCGAGTCGACGGTTACCGAAGCGACCTGCTGGGTGGGGATGCTGACAGGCTTGGCCCTGGCAGAACGCTGAATCACCAGCTGGCCGTCGGCCACAGCCACACGGGTGCCGCGCCCGACGCGATACAGCCAGTCGATGACCGCCCAGAACCCGACGATGAGCCCGGGCACGACCGTGACCGACAGGATCACACCTACGGTGCCCGAGTCGCGTTCGGAGATGCCGGCATAAACGGCCACAGCCAGTGCTGCGCCGAGCATGAAGAAGCGAATCCGTTTCCGGTTGCGTTCGGCCTTGGGGCTGACGCGGGGACTCCACTCGAAATCGCCCGCCTCGATGCCTGTCGCCCTGGGTTCGGGCGCAGGAAACCCCTGCATCAGGGTCGCCGAACGCTTGGCCAGGCCCAGCTGAGAGTTCAGCTGTTGCTCCAGGTCGGCGGCGGTCGCCTCGTCGACGTTGATCCAGCCCTGATATGCGGGTATCGACCGCGTGACGGCCTTGCCGGCCCCCAGGGCCTCGACGCTCCAACGGCCTCCGCCGGTCGATGAGCGATGACGAACCTTGACTTCGGTTATTTCTGCGACCGCCATGCTGCGCGCCTGTCTGCCATCGTCGATGGTCAGCGATCCGTCGGCGATGGTCACCGAAAACCGCCGGGTGCGCGAGTTCTCCGCCAGGCCCAGCAGGTAGATGCCAAACGTCATGACCCCGATGATGATCAGGGTTCTTTCGCCGAATGTGATGCCAAGACCGACCATGGCGACAACGGCCGCGGGCATTCCGATGTTGAACAGCATCCGCTTTCGGGGATCACCGAATTCGGGGGGCAGGGTCCACGTCCACACAAGGCTGTCCTTAGTCGAGGGCTGTTCAGGGCGCGAGCAGATTCCATCACGTTGGAACGTTTCGTGCACGAACCGCGAAGATGTTGCCCATGGCGCCACCCAACCTGAAGACCACAGATCTCGACCACGTCGCCGTGGCCTCCGAGAGCGGATGGGACAACCTGTGGCGCTACGCGGGAGACCTTGGCGGCCGCTGGGCCGGCGGGATGATCTCGGTGGGGTTCCATTTCTGCCAGGTGGCGTTCGCAAACGACGTTCGCATCGAGATCCTCGAGCCTCGCAACGTCGAGGAGTTCGACTTCCTGCGACGGTTCCTCGATCGCAACGGTCCTGGCCCCCATCACATCACCTTCAAGGTCGCCGATCTGGATGAGGCGATCGCCACCGCGCGCGGTGCCGGCTACCAGGTCGTGGGCGAGAACCGCGAGAACGAGGACTGGCAGGAGGCATTCCTGCATCCCAAGTCGTCGCACGGAATCGTCATCCAGCTGGCGTACCAGGGCTCGAACGCCGACGGCGTTCCGGGTGCGGTCGACCCCGAGGTGCACCCGGCTGGGCGTTCGCGCGCTACGGCTGCGCTCGAGCGCATTGTGCACCTCGTCGCAGACCTGGGCTCGGCGACCACGATGTTCGTCGACGTTCTGGGCGGCGCGGTCGTCGACGAGGGCAGCGAAACGCTGGGCGAGTATCGAGAGCTGGCATGGCCCGGGCCTGCGCGACTGCGCCTGGTGCGGCCCACCGAGCGCTCTGCAGTGGAGTGGATGGGCGGCCGCACAGGGCGACTTCACCACCTCAGGTTCAGCCAGACCACAGGTATCGACGTCGTGCACAGTGTTACGACGCCAGATGGTCTACGAACCGTGCGCCCCGAAGACAACAACGGCGTGAGGCTCGTCCTCGCGCCCTGACAGCCCAGCGTGAGGCTGGTCCTCGCGCCCTAGCCTGCCGATGCCAGAGGCCCCGGCAGGTCTTCGGAGTAGACCACCGCAAGGCGCTTGGTAGAGCGGGTCAGCGCCACATAGAGGGCCCTCAGGCCCTGGGGTTCCTCGGCCACGATTCGGCTCGGTTCGACGACCACCGAACCGTCCAGTTCGAGGCCCTTGACCAGGGTGACGGGCACCAGCGCCAGTTCGGGGTGCAGCTGTCCGGTGACGTTGCGCGATGCGTTGGTGGCCCGTCCGTATTCGATGCCCGTCGCTTCGAGCCTGCGGTCGAGTTCGTCGATCAGCGAATCGGGGGCGATGATCGCCACGCTGCCACCGTCGAGTACGGACAGCTCGTCTCGTGCGGCCGATATGGCCGCGTCCAGCACCGACGCTGGGCCGACCCGAATCATCGCCGGTGGCGCGCCCTTGTCGCGCACCGCGACGGGAGGTGTCAGGTCGGGTGCAGCAACCGCCAGAACACGCAGCGCCAGCTCGAGGTTTGGGGCAGGGATGCGATAGCTGAGGGTCAGCTCGCGCACCCGCGGTTCGCGGCGACCCAGCGGCAGCAACGAAAGCACCTCGTCCCAGCTCGATGCGGCACCAGGCGCTGTGGCCTGGGCGATGTCGCCGACGATGGTGAACGATCCGTTGAGCGAACGGCGGGCGACCATACGCAGCGCCATCGGGCTGTGATCTTGAGCCTCGTCGATGACGATGTGGCCGTAGGTCCTGACCTCCTCGGCGTCCTTGTTGGCGGGCAGGCTGCCCAGGCGTTCGTGAGCCTCGTCGAGCAAGGGCACGTCGGCGTCTGCCCACACATAGTCGGCGAGTTGGTCGCCCCGCTGTCGGTGCAACTCGGCGACAGCCGCGTCAAGTTCGATTTCGTCGAGGCGACCGAAGCCCGCCTTCAGCGCAGACCTCAGCAAGGCCTTCGAGCCGAAAAGGTCGCGCAGCAGCTGGTGCGGTGTGAGAACGGGCCACATCCACTCGAGAGCGGCGCGCAACTCGTTGTTGGAGTGCAGCCTCGCCCTGACGATGTCGGGGTCGGGCAGCGACCGATGGCTCTGGGCGAGAGCGCGGTAGACCTCTGACTCGACATACGCGCGGGCTCGGTTGTGGTTGCGGAACCGGCGACGGGCGTCCGAGACGATGGCCCCCGACTGCTGGACCGACAGGCGCAGTCGAACCAGGCCGAACGGAACCACCAGGGGCCGGCGCAGCTTTCGCTGACGGTCGCGCACGGCTCGCCTGACCACCTCGATCATGGCCAGGTCGCCCTTGATGCGAGCCTGTCCCGGGCGGTCGGCCAACCTGACCCGGGTGTCGGGGAAGATGTCGGCCACCAGGTCGGCGAGAACCGATAGGTGCACGCCCGCCTCGCCCAGCGATGGCAGAACCCTTTCGATATATCGCAGGAACAGTCGGTTCGGCCCCAGCACCAGAACCCCTGGCCCTCGAGTGGGAATCGGTGCGTATAGAGCAGGTAGGCGGCCCGGTGAAGAGCCACCACCGTCTTGCCGGTTCCGGGGCCACCCTGAACGATCACCACGCCCTTCAACTCGTCGCGGATGATCTCGTCTTGTTCGCCCTGGATCGTGGCCACGATGTCGCGCAGCTGGCCGGTGCGGTTCTGTTCGAGCGCAGCCAACAATGCGCCATGACCCTGGTAGGTGTCGTCGAGGCGATCGAGGTCGAACAGCTCGTCTTCGAGATCGAGCAGTTGGCGACCGCGGCACACGAAGTGCCTGCGCAGAACCAGGCCCATGGGGTCGCGGCCGGTCGCGCGGTAGAACGGTTCGGCGACCGGAGCCCTCCAGTCGACCACCACCGGTTCCTGGTGCTCGTCGGCGACCGCCAGACGGCCTATGTGGAAGACCTCGTCGTCGGTGGTGTCGACACGCCCGAAGACCAGCGAGGCCGAGCCGAGCTCGAGCTGACTGAGTCGGGTGTGAATGCTCTCTTCGATGACATCACGCTCGTAGCGCGCCTGTGTGGTGCCGCCCCGGCCGACCTCGACCATGTTGCGCAGACGGGTCGCGCGGGCGCGCGCCGTCTCGAGGCACTCGTAGGCGTGATCGATGTAGGCCTGTTCGGCGGCCAGTTCCGGATGTTCGCTCACTCGCCAGTAAGTCCAAAGAGGGGAATCATCAAGGCTATCCACTCCGCAACGGCTCAACACCTGTGAACCGTTCGACCCGACACAGAGGTAGCGTCATCTGTTCGAGACGATCAGGAAGAACGCCGATGCTCCCCTCCGACCACCCATCGCATCGCCTCGCCGACAGCGACTACCTGCGAGCCTGCCGCGCCGAGCCCCACGACCGGGTCCCCGTCTGGTTCCAGCGCCAGGCCGGCCGCAGCCTGCCCGAGTACCACGCCATTCGAGGCGAGGGCAGCATCCTCCAGACCCTTCGCGACCCCGAGGTCAGTGCCGAGATAACGCTCCAGCCGGTCCGTCGTTATGGCGTCGACGCTGCGATCTTGTACTCGGACATAGTCGTTCCGGCCGAGTGCATCGGGTTCGGGGTAGACGTGGTGCCCGGCGTGGGACCTGTCGTCGAACAGCCCTTCCGCAGCGCGGCAGACCTCGAACGACTGCGGCCCCTGGACCCCGAAGCAGACACCGGCCATGTGCTGGACACCATCGCCATCCTGGTGCGAGAGCTCGACATCCCGCTGATCGGTTTCGCGGGCGCCCCGTTCACCCTCGCCTCCTATCTGATCGAGGGCCGCCCCAGCCGCGACTATCTGAACACCAAGGCCCTGATGCTCGACGATCCGGCTCTGTGGCACGCCCTGATGGAGCGCCTCACCGACCTGTCGATCGTGTCGATCAGATCGCAGGTCATGGCCGGCGCATCGGCGTTCCAGCTGTTCGACAGCTGGGCGGGCGCTCTGGCACCGCGCGACTACAGCGAGTTCGTGCTGCCCCACAGCTCGCGCGTCTTCGCCGAACTGGCCGACCTGGGGGTGCCGATGGCGCACTTCGGAGTCGGAACCGGCGAGTTGCTGACCATGTTCGCCGATGCCGGAGCGACCGTGGTCGGCGTCGACTGGCGCATCCCGCTGGGCGAGGCCAGACGCCGCACTGGCGGTCGCGTCGCCCTGCAGGGCAACCTCGATCCTGCGGTTTGCCATGCCCAGTGGCCTCGGGTCGCCGAGCAGGTTCGCCGCGTCCTGGCCGACAACGACGGCCACCCGGGGCACGTGTTCAACCTCGGGCACGGCGTGCTTCCCTCGACCGATCCCGCGATCCTCGAACAGGTGGTGGCGCTGGTTCACGAGGAAGGGACCGTGTCGCACCGATGACCAGGCGTCGGGTGGCGGTGGTGGGCGGTGGTATCGCCGGCCTGGTCACCGCCTTCAGGCTCGCGACATCGGGGACAGACCTCGAGATCCGTCTGTTCGAGGCCAGCTCCAGGCTGGGCGGACAGCTGCGAACCATCGAGTTCGCGGGGCGACGTGTCGACGTAGGCGCCCGGTCGTTCGCCGAGGACGAAGCGGTGATGCAGCTGACCCACGACCTCGGCATCGATCACCTGGTCGAACCTCCCCGCGATCTCATAACCCAGCTGTGGACGCGCGACCGCTTCAGGCAACTGCCGCCCGGGTTGATCGACGGGGTTCCGACCAGCCTCTGGCAGCTCGCCACATCGGGAATCGTCTCGTGGAGGGGCGTGGTCAGGGCCGGTCTCGACCTGGTCTTGCCCGACGACTGGCCGGGCCACGACGAGCCGGTGGCAGAACTCATCGAGCGACGCCTCGGATCTGAGGTCGCCGCAAAGCTGGTCGACCCCATCATCGGCAGCGCGAACGCGGCCAACACGGCCGACCTCAGCTCTAGCCTGGCGACACCCGCCATCGCCGAGGCAGCCAGGCTCGACCGCAGTCTGCTGAAGGGGCTGGGCCGCATCGAAAAGCGCAGCGCAGGCTCTGACCGCAGGCAGGTGCGCGGCTTCAGGGGTGGCATGTCGGTACTCACCGAACGGCTCGCCTCGGCCCTCGATGGGGTCGAGATCGTGACTTCTTGCCCCGTCTCGGTCGATGCCGAAGACGGGCGCTACGCCGTTAGATCCCGCAACAGCGTGTGGCAGGCGGACTCGGTGGTACTGGCTTGTCCTGCACCGGCCACCGCGGCGATGTTGGCACCGTGGGCCCCGGCATCAGCGAAACACGCGGCGAAGTTCTCGTCGACTTCGCTGGTGGTGACCACGCTGGCCATCGGGCCAGAAGACCTCCGAGCAGATGGCCCCGAAGGGGGCAGGCTGCTGTTCGGCTCAGACGAGATCTTGGCGACATCGGTCGAGTTCGAAGACACCGGGGCTGGAGAACCGTTCGTACTGCACGTCACCTCGGGTCGGTCTGGCGACGATCGAGCCATGCAACTGGACGACGACGAGCTGGTCGACGCGCTGGTGGGCCAACTCGCGCCGATGCTCGGCTTCGAGGGGCCGATTCTGGAGTGGCAGGTCACGCGGTGGGCCGATCGGGTGCCTCAGTACCCGCCGGGGCACGGCGAACGGGTCACGGCATTGGAGGTTGCGCTCCGCCACGAGGCTCCGGGCCTGTTCGTCACCGGGGCGTCGTACCGCGGCGCAGGCGTCAGCGCCTGCGTGCGCCACGCATCCGAAACCGCCGACGCGGTGCTCGACACCATCAGGGCGGGTGCGGGATGACGTCGATACTGGCCCGCTCCGCCACAGAAACCAGGAGGGCACGGGTGTTGGCTCGGCTGGTGGCCGTGGCTGCCGGACTGCTCAGCGCGTTGTCTTTGGGGCCATGGGGATGGTGGCCGCTGGGTGTCGGTGGTCTGGGCGTGCTGTACGCCATCACCAGCCAGATCGATCGGCCCCTCAGACGCTTCGCCCTGACCTGGTGGTTCATGGTCGGCTATTTCGTGCTCGGCGTGGCCTTCATCATCGACCTGACAGCGCCCGGATACGTCATTGCGGTGCCGACCCTGGCGGCGATCATGGCTGCACCTCATGTGGTGCCTGGCCCGCCATCGCTGCGCGGCGTGGCGTTCGTAGCGGCCTTGGTGGTCGGCGAAGCGTGGCGATGGGTGGTGCCGTTCGGTGGGGTGCCGTTGGGCGGACTGGCGCTTGGGCAGGTCAACGGCCCATTCCTGACAGTGGCCAGCACGGCGGGGGCCTTGGGCGTCTTGGCGACTACGGCCACCGCTGCGGTGGCGCTGGCCGAACTGGTCATGGGCCGTCGACGCAGCGCCGGGGTGGCTTTCGCACTGACCGGGCTGCTGCTGGTGACCGGGTCCGTCGACCCCTCGTCGCGGTCCGTAGGCGACCTGACCGTGGCCGCAGTGCAGGGCGGCGGGCAGTTGGGTACCAACGCCGAAACCAGCGACCAGCAGCCCGTGTTCACTCGCCACCTGGAAGCCAGCCAGGACCTCCCCGATGGCGCACTGGTTCTGTGGCCCGAGTCTGCTGTGACGGTCGACGGCGAGTTCGAAGGCAGTCGCAGGCACCAGCAACTCGCCGAGTTGGCGCGATCGACCAATACGACACTGGTGGTCGGCGTGACCCAGCGCGACGAGACCTCGTTCGACAACCTCTCGGTGGTCATCGCCCCCGACGGGTCGGTGGTCGACAGCTACCAGAAGGTCCACCTGGTGCCATTCGGTGAATACATACCGTTCCGGTCGTTTGTCGGCCGCTTCGCAGACCTGTCGCTGGTGCCCCGCGACGCAGTTCCGGGCGAGGGTGCCGGCTATCTGTGGACACCCGCAGGCCAGGCGGCCATCGGCATCTCGTGGGAGATCTACTTCTGGGAGCGAATTCGAAGTGGCGTTCGCGAAGGCGGCGAGCTGGTCTTGAACCCCACACTGGCCTCGTCGTACACCACCACCCACGTGCCCGAGCAGTCGCTGGCGGCGGCGCGTATTCGCGCCGTCGAGACCGGCCGATGGGTGGTTCAGGCATCGACCACCGGCTACACGGCGATAGTCGACCCGAACGGCCAGGTCGTCGAGCGCAGCGGGCTCAGGGAACAGATCGTGCTGACAGCCGACATCGAACGTCGCTCCGGCGAGACCCTGGCCACACGCCTGGGCAAGTTCCCGCTTACCCTGCTGTCGCTGTTGGCCCTGACGGGCTTGTCGCTGTGGCGCCCGGGCCGGGGTTCAGACCTCGACGATGACCGTGACGGGACCATCGTTGACGATGCTGACGACCATCTCGGCCCGGAACCGGCCGGTGGCGACCTGCAGGCCTGACGATCGCAAACGGTCGACCACCGCTGCCACCAGGGGTTCGGCTTGCTCTGCCGGAGCGGCTGCACCCCATGCCGGACGTCTGCCCTTCGATGTGTCGGCGTACAGAGTGAACTGACTGACCACCAGGATCTCGCCGCCGGCGTCGGCGACAGACCTATTCATCACGCCCTGTTCGTCGTCGAAGATCCGCAACCCCGCGAGCTTGTCCGCGAGCTTGGCGGCCTGGGCCTCGGTGTCACCGTGGGTGACCCCCACCAGAGCGCACAGCCCTGGTCCGATCTCACCGACGCGGTCGTCGCCGACATCGACGTGAGCCGCCCGCACCCTCTGCACAACGCTTCGCATGCCATCGAAGGTAGATCAGCAGTGCGCCCCTGTAACATGTTGCGGCGCATCGGTGGTCTGGGTGCGCTGTTCACACGACATCAGACCGGGCCCACACGGCCGGTCGCGGCGCCAGACGAAGGTGAGCACGCACGATGAACACGAGCCTCGCCCGATGAACGAGCGCCCCCTGCGGATAGCCCTGCTCACCTACCGTGGTCACCCCTATGTCGGCGGTCAGGGCGTATACACACGCCACCTGGCCCGCGAGCTGACCGAGATGGGCCACAAGGTCGTGGTGCTGAGTGGCCCGCCCTATCCGATCCTCGACGGTGGTGTCGAGCTGGTCGAGCTGCCCAGTCTCGACCTGTACCGCATGCCAGACCCGTTCAGGTTCCCCAAGTTCAGCGAGTACCGCGACTGGATCGACGTCCTCGAATACGGCGTCACATCGTGCGCGACCTTCGCTGAACCGTTGACGTTCAGCCTGCGCGCCGCCCGGTATCTGAAGCACCACCTCGACGAATTCGACCTGGTCCACGACAACCAGTGCCTCGGCTACGGCATCTTGCGCATCCAAGACATGGGCATGCCCGTTCTCGAGACAATTCATCACCCCATCACCGTCGATCGTCGCATCGAGACCGAACATGCCCCGACGCGCTGGAAACGTTTCACAAAGGATCGCTTCTACGCGTTCACCACGATGCAGTCGCACGTGGCCCAGCGGCTTCCACGAATCGTCACGGTGTCGTCCAATTCCTTCGACGACATCGTCAGCGGCCACGGAGTGGACCCCGCCAAGCTCCACATCGTGCACGTAGGGGTCGACCCCAAACAGTTCAAGCCGGTCGAAGGTGTCAACCCAGTGCCCGGGCGCATCATGACCACAGCCTCGGCCGATGTCGCCATGAAGGGCCTGGCGTTCCTGCTGGAGGCCCTGGCCAAACTGCGGGTCGAGATGCCCGAGGCGCACCTCACCGTCATCGGCAAGCCCAAGTACGACAGCCGGGCCACCAGAACCATCGCCGAACTGAACCTGGCCGACCACGTCGAGTTCGTGTCCGGGGTATCCGACCAGCGCATCGTCGAGCTGTACAGCGAGGCCCAGGTAGCCGTCGTGCCTTCGCTGTACGAGGGTTTCTCGCTGCCGGCCATCGAGGCCATGAGCTGTGGAGTTCCCCTGGTGGCCTCGACTGGTGGTGCACTGCCCGAGGTCGTCGGCCCCGACGGCCAAACCGCGATACACGTCGAGCCCGGCAGCTCGACCGACCTGGCGGACAAGATCGGTCTGGTCCTGCGCGACCCCAACGTTCGCTCGACCATCGGAGCGGCCGGCCGTCAGCGAGTCGTCGACAACTTCTCGTGGCGGGCCACCGCCGAACGCACCGTCGACCAGTACCGCGCCCTCCTCGACGAGCTGGGCACCCGCCGATGACCACTCACTCGCAGGCTCAGCGCCGCACATCGCCATGCTGACCGTCGACTTCGATCGCCTCGGGGTCAAACGCGGCGACCGCGTGCTGGACATGGGCGCGGGCGCCGGGCGACACGCGTTCGAGGCCCTCAGGCGGGGCGCAACCATCGTGGCGTTCGACTACAGCCTCACCGAACTGCAGCAGTGCATGGGCACCTACTACGCAATGCACACCGAGGGCCAGATCCCGCCCGGCGGAGCGGGCACCGCGGTGCGCGGCGACGCTCTCGCCCTGCCGTTCCCAGACGGATCGTTCGATCGGATCATCGCCTCCGAGGTGCTCGAGCACATCGGCGACGACCGGCGGGCGATCGCCGAGCTGTACCGGGTGCTGGCGCCTGGGGGCACCATCGCCGCCACGGTGCCTTCGTGGTTCCCGGAACAGATCTGCTGGAAGCTCTCCGACGAGTATCACGCCCCCAAGGCCGTTGGCGGACACGTGCGCATCTACCGCAAGGCCGGGCTCTCGGAATTGTTGTCGCAGGCGGGTTTCGAACTGTCGGGTACCCACAGGGCCCACGCATTGCACTCGCCCTATTGGTGGCTGAAATGTGCCGTTGGCCCCACCAACAACGGCAACCCGCTGGTCAAGAAGTACCTGAAGCTGCTCGAGTGGGACATCATCGAAGCTCCGAAGCTCACCAGAACGGCCGACCGGCTACTCAACCCGGTGCTTGGCAAGAGCATCGTCCACTACGGCGCAAAGCCCGCCGATGCCCCAGTCGGAGAGGCCCATGCAGCAGCCTGAGCACACCGGGGTGATGTCGCTGACCGACATAGAAGCCACAGCCCATTCGATCGTCGCCAATCAGCTGGGTGACGGGATGATCCTGTGGTTTCCCGGCGGCCACGCCGACCCCTGGAACCACGTCGAGGCCGCCATGGCCCTCGATGTAGCCGGGCTGCGAACCGAGGCAGAGCGGGCATACCAATGGCTTGCCGATGCCCAAAAACCCGACGGTTGGTGGCATCACTACTACCTCGCCGACGGCATCGAAGACCCCAAGATCGACACCAACGTGTGCGCCTACGTGGCCACCGGCGTGTGGCATCACTGGCTTTGCACAGGCGACAGGGGCTATCTCGAAACCATGTGGCCCGTCGTCGAACGCGCCATCGACTTCGTGCTTTCGATGCAGCGCGCCGGCGGTGAGATCATCTGGGCCCGCCACGCCGACGGCACCCCGTGGTCATATGCACTATTGACCGGCTCCTCTTCGATCTATCACTCGCTGCGGTGCGCGCTGATGTTGGCCCAGACCATGGACGTCGATCGCACCGACTGGGAGTTCTCGGCCGTGCAGTTGGCCCACGCCATCGCCCACGACCCCCACGCTTTCGAGCCCAAGGAACGCTGGGCCATGGATTGGTACTACCCGGTGCTGGCAGGAGCCATAGACGGCGACGCCGCGACACATCGCTTGGCCGCCGGGCGAGACACTTTCGTGATGGACGGCCGCGGCGTGCGCTGCGTGTCTGATCAGCCCTGGGTGACAGCCGCCGAGACCTGCGAGTGCGCGATGGCCTATCTGGTAGCCGGGCAACGCGACGAGGCCAAGAGCCTCTTCGAGGCGGTTCAGGTGCTGCGAGACGACGACGGGGCGTACTTCACCGGCATCGTGTACCCCGATCGCATCAACTTTCCCGATGCCGAGCGTTCGACCTATACCAGCGCCGCCGTCATCCTCGCCGCCGACGCCCTCGACGGGCACTCGCCCGCCGCCGGGGTCTTCCGCAACGAAGACCTGCCAGACCTGACTAGCTGACCCGGCGCAACAAACGCAGCGAGCCCACTGCCTCCAGGTCGACGAATGACCCCGACCGAGTCGCCCTGAGATAGATCTCGTACGGCGGTCTGCCGCCATCGGCGGGGTCGGGGAACACGTCGTGGATGGCCAGGGTTCCGCCCATTGCCACCCGAGGCGCCCACAGTTCGAAGTCGGCGTGGGCCGGTATTGGCCCATGACCGCCGTCGATGAACACCAGCGAGGCTTCGGCGTTCCAGGCCGCCCCAACCACTGCCGACTGGCCGACCACACCCACCACCACATCGTCGAGCCCCAGCCGATCGACCAGCCCGCGGAACTGTGGCAGCGAGTCCATGCGGCCGCTCGCGTCGGTCAGCGAGGCGTCGTGGTGCTGCCAGCCGCTCTGCATCTCTTCTGATCCGCGGTGGTGATCGATTGTGAACACCACTGTCGAGCTGACCCTGGCGCCCGCCGCGAGATACACCGTCGACTTGCCGCAGTAGGTGCCAACCTCGACGATGGGTTGTGGGCCCGCGTTGGCCGCCGCACGGTAAAGCGCCAGGCCTTCGTCATCGGGCATGAAGCCCTTGGCGTCGATTGCTGCGGCATGCAAGGCCGGGTCGATGGCCGGAATGTCACCCATCACACCGCCGCCGCGCGGCCCGGAGCCACCTCGTCGTCACCGCGGAAGAGATACCTCTCGAGCAGCACGAACTTGCCCAACCACAGCAGCCCCCAGGCGGCGAGGTTTGCCAGCATCACGGCCGCAACCGAACCCCAGATCCGGTCGGCAGCCGCAACCATCGCGGTCGATACCCCGAGCCCCAAGAGGGTGTAACTCCAGAACGGAACGATCTCACGCGACACCGAGTGAGGACCGCGCTTGCCCCAAACCCACCTGCGGTTCAGCAGGTACACCGGAACGGCGGCCAACATCGTGGCGGCAACGTTCGACGCGACCGCGTCCCAGCTCAACGGGCCGCTGAACACGAACAGCAGCACCTGGGTCACCATGACGCCGATCACCGAAACACCGGCAAAGCGCAGCAGCCGATGGCGCAGTTGCCAAGCCTTCGAGACGATTTCTGTCACGGACACGAGCGACAATTCTACGAGCGTCTGGCTACAGCCGCGCCTCGGGGGCATAGGCTGATCAATCCGTTCGGCCCGCGACAAGCACCGACCGAGTGGGCCGTCTGTGGAGAATGGGGATTGCGGCATGTCGGCACTCGAAGACCTGGTCGAGCTATTGGCGCTCGAACCGATCGAGGTCAACGTGTTTCGAGGCGTCAGCCCAGACGAGAACCGTCAGCGTGTCTTCGGCGGCCAGGTGGCGGGCCAGGCGCTGATGGCGGCAATACGCACCGTCGACCCTTCGGTGCCCGTCCACAGCCTTCACTCGTATTTCCTGCGCCCTGGCGACCCGACCATCCCGATCCTCTACGAGGTCGACCGCATCCGCGACGGTCGCTCGTTCGTGACCCGCAGGGTGGTCGCCATCCAGCGCGGTCGCGCCATATTCAACCTGCAGGCTTCGTTCCACAGGGTCGAGGAAGGGCCTGCGTTCCAGATAGAGCCACCCCAGGTGCCTCATCCCGATTCCCTCCCAGACTTCGCAACCCGTATGGCACCCCATCGCGACAAGCTCGGCGAGTGGTACGACCGGCCCCGCCCCATCGACACCCGCTGGGTTCAGCAACACCCCATCGAACGACGGTCGGGTGTATCCAGCGGCGACCGGATGCAGGTGTGGTTCAAGGCCGATGGTCAGCTGCCGGACGACCCGGCCATTCACCAGTGTGTGGCCGCCTACGCCAGCGACATGTCGCTGCTGGACACCACCCTGTTGCCCCACGGCCTCAGCTGGGGCGACGACGTGATGATGGCAAGTCTCGACCATGCCATGTGGTTCCACCGGCCCTTTCGCGCCGACCACTGGCTGTTGTTCGACCAGGGCACACCCTCGTCGTCGCACGCTCGCGGCCTTGCCAGGGGCGAGATCTACACGGCCGAGGGCGAGCTGGTCGTGTCGGTCATGCAAGAAGGCCTGATCAGACCCCCGCGAGGCCCCTAAGCGGCTGGGGCCGGGTCCTTGAAGAAGACGGCCAACGTCGCCACGGCCGCACCCACACCGCCCACGACGGCGATCGCCAAACCGGCCCAACCATCGATGGCCAGGTCTATTGCGTTGTCGATTGACCATTCGCCCGGGCCGGTCGACGCCAAACCGGCAGCGATCGTCGCCAGGATGAACACGTACTCCCATCCCTCTCGGATGATGAAGAAGCCGTTCTTTCGGTGCCCGATGAATCCGGCCACCACCATGATCCCGACTATTCCGGCGTTGGTGAAGGGAAACAGCAAACCCGCTGCAAATGCCAGCCCGGTTCCGATCTCGCCGAACGCTGCCAGCCTTGCGTGCAGCGCCCCGGGTTTGAGCCCCTCGGCTTCGAACCAACCTGCCACGCCGGCAAGTCCGCCCTTGACCTTGGCCCAGCCATGGGCCGCAAAGGTCACGCCCACGATCACCCGGATGATCAACAGCCCCAGATTGAGTTCGTCCATGTGGATCCTCCCCGAGCGACGAAACTACTGATTGATCATCGCTGTGGCTGCATTGTCGAAATAATCGATGACCTGACGCTCGACCTCGGGCTCGAGGCCCCCGCCGCGCACGGCGGCGACCATGTCGTCGAACCAGGCGTCGCGTTCGGCGACCCCGATGACAAAGGGCATGTGCCTCATCCGCAGCCTGGGATGCCCCTTGCGTTCGCTGTAGGTTGCCGGGCCACCCCAGAACTGCACGAGGAAGCCGACCATGTTCTCCTTCGGTTCGGCCAGGTCGTCTGGATACAGCGGTCGCACGATCGGGTCGCGCTCGACCTCGTCGAAGAACCGATCGACCAGGTCGACGAACCATTGGTCGCCGCCGACGTATTCGTACAGGGTCGTCATCGGGCTGGGTCGTATCGATAGACGTTGGTTTCGCGGGCCACGAAGCCCAACCGCTGGTACAACCGGTTGGCTGCCTCGCGACTGGGCCGCGAGGTCAGGTCGACGGTCTTGGCCCCCATCTCGGCAGCGATCTCGAGAGCCCTGATGTTGAGGGCTGCCCCGACCCCTTTGCCCCGCGCCGCGTCGTCGACGACCACGTCTTCGATCCACGCACGCACCCCGGTGGGGATGGGGAACACGACCAGGGTCATGCTGCCGACGATCCGATCGCCGTCTCTGGCCAGCAACAGGGTGCATGCGTCGTGGTCGACAATGCCCTGCAAGACCTGGGCGTCGGGGGGCGCAGACGAGCGCGACAGCTGGGGAATCAGCCGCGCGAACGCTTCGACCACGTCGGCGTCGACGGTGTCGCAGATGGCAATCTCGATCTCGCTCATCGTTGCTCCGAGGTTGGGTGCGCATACAGGCTACGTGCAGTGACCGGCGCCCGACGCCGCTAGCGTGATTCCCATGGATCACGTGATCTGGCAAGAGCACCCCGACCTCGTCGACCCGATCCTGGTGCTCGCCTTCGATGGCTGGAACGATGCCGGCGATGCCGCCACAACGGCCGTCGACTACATCGCCAGCCGGTTCGACCACCACACCGTCGCCACCATCGACCCCGAATTGTTCTTCGATTTCGGTTCGGCCAGGCCGGTTATCCGACTGTCCGATGGCCATCGACGTCAGTTGATCTGGCCCAGCGTGTCGTTTGGCTGGTTCCGGCTCGACGACGGCACCGACATCATCACCTTGCGCGGACCCGAGCCGAGGCTGCGTTGGCGTACGTTCAGCGAGCAGATCGTCGCCGTGGCCGAAGAGTTGGGTGTGAAGACCGCCATCTCACTGGGAGCCTTGCTGGCTGAGGTCCATCACTCGTCGCCCGTTCCCGTTGCGGGCACCAGCAGCGACGACGACATGATCGAGCGATACAACCTGCGCCGACCCTCCTACACCGGCCCAACCGGCATAGTGGGCGTGCTGTCGACGGCCTTTGCCGACGCGGGTATTTCGACCATGTCGGTGTGGGCATCGGTTCCCACCTATGTGCCGAACGCGACCTCTCCAAAGGCTGCACACGCACTGTTGAACCACCTGGCCCAGACGCTAGGCATCGACATGGCGGCAAACGACCTATTGCGAGCGGCCAAGACCTACGAACGTCAGGTCGACGAACTGCTCGAGTCCGACGACGACCTCGCCGAATACGCCCAACAGATCCTGTTGGCGTCGGTCGACGACGAACCGGGCCACCCTGACGACATCTTGCCCGACCTCGACGAGGTCGACGGCGACAGCCTCATCGAAGACCTCGAACAGTTCTTGCGCGACCAGGGCTGAACACCAACCCAGCGGCTAGTCCCAGGGTGGCTGCCTGGGAAAGTCGAACGAGGTCTCCAACATTTCGCCGTCGATCGCACGAAACGCCTCATCGCCCCAACGATCGGCGCCTGCGGTGGGTTCGGGCAGGCCGTCGCGGGTGAACCAGCCACATCCACTGGTCTCGAGCGGATGGGGGTCGATCTCACCGCCCACGGCTCGGCACAAGAACACGATCGAAACCAGCGGTATCTGGGTAAACCCCAGGCGCATGCCGTCGAGCACGCTGAGGACCCTTACCGGCTCGCAGCGGATGCCTGTCTCCTCGAACACCTCTTTGACCGCTACCTCCGAGGGCGAGTAACCCACGTCGGCCCAACCGGTCGGGTACAGCCATATGCCCGAATCGGCCCGTCGAACCAAAAGGATGCGGCCCTGGTCGTCGCCCACGACGGCGCCAACAGCGACCTTTGGTGTCACATAACCAGGCACACCGGCGCCCACCGACTTCATCCACTCGGTTGCCAGGGCTTCGGGGTCGGGGTCGCCGACGGCTGCAGAGCGAATCTCGGCGGCGATGCGCAGCACTTCTTCGAAGCGTTCGCGCTCGTACAGGTTGTCGGTGAATCCGAGGCCGGTTCGGGCGATGCCCGCCAGGGCCTCGCCCCAGACGACCAGGTCCTGAGCCGTGGGTCGATCGGGCATGGCCTAGAAGCGTTCGGCTGCGACGGCGAACAGCGGGTCGGCACCTGCGGTGCACGCGGCAACCAGCGACGCCGTTTTGGGAAGAACCTGGCTGCAGAAGAACTGTGCCGACGCGATCTTGTCGTTCAAGAACTCGGCATCACCTCGGCCCGCTTCGAGCAGGGCCAAAGCCGCCGCCGCGCTGCGCACGTGCACCCAGCCGCCTGCCGCTGTGCCCACCAGGGTCAGATAGGGCGTGGCTCCGGCGGCAATGTCGTTGGGCGACGCTGTGGCCATCCAGGTCGCAACGGCTTCGACATCGTCCACCGCACGGCTCAGAGCGTTTCCGATGTCGGCGAGGGGGCCCTCAGCGACAGCCTCGGCGGCGGCCCGCATGTCAGAGACCAGCGATCTCATGGCACCGCCACCATCCAGCGGCAGCTTGCGGAAGGCCAGATCGAGCGCCTGGATGCCGTTGGTGCCCTCGTATATGGGCAGAATTCGCGAATCTCTCCAGTGCTGGGCGGCGCCGGTCTCTTCGATGTAGCCCATTCCGCCGTGTACCTGGATGCCCAGCGAAGCGACCTCGACGCCGCAGTCGGTGCCCCAGCCCTTCGAGAGCGGTGTCAGCAGGGCGGCTCGCGAAGCAGCGGCCGCGGCTTGTTCGCCGTCGCAGTGGGCGGCCCGGTCCATGGCCGCTGCGTTCAGGTACATGAGGCCGCGCATCGCCTCGACGTGCGACTTCATCGTCATGAGGCTGCGGCGAATATCGGCGTGTTCGACGATGGCAGCATTTGCGTCGGCACCTATAGGGCGGCCCTGCTTGCGCTCGCGGGCATAATCGGCCGCCAACTGCATGGCTATCTCGGCTATGGCCAAACCCTGGATGCCAACCGACAGCCGGGCATTGTTCATCATCGTGAACATGTAGCGCATGCCCTGGTTCTCTTCGCCGATCAGATAGCCGACGGCTCCGCCGTTGTCGCCAAACGACATCACACAGGTCGGTGAGGCGTGGATGCCGATCTTGTGCTCGGTCGACACGACCGCCAGGTCGTTGCGCTGGCCGAGTGACCCGTCGGGGTTGACCAGGTACTTGGGCACGATGAAACACGAAATGCCCTTGGTGCCGGCCGGGGCATCGGGGGTTCTGGCCAACACCAGGTGGACGATGTTCTCGGCCATCTCGTGTTCGCCGAAGGTGATGAAGATCTTGGTGCCGGTGATTCGGTAGGTACCGTCATCGGCCCTGACGGCGCGCGTGGTCAGGGCCCCGACGTCACTTCCGGCGTGCGGCTCGGTGAGGTTCATCGTGCCCGTCCACTCTCCGGACACGAGCTTGTGGAGGTAGGTCTCTTTTTGTTCCTCGCTGGCGTGGTGCATCAGCATGTCGACGGCGCCCTGGGTCAGCAGCGGGCACAGGGCGAACGACATGTTCGACGAGTTCACCATCTCCTGCACCGCCACGCCCAGGGTCCAGGGCAGGCCACCACCGCCGTACTCGGGCTCGAATGCGATGCCGTTCCAGCCGTTCTCGACGAACATCGAGTAGGCCTCGGAAAAGCCGTCGGCGACAATGACCCTGTCGCCGTCTACGCGCGCTGGCTGCGCATCGCCGGTGCGGTTCAGTGGCTCTAGTTGTTCTGCGCAGAACCGACCCGCTTCGTCGAGCAGGCCGACGACCGTGTCCATGTCGAGTTCCTCGAACCCGTCGAGCCTGGACAGCTCGGAAATTCCCACGAGGTGCTCGAGAACGAACGCCATGTCGTTGACCGGTGGACGATAAGCCATGACAACCTCCTGGCAGGCAAGGCTATTACCAGTGCCGACTGCCGGTGACACGCTGGCAGAATTGAGCCAATGGCACAGCGAGACCTTCAGACGATCACTGCGTTCGCATCCGACAAACAGCGACTGCGCAAGGCGATCATGACCGTACGACTGACCATCGGAGGTGCAGGCCTGGTCGCACCGCGCCTCGTGGCCTGGCTGTTCGGTGTTGGGGCACCGAAGGGGTCTGCGGTGACGCCCGTGCTTCGCATGTTCGCGGTTCGCGAGGCGTTGATGGCCTATCAGCTCTACCAGGCTCCCGAGGAAGAGCTCGAGGAGGTCCTCAGGCAAGGAATCGTGGTCGACTCCATCGACCTGGCGGTAGCGCTGGCCGCCTTCGCTCGCGGCGATGTCGGCTTCAGGACCTTCGTGACCACGGCCGCCGCAGCGGGCTCGGTCGCCGCGGCAGGCTACGCAGCCCGCCCCGGGCTCGACGCCTGAGACAGGCCCCAGCGCCCAGGGTCAGCCGCCGATGCCCACACGCTCGACGACGTCTTCGATCTCGCCGATGAGGCCCGTGTAGAACGCACCGAAGTCGCCATATATCGCCGACGCTTCGTCGAATCGCATCGTGTAGACGACGTCTTTCAGATCGTCGAGGTTGACCGCGAACAAGGTGACTCCCCATTCGAAGTCGTCGACACCCGTCGAGCCGGTGACCAGCTGCACTATCCGGCCCGCGAACCTGCGCCCAGACGTGCCGTGCTCGTGCATGAGCTCGCTGCGCTTGTCGTACTCGAGGGTGAACCAGTTGGCGTGGCCATCACGCTTCTTCGACATCGGATAGAAGCACACGATGTTCTTGCCCTCTGGCGGCAGCTGCGGGAACAGCCGAGCCTGCCTCATGGCATCGGGCACCCCGGCCGCGTACTCGCTGACCTCGGTCATCGACACATAGCTGTCGATGATGTCGAGCCCCGCCTTCTGAAGCGAGGTCTGGATGCTGCGTAGGTGCCACAGGTCTGGCCCCATGGTCAAGAAGCCGATGTCGGCCTTGTGGCCGAACACAGCGAAAGGAATCACCTGGTGCTCGGCGTTGCGAGCATCTTTGACCGCGTTGACGATGGCCTGGCCGTCGGCGGCAGGGCCGATCTTGGCGAAAAGGTGGACCACACCCCAGCCGGTCGAGGTGGTCAGGTAGCCGGGTTCGGTGGTGGAGTCGGGGGTCTCGCTCATGGATGTGAGGCTATCTGTGCCTCAAGTGCCAACGGAACCGGCGTACACGTTGAACGACTCTCCCCTGGCGAACGCAATCAGGTTCATGCCGGCGGTCTGCGCTGTATCGATAGCCAGAGCCGAGGGCGCCCCTGCGGCAACCACACTTCCAATGCCAGCCGCCCAGGCCTTCTGCACCATCTCGAAACTGGCACGCGACGTCACGAACAACGCCGCCGACCCCATCTGGGCGACATCTGCGAGGCGGCCGCCCAGGCGCAGGGCGCCCACCACCTTGTCGACGGCGTTGTGACGCCCGATGTCTTCTCTGATCAGCTCGATCTGGCCCGCGGGGTCGACCAGGGCTGCTGCGTGCGACCCGCCGGTTCGGCCGTGGAGGTCTTGAAGGTCGCCCAGCGCATTCAGCGCTTCGACGAGCCCGGCGGCCCCCAGTTCGGGCACCGAGTCGAGGGGACGCAACCGACCGGCCAGCTCGACGATCTGGTCGGCACCGCAGACACCACAAGCCGACCCAACGGGACCCAGCCGGGGGGTCGGGCCAGGACCACGGCCGTCGGTCTCGACCGTGACGACGTTGAACTCGGTGGCCACCGCCGAACCGGTGCCGCAGTAGCGGACGCCAGTCACCTTGGCGCCGTCGAGAAGACCCTCGGCATGCAGAAAGCCAACCGCGAGGTCGAAGTCGTTGCCTGGTGTGCGCATGGTGGTCGAGACCTGCTCGCCGTCCAGGCGGATCTCGAGCGGCTCCTCGACGATGACCTCGTCTGGTACCCGCCGCGACCCGTCGACACCATGCTGGCGCAACAGGACCTTCTGGGTTCGACGCATGACCCAATCCTAAGAAGGATCGAGCGCCGTCAACCGGGTATCAGCCGATTCGCACCGGAAGCAGCCGAGGGCCGCGGATCTGGCCCGTCGACCAGCGAACGCCCTCTGGGTCCGCCAGCTCGAATTCGGGAATGCGTTCGAGCCAGGTCTCGATGGCAACCGAGAGCTCGAGGCGGGCGAGGTTGGACCCCAGGCAACGATGGATGCCCAGGCCAAAGGCCGCATGCCGGTTCTCGACCCTGTCGATGACGAATTCGTCGGGGTTCTCGAACATCTCAGGATCGCGGTTGGCGGCCGGGAACGGCAGCAGCAGCCACTGACCTTCCTCCATGGGGCATCCCGACAGCTCGTGGTCCTCGGCGACGAGACGGGCCATGGTGACCGGTGCGTACAGCCGCAGAAACTCCTCGACGGCAAAGGGTCGAACGTCGGGGTCTTCGATGAAACGTCGCCGATCCTGTGGATGCTGAGCCAGATGCCACAGCGAAGCGCCGATGGCCGACCAAGTGGTGTCGATGCCGGCGATCAGCAGCAGGGCGATGGTGCCGAAGATGTGCTCGTCGGCCAATGGCTGGCCGGCCATTCGTGCAGCCACCAGGAAGTCGATCAGGTCGGCGTCGTCACCGGTCTTGGGGTTTTCGCGATGCTCGATGATCTTGCGGGTCAGATAGGCATCGAGGGTGTCCTGCGGATCGATCGCCTCCTCGGCGCCCGGGGTCTCGACGATGCGATGGATGAAGCCACGGAACAAGTCGCCGTCCTCGGGCGGCAAACCGAGCATGTGGGCGATGATCCTCACCGGGATGTGCTGCGCGTATTGGGTGGCAGCATCGACCACATCGGCGCCGTCGGCCACCATCTCGTCGATCAGATGGTTGCAGAACTCGCGGGTGAACGGTTCCAGCTGGGCGATCTTCTTGGGGCCGAACGGAGGCAGCAACAAACGTCTTGCTTCGGCGTGGAAGGGCGGGTCGGACGTGATCGGTGGGGCGTAACCCATGGGCCGCGGCACATCGGGCTTGAACGGCGACACGATGACGCCCTGCGACGTGTAGTTGTGGGTGTCGTGGGCAATCGCCTTCACGTCTTCATGGCGAGTCGGCAGGTACGTGCCGCCGAAGGCATCCGAATGCGCAATCGGGCAGCGCTGGCGCAGGTCGGACCAGATCTCGGGGGCGTGGGCTGCGTACTCGGGTCGTGTGTGATCGAACTGGGTCGCCCAGTCGTCGATCGGCTCCAGGCCCGGCTCCTGAACGTCGGTCATCACACACCCCTGCTAGACACTGAGACAAACTTGGTCCAATTGTCTCAACCAGTCGGCAGGATCCACCCTTTCATGCGCGTGACATCGGTCACATGCGCGCTCCACCCGATCAGGCCGCAACCCGCTCCAGAGATGCTTCCAGGTGGAACCCCATCGGCTGCCCAACGGCAGCCATATCGAGGGTGTAGCGGCACTCGTTTTCCGAAAAGTGCATGGTTCGCGCAACCGCCTCCACCGGCTTGGCGGTGGCGGTGGAAGCCACCTGCACCGTCGCCAGGCTCAGGCGCCCATCGACGAAAGAACCTTCGTGGATCTCGACCACACCCGTCGGTTGCACCACGACAAACTCCACCCCATCTCCGCCACAAGGCCGTAGATAGCCAGTCTCGGCGTGCATCGGCAAACCCGTTGCCGCGCTGCGAGTTCGCTGCGTGTAGGCCACGAAGGGCTTGCCGACCGTCGAGAAGGTGATCTCCTCGAGATAGTCGAACCCATCGATGGTCGGATAGTCACCCCTACCCGCCCCCTTCCAGGTGCCGAGAATGGGGGCCAAGAATGCGATATCGGGATGCAGGTCGGCGTTCATCACGCCATTGTGCAGCCAAAAAGAGGCGAGGGCGCCCGCACGAGCGGACGCCCTCAACCGACCGGAAGTCGGCAATACCTTCGGGACGACTTCGGAAGAAGTCGTCAGTACCTTCGGGACGACTTCGGAAGAAGTCGTCTGATCCCTCGGGACGACTTCCTAGAAGTCGTCCATGCCCGGCATGGCGGGGCCGCCGTGCTCGTGCGGCTTCTCGACAACCACAGCCTCAGTCGTGAGGAACAGCGCAGCGATCGAGCCGGCGTTCTGCAACGCCGACAGGGTCACCTTGGCAGCATCGATGACACCAGCGGCAACGAGGTCTTCGTACACGCCGGTGCCGGCGTTGAGGCCGTTGGGGCCCTCGAGCGACGAAACCTTGTCGACGATGACGCCACCCTCGAGGCCGGCGTTCTCGGCGATCTGCTTGAGCGGCGCCGAAAGCGAACGAGCTACCAGACGAGCACCGGTGGCCTCGTCACCCACGAGAGCCTCAGCGGCAGCCTCGACGGCGGGGCGGGCACGAAGCAGAGCAACACCACCGCCAGGAACAACACCCTCCTCGAGGGCAGCCTTGGTGGTGCTGACAGCATCTTCGATGCGGTGCTTCTTTTCCTTCAGCTCGACCTCGGTGGCCGCGCCGACCTTCAGAACAGCGACACCACCCGACAGCTTGGCAAGACGCTCCTGGAGCTTTTCGCGGTCGTAGTCGGAATCGGTGTTGTCGATCTCGGCCCTGATCTGGGCGATACGACCCTGCACGTCCATCTCCTGGCCGGCACCCTCGATGATCGTGGTCTCGTCCTTGGTGACGACCACGCGGCGGGCCTGACCCAGCAGATCGAGGGTGACGTTCTCGAGCTTGAGACCGACGTCCTCGGTGACGACCTGGCCGCCGGTGAGAATCGCCATGTCCTGCAGCATCGCCTTGCGGCGATCACCGAAGCCAGGAGCCTTCACGGCCACCGAGCGGAACGTTCCGCGGATCTTGTTGACGACAAGCGTGGCCAGCGCCTCACCCTCGATGTCCTCGGCGATGATGACGAGCGGCTTCGCGCTCTGCATGACCTTCTCGAGAACAGGCACGATGTCACGTACGGCCGAGATCTTCGATCCGACGAACAACAGGTAAGGATCGTCGAGCACCGCCTCCTGGCGGTCGGGGTCGGTCACGAAGTAGGGCGAGATGAAGCCCTTGTCGAAACGCATGCCCTCGACGAGGTCCATCTCCAGGCCGAAGGTCTGGCCCTCTTCGACGGTGATGACGCCGTCCTTGCCGACCTTCTCGATGGCCTCCGAGATGCGCTGACCGATCTCGGCGTCGGCAGCCGAAATGGCGGCGACGTTGGCGATCTGGGCCTTGTCGGTCGAGACGTCCTGGGCAAGGTCACGAACCGCCTCGACAGCGGCGGCCACGCCGGCCTCGATGCCGCGCTTGAGCGACATCGGGTTGGCACCAGCCGCAACGTTTCGCAGGCCCTCGCGCACCATGCTCCACGCCAGAACAGTGGCGGTTGTGGTGCCGTCGCCAGCAACGTCGTCGGTCTTCTTGGCGACCTCCTTGACGAGCTCGGCGCCCAGCCTCTCGAACGGGTCTTCGAGCTCGATCTCCTTGGCGATCGACACGCCGTCGTTCGTGATCGTGGGAGCGCCCCACTTCTTGTCCAGAACGACGTTGCGGCCCTTGGGGCCCAAGGTGACACGCACGGCGTCGGCCAGCTTGTTCATGCCGGCCTCGAGCCCGCGACGAGCTTCTTCGTCGAACGAAATGAGTTTGGCCATTGTTGGATGTCTCCGTATGTGACGAGTCCCGATCGTGGCGACCGGGGCGGTGACACTTCTGCACCGATCGGACGACCGGCGTTTGTTAGCACTCTCGATGTACGAGTGCTAACAGCAAACCAGTCGCGCACCCGAATCGCAACCTCTCACGACCAAAACGCGCGCGTTGAGCCCAACACCACCTCAGCGTCGGCCCCCGCGCGCCGACAGCGCGTCGGAAACCACCCGCCCGACCAACGAAACGGTGTCGCTCATCGCTGCGTCGAGCCCGAAGGCGTCGGCGAGCGACACAACCTCCACACCGTCCAGAAGCGACCGATCCCAATCGCCGGCATCGACCGATCCGCAGACGACCATGGCCTCGACACCGAACTCGTGGGCCATGTCGAGAACCCCTCCGACCACCTTGCCGTCGACCGACTGGTCGTCGAGCAGACCCTCACCGGTTACCACCAGGTCGGCGCCGGCCAAAAGGCCATCGAGCCCCACCTCGTCGGCGACCAGATCGAACCCCGACACCAGCTGGGCACCCATCGCGGCGAGACCGCCGGCAAGACCACCCGCGGCCCCGGCTCCCTCGAGTCTGGTCACGTCGATGCCGAACTGGTCCGCGTATACCTGGGCCAACCGCTCGAGTCGCCTGACCAACAACTCGACCTGAGCCGGGCTGGCGCCCTTCTGGGGTCCGAAACGTGTGGCAGCAGAAACGAAGTCGATCCGAACGTCGCACGCGACCTCGATACGGCAGCCTGCGAGCCTGGCCAATGGCTCCATCGCCCGCAACGCACCCAGCCCACCGTCGGTGCACGCCGAGCCGCCTACACCGACGATGATGCGCCTGGCCCCGCACGAAACGGCCTCGGTGATCAGCTCTCCGGTGCCTGCGCTGGTGGCCGACAAGGCGTCGTTGCCCGCTGCCCCTCCCACCAGCTCGAGCCCAGACGCTCTTGCCATCTCGACCACTGCCCGGCCGCCGTCGATTCGGAACCCGGCCTCGACCGGGTCTCCGAGCGGACCGGTGACGATCGCCTGCCGGTTGGGACCTCCGAAGACGTCGAGCATGCCCTCGCCTCCGTCGGCGAGGGGTACCTGAGAACACGACCACCCGTTCTCGCTGGCGGCCCTGCCCACAGCACGCGCAAGGTCTCGCGCAGTGGCCGATCCGCGGAACTTGTCGAATGCGGCCACGACCCTCACCGGGCCAGTCTCTCCCATGACACCGCGGCAGGCCAGCTCGCACCACACTGTCTGCAATGAACCCCGCTGCTCAAAGAGGATCATCCATCCTCGACCGAAGGCCGATCGTGCTGGTCAGCAACCGAGGGCCCATCGCTTTCGACCTCGACGATGCCGGCAATGTCGTCACAGCCAAGACCGGAGGAGGTCTCGCCGCAGGTGTTCGTCCGGTATTGGCACAAACCGGCGGCATGTGGGTGTGCGTGCCTTTGACCGAGGCCGACCGACAGTCGGTCGGCACGACGGTTTCGGTCGATGGCATACAGGTGGTGTTCGCCGACGTAGACGCCGACGTCATCGATGCCGGCGTGGGTCGGGTGGCCAATGAATACCTGTGGTTCATGCATCACGGCCTCACCGAGATCGCCCGCGAACCGACCCCATCGCACTGGCTGGCCTTCGAGAGCTACAACCGGGCGGTTGCCGAGTGTGTAGCCGCCTACGCACCACCGCGTGCCGCCGTGCTGGTGCAGGACTATCACCTGCCTCTGGCCGCCTCGCACCTGAAAGCCTCGAGGCCTGACCTGGTGTGCACCCACTTCAACCACATCCCGTTCGCAAGCCCCGAGGTGTGGCGCCTGTTGCCGCCGGCCGAGCGCACCCGGATCGCTGAGGGATTTGGAGACTACGCAGCCTGCGGATTTCACAGCACAAGATGGGCAGAACGCTTCGCAGCTTCCGTAGGTCTCGACGTGACACCCACGCCGGCCACGTTCGTCACCCAGCTCGCCCCCGACCTCCAGGCGATGCGTCGACGCGCGTCAAGCGACCGCTGCGTCGAAGAAGGATCACGGCTGGCGGCCCACCACGGCGGCCGAAAGCTCATCGTGCGGGTAGACCGGCTCGAGCCCACCAAGAACCACCTGGTCGCAGTAGATGCCTTCGAAGATCTACTGACCCGCAGGGCAGACATGCGGGGCAGGGTGACCCTGATGGCCTACGCGTATCCGTCACGGTCTGCCCTAGGGGCCTACCGAATCCTTCGCCAGGATCTGACGGCCGCAGTGCATCGCGTCAACGACCGCTTCGGCACCCCCGATTGGACACCCATCGAGCTCGACCTGAACGACGACCTCGATGCAGCAGTGGCCGGGTTACAGGCATTCGACGTCTTGTTGGTGAACCCCGTCGAGGACGGCCTGAACCTGGTGGCTTTCGAGGGCGCAGCGTTGAACGACAACTCGGGCACGATCGTGTTGAGCACAAACTGCGGGGCCCACGACGCGCTTGTGGGCAACGTCCAGTCGATCGATCCGACCGACCTGGCGCAGACCTCGCAGGCCCTGGAACGCGCTCTCGACATGCCGTCGGGCGATCGCATCGCTCTGGCAACCCGAGCCCGAACAGCGGCCGAGGCGCTGTCGTCGCAGCGCTGGCTCGAGGACCAACTCGCAGCGTCAGGTCTGCAGGAAAGTGACGACCTCGGCAGGTGAATCAAGCGTGATGTCGGCGATGGCGGCCACCTGCGGATCGAGCTCGGGGCTGGCGACGACCACCTTGAGCGCACGCATGTTGGCTTGCAGATCGGCCACAGCGACAAAGGCGGACAGGTCACCAACGTCGTCACCGATCATCAACACCGCCTCTGTGCCGGGCTGGACCCGCTCCTTGACCGCCGAGCCCTTGTCGACGCTGATCGGTGGGTGAAGCTCGACGCTCATCTTGGCCGGTCGGGCTTGCAGCCCCGAGTCGACCGACACGCGTCGAGCCCATTCGAGGACCCGCGCCTCGAGGTCTGGGCGGCTCCGGTAGTGCACTGTCAGCGACAGAACCTTGCTCTCGACCACCACCGAGGTGCCCGAGAAATTGTCGAGCGCCGAAACCCGAGCTCGTTCCACCGTCGGAATCCACCCTTCGGCCTCGGCGTTGGTCAGTTCCCGACCCCCTACGAAGCTCTCGAGGCCGTACAGACCGACCAGCTCGACATCGAGGCCGGCCAGCTGAGACACCAGGAACGAAACCGGGCGGCCGGATATCACGGTGACCCGTGCCCCGTCACGACGCAATCTCGACAACGCATCCAGTGCGCCGTGTTGGGGTCTGGCCTGCTCGGGCGTGCCCACGATCGGCGACAGGGTGCCGTCGAAATCGGTGAACACGTGGGTACCGGTCAGGTCGTCCCCGAGCAGGTCGCGAATGCCCACGAGATGGATCAGTTGGCGATGTCCGAGCCCAGCAGCACCAGGATGTGAGGATCTTCCCAGTCGGCCACGAGCGCTTCGGGCGAGTCGGGCATGCTGAACACAGCGTCGTTGCCCAGCCCCAGCTCCGCAGCAATCTGCTGGGCCTCGAGCAGATAACCACCAACGTGGTGGATCTTCGTGAGAGCCAAGGTGCCCTGGCCGCTGGCCGAGTTCGTGGGCTTGAGGGTGACGTATCCAAGGGCCTTGAAATCGTCGGTCTGGCCACCGGCCGCACCGGCCACAGCCGTGGTGTTGGCAACCTGGACACGCACCTGAGCGTTCGGCCTGGGCTCGACCGCACCCCTGTCGTCGGTGGTGGTGTCGGTGGTGCCTGCAGCGGTTGTGTCGGTTGTGGCCACCGAGGTGTCGGTGGTACCAGCAGCGGTCGTATCGGTCGTGGCGACCGAGGTGTCGGTGGTACCAGCAGCGGTTGTGTCGGTTGTGGCGACCGAGGTGTCGGCGGTACCAGCAGCGGTCGTGTCGGTGGTTCCCGACGCGGCCTCGGTTGTCGAGGCCGACTGCTCGCCGCCAGCGGCAACGGTCGAATCACCCACGGCGGTACGGATCAAAACGATTCCGATGACCACGGCTATGACGATCAAGATGATGCCGCGCGACATCGCCCCTCCGGCAGAACGGACGAACGAACCGTCCTGCGATGCATGACGTCCGGCGTTCATGATTGATCTCCTCCTGCTGCCCGCTGATGCCGCACCGAGCCCGAGGTGGGAATCGAACCCACAACCCCCGCTTTACAAGAGCGGTGCTCTAGCCGTTGAGCTACTCGGGCGCTTCGGACGATGGTACGCCCCGCGGACCCCGTGGTGGGCGCGCGTCAAGATCTGCGCCTGACCACCTCATAACAGGCGACCGCCGCAGCGTTGGCGACGTTCAACGAGTCGAGCTTTCCGAACTGAGGAATCGACACCAACTCATCGCATCGTTCCGAGACCAGACGACCCAGACCCGCGCCCTCCGCGCCAAGCACCATCGCCACCGGACCATCGAAGGCAGCAGTCGATTCCCAGATGGACTGGGGCGCCCTGGCTGCCAACCCGATGGTCCAGATTCCCTTGTCGGCCAACTGTCCCATCGCCGCTGGTAGCCCGCCGACCAGCGAGATCCGGAGGTACTCGACAGCGCCGGCCGCCGACTTCACCGCCGCCGGCGTGAGGCGGGCCGCCCGATGCCGCGGTATGACCACACCGGTCACCCCGGCCACTTCGGCGGTTCGCAGGATGGCGCCGAGGTTGCCAGGATCGGTGATGCCGTCGAGCATCAAGAGGAAGGGTTGGCGGCCCTCGAATGGCTGGGTGAGGTCGTCGAAGTCGGTGGCCCGAACCGACTTGGCTGTCGCTATTACTCCCTGAGGGGCGTCTGTGCGGGCCAGCTCGTCCAGCTTGCGCCGAGCGACTCGTGTCACCGGCACCCGATCTTCGGCAGCCAGGTCGAGGATCTCGGCGACTATCACCGAATCGTCGATGTCTTCTGCCACGACGATCTCTCGAACCTTGCGCTTGCCTACGCGCAACAGTTCGACCACGGCCTGACGGCCCTCGACCCGGTCGCCGCCCAGGTCGTCTGGGTCGCGTTGGCGCCCACGCTGGCGATCGTCGCCGCCACGCGGTGCGGTGCTGCGACCCCCGGCAGCTGCCCCGGGGCGTCCCCTGGCCGCGCTCGGGTTGTTGCGACCCTGGCTGCGCCTGCCCGGCTTGGGTGTGCCGCCGCGACCGCCTTTGCGACCTCTTGCGTTGCTCATCGGTCTTGCGACCCTTCGATCAGGGCTACCGCCATACAGACGATCGCCTCTCCACGACCAAGTGCGCCGACACCTTCGGTGGTGCGCCCCTTGACTCCAACGGGAGCGCCCACCACCGCACCCAGCCGCTCGGACATCTGAGAGCGCCGGGGTGCCAGCTTGGGGCGGTCGGCCACCACCGTACAGTCGACGTTGACAGCCCGATAGCCGGCGGCGTGCACCAGCTCGACGGCCCTGCGCAACAACTCGATGCTGTCGGCCCCGGCAAACTGTGGGTCGGTGTCGGGAAACTGCTGGCCGATGTCTCCCAGTCCCGCAGCGGCCAACAGAGAGTCGATCACGGCATGGGCCACGACGTCGGCGTCGCTGTGGCCGACCAGGCCGGGATGACCCTCGAAGTGGATACCTCCCAGCAGAAGCCGACGATCGGGGTCGTCACTGACCCTGTGAACGTCGTATCCATGTCCGATTCGCAGATTCACGGGCTGACGCTCCAGTCTCACCAGGTTGCCCTGGCAACTACCAGGTCGTATTCGGTGGTGATCTTGGCAGCTCGCGGCGAACCTTCCACCACATGCACGACCCCGCCGACCGATTCGATCAGGGCGGCGTCGTCGGTGGCGTCTGCCCCCGACGAATGAGCCTCGCGCAGCAGGGCGGCACGAAACCCCTGTGGGGTCTGCACCGCGACGAGCGACGAGCGATCGGGCGTCGACACCACAACGTCGCCTTCGACCTGCTTGATCGTGTCAGCCACCGCCAGCGCCGGCACCACAGCATCGGCCCCACGACGCAAGGCGGCGATGACGCGAGCGAACACCTCGGCAGGAGCACCGGGCCGAGCCCCATCGTGCACCAGCACGAATTCGACGTCGGGCGGCAATGCGTCGAGCCCCCGACGCACCGACTCGCTGCGCGACTCGCCGCCGGGTACTACCAACACTCCGTCGCACAATTCGACGACATTGGGGTCGGACGACACCAACACGACCTGATCACAACAGCGTTGGGCAACGCCGACGGCATGTTCGACGACGGCTGCACCGGCGATGGTCTCGAGCAGCTTGGGCCGGCCGAACCGCGTGCTCGAGCCGGCCGCCACCACGATGGCCCAAACCGGCCCTGGCGTTCGTCCTGTCATACACAAAGCGTGTCAGGTCGCGGCCGCTGTCTCCAGGTCTTCGTGGGCATCGATGGTGGCGAAGTGCATGATGCCCTTGGCTGTGGGTACCGAGTGGCTGACCCGAACCCTGACCTCATTGCCAAGCTGTTCGGCCGCGTCGGAGACCACGACCATGGAACCGTCGGACCTGTACCCGACACCCTGGCCGGGCTCGGAACCCTCGCGGACCAGCTCGATGCTGAGCACCTCGCCGGGCATCACCTCTGACCGCAATCCGTCGGCCAGCCGCGACACGAACAGGGTGGACACTCCCTGTAGCTCGGCCACACGGGCCAACGGTTGATCGTTGGTGATCAGCCTGACGTTCAGGCGGCGTCCGAGGGTGACGAGCTTGGCGTCGACGTGTTTGACCTCTGGCACCTCGTCGTCGATGACCCTCAGCGAGACCGTGCCCTCGTCGTCGAGCACGTCGAGCAGCTCGAGCGCCTTGCGGCCCCTGCGCCGCTTGGTCGGGTCTTGGGCATCCGCGATCGCCTGAATCTCGTCGAGCACAAATCGGGGAACCAACAAGGTTCCACGAATGAAGCCCGACCTCACGATCTCGAGAAGCCTGCCGTCCAACACAGCGCTGGAATCAACCAGCAATGCGTCGCCGGCCGGGGCCTCGCCCAGGCGTCTCGACGCTGACAACCCAATGGGTGACAGGCCCAGAAGGGCCCAGAAGTCGGCACTGGCACGCAACCCGAACCTGGTGCCGATCGACATTCCGAGCCAGCAGACGACGGCCGCGACCGGACCACCAAATCGCCAGCCCATGCCCAGCAGCGCACCCGTGCCGGCAACGATCCCCAGAATGCCACCGAACGTTCCGAACACTGCGCCCGACACCATCTCGGCCGGCGACCATGGCAGCTTCATGTTCTCGAGGCCGTCGACGGTGCGGGACACGCGCCGGCCCAGGACACCGCCGATGACGTACCCGATACCGGCACCCAGAGTTGCTCCGACGAAGGGCGATACCTCGCCGCCTGCAGTCATCAGCGCAACTTCGTGGCCGGCCGCTGTGAGGAGCAAAACGATGAGGAGCCTGATGGTCTCGACGAACAACTCAGCTCCTCCTCTCGCTCCAACAGTGCGGTATCACGCCACTACCAAACTCCATCGGCAGACCCGCGGCGAGATGTAAACCGTTTGACGAGTTTGTGCGATGTGCGAGGCTCGGCTTCAGCAGATGTGTCGTACGCCACTACCATGAGTCCGATGGACGATCGCCAACTGCTCATGTCGGTCGAGATGCTGTCGGGGCTCACAGACTCCGAACTCGACGAACTCCAGGCGCTGACGGGCGACATCCAGTTGCGACGCAACGAGGTGTTGTTCTCTGAACACGACGAAGCCGACTGCCTGTTCGTCGTCCGAGATGGTCGCCTGGCCATCGTTCGCGACTCGTTCGACGGGCGCGAGTCGGTTCTGGCGTTGCTGACCGCGGGTGATCTGGTGGGTGAGATGCCGTTGTTCGACGGCGCCCCACGGAGCGCAAAGGTGAAGGCGCTCGAGCCCACCAGCCTAGTGAAGGTTCCCTACGAGCCGCTGCGACGCATGTACACCGCCAGGCCCGAGCTGCTGTGGGGAGCCGTGTCGCTGCTGGCGTCGCGGCTGCGGACGATGGACGACGCCCTGGCCGACACCATGTTCCTCGATGTCGCCGGCCGCACCGCCAAGAAACTGTTGGAGATGGCGGGCGACGAAGACGAGTTCCAGTTGCCTGTGACCCAAGAAGAACTGGCACAGATGGTCGGGGCCAGTCGGGAGCGGGTGAACAAGGCGTTGTCGTCGTTCAACCGGCTCGGTTGGCTTGAACAACGCGAGCGCACCTACCTGATCACCAACCGCGACGCCCTCACGCAGCGATCTCTTTGACCCGATCGATTCCGAAGCCCAAGCGAGCCAGGGTTTCGACGACGTCGACGGCCCGATGTACGCGCCCACCAGGTGCAACCGGAGACCCGGCGGGCACGATCACAGCCCCGTAACCCAGCCGCGCAGCCTCGGCCATGCGCCGGTCGATGTCTGCCACTTGGCGAACCTCACCGCCCAGGCCCACCTCGCCACAGGCGACTATGTCGGGAGGCAGAGGTTCGTCGTACAGGGCCGAGACCACGGCCAAGGCAACTGCGAGGTCGATGCCCGGCTCTGTGACCTTGGCGCCGCCGACTATCGACACGAACACGTCGCGCTTTGCCAGCGGCAATCGGCAGCGGCGCTCGAGAACCGCCAACAGCAGCGAGAGGCGACGCTGATCGAACCCCTGGACCACCCGTCGTGGCGAGGCCAGGTTGGTCTCGGAAACCAGGGCCTGCACCTCGACCAGAAGAGGCCGGCTGCCGTCGAGGACCGGCGCAACGATCGACCCGGGAACACCCGGGCGCCGATCGGCCAGGAACAGCCGGCTCGGATCGTCGACAGACACAAGGCCGCTCGGGCCCATTTCGAACACGCCCAACGACCTTGTCGAACCGAAGCGGTGCTTGACCGCCCTGAGGAAACGCAGGGCGTGGTGCCGGTCGCCCTCGAAGGTGAGAACCGTGTCGACGACGTGCTCGAGCACTCGTGGGCCGGCGATGTTGCCTTCCTTGGTGACATGGCCGACAAGCACGACGGACGACGAGGTCGCCCGCGCCACCCGCACCAAGCTGTGGGCCGCCTCACGCACCTGGGTCACCGAACCAGGGGTGCCGGGCTGATCGGGCTGGTAAACGCTTTGGACCGAGTCGACGATGACGACGTCTGGCCGCAACGTTTCGATCTCCGATGTGATGGCGCCGACGTCGATGACGTCGGTGATGAACACACCATCGGCCACCGCGCCCAGGCGTGCGGCCCTGTCGCGCACCTGGGTCATCGACTCTTCGGCCGACACATACAACACCTTGCGGCCCGAGCGAGCCACCGAACCCGCCGCCTGCACCAGCAGCGTCGATTTGCCGATGCCAGGCTCGCCGCCAAGCAGGGTGACCGAGCCGGCCACCAGGCCACCGCCCAGAACCAGATCCAGCTGATCGATACCCGTTGGGTCGTGGGGTTGAGCCGCGGAACTGACCGAAGCAAGGGGCACCGCCGAAGCCGCCGTGAGGCCGCCGACCGTGGCGGTTTTTTCTACGAGCGTGTTCCACTCGCCACAGGAAGCGCACTGACCTGTCCACTTTGGAGCCGGTGTCGAGCACGACCGACACAGATACGAGACCTTGTTTCGAGCCACCGCCCAAGTCTCGCAGAGGGGTGGGACGTCGCGTGGGGCTTCGGAGCTAAATCGTCGGAACCCTGGTGGTGGGCCGACGACGCCGATGCACCACCACCAGCGCGCCCGCCAGCACGGCAGCGGCCATCCACGACAACGCCACCCAACGCCAGGCCCGGTCATAGTCGGCCCTGGCGTCTGCAGCCTGAGCCCTCGACTCGAGCACAGAGCCGTCTATTGCAGTAGCCATCACATCGACCGACCTGGCGGCTTCATCGGACAACAGAACCGATGCGTCCTGGGGTGGTTGACCCGGAACGCTCGCGTGGACAGACACCGATACCGCGCCGTCGAGGGGGCCGCCGGCACGCGCCTCGAGCTCGGCGAGGCTTTCGCCGAAGGGTTCGCCACCGAACAACTGACCCAGTTCGGGGTCGGTGAAGTCCGCGACCGTGGCCTCGGGCAAGGCCGACAACGCCACCCGGTAGTCCGTTCGGCCGATCGAGGGCACGACCTCAACAGCCGATACTTCGAACAGTCGCCCATCGTCGACCTGGGAAACCACCCGTGCGACATCTTCGGGTGACACGTCGTTCAGAGCGAGCTCGAGCCGAGCCCCACCGTCGACGGCCTCGGGGCCGCTGACGGCCCAACCCGAGTCGATCACGCCACCCAGATCGATGGTGTCGAGATCGATACCGGAGACAACCTCGTCATCGGCGTAGAGAGTGAACATGACCGAGGACGTTCCGTCCTCGGCCATGTCGACATTCAGAGCTAGGTCTAATCGGCACCCGGTGAGCAGGGCCGACGCTGCCGCCAGCGACAGCGCAGCCTTGTACCTCACTCAGCGCCGGCGTCGGCCATCTCGATCTGAGGCGGCTCGAACCCTTCGATCGCACGGAACACGATCTCGTCGTTCTCCTCGTCGGCGTCGACGATGATGATGTTCCCGGCGTGGAACTCCTTGTAGAGAATGCGCTCGGACAGAGCGTCCTCGACATGGCGCTGGATTGCGCGGCGCAGCGGTCGTGCACCCAACGTCGGGTCGTAGCCCTTGCGAGCCAGCATCGTCTTGGCAGCATCGGTGAGCTCGAGGCCCAGGCCCTGAGCTTCGAGTTGCTTTGCAGTGCGGGCGATCATGAGGTCGACGATCTCGGTGACCTCCTCGAGCGAGAGCTCGTGGAAGACGATGGTTTCGTCGATGCGGTTCAAGAACTCTGGGCGGAAGTGTTCCTTCAGAGCGTCGTTGACCTTTTCCTTCATGCGGGCGTAGCTGACAGCCTCGTCGACCTTGGAGAAGCCAACATTGACCTTGCGGAGATCGCGGGTACCCAGGTTCGAGGTCATGATCAGGATCGTGTTGCGGAAGTCGACCGAGCGACCCTGAGAGTCGGTGAGGCGACCCTCTTCGAGGATCTGCAGCAGCGTGTTGAACACGTCTGGATGCGCCTTCTCGACCTCGTCGAACAGCACCACCGAGAACGGCTTGCGTCGGACGGCCTCTGTGAGTTGGCCGCCCTCGTCGTAGCCGACATAGCCCGGGGGCGAACCCACCAGACGGCTGACGGTGTGCTTCTCCATGTACTCGGACATGTCGAGGCTGATGAGAGAATCCTCGTCGCCGAACAAGAACTCGGCGAGGGTCTTGGCGAGCTCGGTCTTGCCGACACCCGATGGGCCCAAGAAGATGAACGAGCCACCCGGGCGGCGCGGATCCTTGAGGCCCGCACGCGTGCGGCGGATCGCCTGGCTGACCGCCTTGATGGCGTCTTCTTGACCGATCACCCGCTCGTGGAGGACGTCCTCCATGCGAAGAAGCTTCTGGGTCTCTTCCTCGGTGAGCTTGTAGACCGGGATACCGGTCCAGATCGACAGAACCTCGGCGATGGCCTCCTCGTCGACCTCGTCGAAGAGGTCGACCCCCTCGGCCTTGATCTGGGTCTCCATCTCGGACTTCTGCTCGAGGAGCTGCTTCTCCTCGTCGCGCAGCGACCCGGCGAGCTCGAAGTCCTGGTCTTCGACGGCCTGCTTCTTGCGCTCGACGACGTCGGCGATCTTGTTCTCGATCTCCTTGTAGTCGGGCGGGGTCTCCATGCGCTTGATCCGCAACCGCGAGCCGGCCTCGTCGATGAGGTCGATGGCCTTGTCCGGCAGCTGGCGATCGGAGATGTAGCGATCGGCGAGGTTGGCTGCGGCCACCAACGCCTGATCGGTGATGGTGACCCTGTGATGCGCCTCGTAGCGGTCGCGAAGTCCCTTCAAGATCTCGATTGTGTGTGCCACGGTGGGCTCGTCGACCTTGATGGGCTGGAAGCGACGCTCGAGGGCAGCGTCTTTCTCGAGATGCTTGCGATACTCGTCCAGGGTGGTGGCACCGATGGTCTGCAGTTCGCCGCGAGCCAGCATTGGCTTGAGGATCGACGCAGCGTCGATGGCGCCCTCTGCAGCGCCGGCGCCCACCAGGGTGTGGAGCTCGTCGATGAACAGAATGATGTCGCCGCGGGTCTTGATCTCTTTGAGGACCTTCTTGAGGCGCTCTTCGAAGTCACCCCGATAACGCGAGCCGGCGACGAGGGCGCCGAGGTCGAGTGTGTAGAGGTGCTTGTTCTTGAGTGTCTCGGGCACATCACCGCTGACGATGCGCTGAGCGAGGCCCTCGACAATTGCGGTCTTGCCGACACCCGGCTCACCGATGAGGACCGGATTGTTCTTGGTGCGACGAGACAAGACCTGCATGACACGCTCGGTCTCGCGCGATCGACCGATGACCGGGTCGAGGCCCTTCTCGCGGGCGACCTGGGTGAGGTTGCGGCCGAACTGGTCGAGGACGACCGAGCCCGACTGGTTGCCTGCCTCGCCCGCATTGCTTCCGGTGGAAGCGCCTGCGGTCTCCTTGCCAGACGAACCCGACGATGCAGGACCCGAATAGCCAGAGAGCAACTGGATGACCTGCTGGCGAACCCTGGACAGATCCGCGCCCAGCTTGACGAGGACCTGGGCAGCGACACCCTCGCCCTCGCGGATCAGCCCCAACAAGATGTGTTCGGTGCCGATGTAGTTGTGACCGAGCTGCAGCGCCTCGCGCAATGACAGCTCGAGAACCTTCTTGGCGCGCGGGGTGAATGGGATGTGCCCCGAGGGCGAAGACCCGCCCTGGCCGATGATCTCCTCTACCTGGCTGCGAACAGCCTCGAGGGAGATGCCGAGCGATTCGAGAGCCTTGGCGGCAACCCCCTCGCCCTCGTGAATGAGCCCGAGCAAGATGTGCTCGGTGCCGATGTAGTTGTGGTTGAGCAGGCGAGCTTCTTCTTGCGCCAGCACCACGACTCGACGTGCCCTGTCTGTGAACCTCTCGAACACGGACCCTCCGTCCTTTACACGCCGGATGTCGCTGTAGCCGACGTGACGCTCTTCGATCTCGCTTCAGAAGCGCAAACCCGAGTGTACCGGGCACATGTGACAGCATCTCCTCGCGATTGCGTCAAGGCCGTCAACATGGTGTTTCCATCGGCCGAACCGCACCCGAGATGAGGGGCCCGAGCGTGGCGGGTGTGGCCGTGGGCAGATACGTTGGGCCACGATGTCGATCGATCTTCTCGCCTGGCGTCACTCGCCCGACCAAGACCGGCTGTCAATCGAACAGACGCTCAGCAGGGCGTGTGACGCGAAAGACCCGCAGCTCAGCCTGCTCGCCGTGCAGGCCGTCACGCCGGTGACCTGTCGCCTACGCGCCTCGACGACCGTGCTGGGCGCGCTCGAGCGCTCGGACGCAGACGCTTCGTCGGCCCTCTTGAGCGCGGATCTGCTGAATGCCGCCGCGGCCGTCGAGCTCGTGCACATCGGCGCGGTGACACACGACGACGTGATC
Organism: Acidimicrobiales bacterium; assembly: GCA_041394185.1. Classification (NCBI taxonomy): domain Bacteria; kingdom Bacillati; phylum Actinomycetota; class Acidimicrobiia; order Acidimicrobiales; species Acidimicrobiales bacterium. Next base: position 539,059 of record JAWKIQ010000002.1, read on the forward strand.
GACTCGGTGACCACACGCAGTGAGTCGCCTACCGTCAACGCGACCGCCGGCAACCTGCAGGCGATACTGGCCGGCGACTTCTTGATGGCCAGAGCATCAGAGTACGCCGCGGCCCACGGCACCCAGATCGCCCAGATGCTGGCCGAAACCATCGGCTGGATATGCGAGGGCAGGGCCCGCCAACTTCAGCAATCGGGTAGCGCTCGGCCCACCCCCGAAGAACGCATCGACACCATCAGCACGCGCCACGCCAGCCTGTTCTCGACCGGCGCCACCATCGGCGCCCTTGTCGCCGGAGCCAGCAGCGACAGCGCGGATGCGATCGGCCAAGCCGGCATGGCGCTGGGACGATCGATCGCCATCTTCTACGACGTGACGCGAATCGTGTCCGGCGATCCGGGGACTGGTACAGGTCCGCTGGCAGATCTCGACCGCCACGTGTGGACGCTGCCAATGACCATCGCCGGCCCAGATCTGATGGACCGCGCCCAAAGCGGCGCAAACCCCCAAGAGCTCAGGGACGAACTGATGGCCGAACCTCGGGCGAGCGCCATCTCGATGGGTCGCTCGGAACTCGATGCGGCCCGGACCGGACTCGAACCCGGTTCGCCGCTGCACTCGGCCTGCGGCATCGTCGCCCAGGCATTCGACCAGCTGGCTCGGGCCTGAGCGGCCCAAGGAGCTTCAGACCCCTACGGGCCCGATCTCGAGGTCGTCGCCCAGAGTCGACAAGGCCCACACGCGATAATCCTCGGGCAGGCGTCGCAGACCCTGAACGGTCGGGTGGTCGTCGAAGGTGTCGAGTGCCGAAACCGCCGACTTCTCGAAGTCGAGCGCCACGGCCAGTGCATGTTCGATGCCGCCAGAAGCAGCAACCAGTCGGCTGGCATGTGCCGAGGTCTCGTAGTCGACCGGGCCGTCTAGCAGGGCCGACAACTCGTCGCCGCGGTCGCCGGCCAGGGCGTGCAATACGGGCAAGGTATAGACACCGGCACGCAAGTCGCTGCCCACCGGCTTGCCCAGCCGCTCGGGGTCGGCCACCAGGTCGAGTACGTCGTCGACGATCTGGAACGACATGCCGAAGGCTCGGGCGTAGATGCCCAGAGCGTCGACGAGTTCTGGTGGGGCGTCGGCCGCAAGACCGCCCATGCGGGCCGACACGTCGAACAGCGCTGCTGTCTTGGCCTCGATCGACGCGAAGTGTTGTTCGATGGTGCGATGACGGTCTTCGAGCTGGACGGTCTCTTGGTGCTGGCCCACGCACAGCTCGATGACGGTGCGGGCGAGAACGCGGGCAGCCTCGGCCGACACCCGTGCGGCCTCGACTCCGGCGCGGGCCAAGATGTAGTCGCCGGCCAGGATTGCCGGCTCTTCTCCGTCGGTGGCGTTGATGGTGGGCACGCCTCGCCGGGTGGCGGCCTTGTCGAAGATGTCGTCGTGTACGAGCGACCCGACCTGCACGAGTTCGACGGCAGCGGCACCCGAGATGACCCGGTCGTCGAACACGTCGAAGACGTGGGCTGCTGCGATCACCATCACCGGCCGCAGGCGTTTGCCGCCGGACAGGGCCATACGTGTCGACGGCGGCCCCAGACCCACACCGTCCAGCAGCAACGCCTCCGACAAGCGCTCTTCGACCCTGTCGATGCGCGCGACCAGCTCGTCGACTGCAAGCAGACGGGCCAGGTAGTCGAATTCCACGCAGGCAACCTATCGGATGATCGGCTCACCCACAGGCGCCGCGCACATCAAGAGGAAGCCTCGGGCCTGAGGGTCGGGAACAGTACGACGTCGCGAATGGTCTCGACGCCCGCAAGCAACATCACGAGCCGGTCGATGCCGATGCCCAGGCCGCCCGTGGGTGGCAGGCCATAGTCGAGGGCCCGCAGATAATCCTCGTCGAGCACCATGGCCTCGTCGTCGCCGAGATCTCGCAGGCCGGCTTGGTCTTCGAACCGCTTGCGCTGCTCGACCGGATCGTTCAGCTCGCTGAACGCGTTGCACAACTCGCGGCCCGCAACGATGGCCTCGAACCTCTCGGTGTACCCCGGACGGTCTCGGTGGTCGCGAGACAGCGGAGAAACCTCGGACGGATAGTCGGTGACGAATGTCGGCGACCAGATCTGTGCCTCGACGGAGGCTTCGTAGATCTCGAGCAACAGCTTCCCTGGGCCATAGGCCGCCTTGACGTCGACACCTAGGTCTTGGGCCACGCGGCGTAGCTCGTCGATGGGTGTCGTCAGATCGAGTTGATGGCCGGTGAACTCGGCGATCAACTCATCGAGGGTGGCGCGGCGCCAAGGTGCGGCGAGATCGAGCTGGCGTCCGCCGAAGTCGACCACGGTCGTGCCGAGCAGGCTCAGCGCCAGATGTTCGACCATCTGCTCGACCAACTCCATGATGTCGGCGAAGTCGGCGTACGCCTGGTAGAGCTCGAGCATCGTGAACTCGGGGTTGTGTCGAGTCGAGACGCCCTCGTTGCGGAACACCCGGCCGATCTCGAACACCCTCTCGAAGCCGGCCACGGTCAGCCGCTTGAGGTACAGCTCTGGGGCGATGCGCAGATAGAGCTTCATGTCCAGCGAGTTGTGGTGCGTCTCGAAGGGCTTGGCCAGCGCCCCACCCGGCAGCGGCTGCAACATCGGCGTCTCGACCTCGATGAAGTCTCGGTCTTCGAGGAACCGCCTGATCAGCGACACCATACGGCTGCGCATGAGAAACGTCCGCCGAGCTTCGGGAGTGACCCACAGATCGACGTAACGCTGGCGGTACCTGGTGTCGACATCGCTGATGCCATGCCACTTGTCCGGGAACGGACGCTTCGTGGCTGCCAGCAGGACCCATTCGTCTACTCGCACCGACAGCTCGCCGCGACGGGTGACCATGACCACACCCTTGACACCGATCCAGTCGCCCAGGTTCAGATCGCAGAACGAATCGAAATCGGGAGTGGTCTTCGAGGGGGCAAAGAGTTGGATTCGCCCCGAAGAGTCCTGGAGCGTCCCGAACGCCAGCTTGCCCTGCACCCTGCGAAGCATCAGGCGACCGGCGATCGACACGACCTGATCGGTCTCGGTGCCGGCCTCGAGACCCTGGTTGGCGTCGACTATCTGAGCGACGGAATGATCGCGTTCGTAGCGGTAGGGAATGGCAGTCATCAGCGCTGGGGATCCGGCACACGAGCCGGCACGGTCGGTGGATGGTTAAGAGAGGGTGGGCTCAAGACGCAGGCGAGTGCGATGCGAGCTTCTCGGCCTCGGCGACCAGGCCGCGGGCAAGAGGCCCGAGCTGACGACCGAAGATACGTTCGGTCACGACCACTGCCTTGGGCACCTCAGGGACCATACCCGCCCAGACGAGATAACCGGCGATGAGCCCGCTGACGTGGTCGCCGACCTCGTCTCGGTGCACGACGACCCTGCGGTGCTGTTCGAGCATCTGACGGATCTCGGTATAGAGCCGCTCTAGCGCACGCCCGACCTCGTCGGTGGGTGGGAATGGCCGGTGCAGATAGGGCAACCGCAGCTCGTCGTAGTTGTGCAGGTTGTGCGGTGCGGCGGTCAATGAGATGACCACATCGAACTCCTGCTGGCGCAACCAGATGATCTCTTCTTGGCGGCGCACACGGCGATGGCTCTCGCCATAGCCGCCCGGGCGTTCGCAGACTGCTAGCTGGTCCTTGATGACCCAGGCGAAGTTGCGCGGCCGGATTCCCTCGGCCCACTTGCCCTTCATCGAACAGTCTCACCCCACAGCTTCGCGGCCAGACGGGACACTAGCCGACAGGCCCCCACGAATGCCCAACGAACACCGGAAAATCAGACGTCGGAGTTGTACCAACGAATCTCGTCGTAGTCGCGATGCCACCCACCGACGTCGAGACCGTAACCGACGACCCACCCGTCGGGAATCTCGAAACCCAGGTAACGAATGAGGTCGGCGGGATGACCGCTGCGCGCCAGCAGGCTGCAGGCGCTGAGGCTGGCCGGGTTGCGGGCCTCGAGCAGTTCGAGGAGATAGCGCAGTGTCAGACCCGAGTCGATGATGTCCTCGACCACAACGACGTGGCGCCCTTCGATGTCGTGGTCGAGATCCTTCAACAGCCTGACGACGCCTGTCGATGTCGTCAACGCGCCATAAGACGAAACAGCTATGAAGTCGACCTCGGTTGGTATCGACATCGAACGAACCAGGTCGGAAAGGAACATGTAGGCGCCCTTCAGCACCCCCACCATCAACACGTTCGAGCCCGCGAAATCGGCCGATATCTCGGCTCCGATCTCGTCTACGCGACGGTGAAGAGAGGTCGAGTCGACTACGACATCGCCCACGGCATCCATGTTTGGTCCTTCGAGCACGCCCGAGACGCTAGACCACCGCCGTCGAACCAGCCCCACCGTCGCCCGACAACGGTGAACGCCCTGGCGATTCCTCGACGAAGAGGCGCTGCCCGCTTCGCCTGACCCTTCGACCGCCGACGATCTCGGTGGCAACGGCTCGGCCGGCGGCCACGCCGAGCACCCGGTCGGTGGAGGCGAGGTCGAGCGGGTGGTCGGCTCGCAGCCAGCTTCGCACCGCCCTTCTGGCCAAAGCGACGGGCGCAGCCGTCAACGCCCGGGCGTCGGTGGGGTCTATGGCCGCCGCGAGCTCGTCGAGCAACTCGGAGTCGACCCGAGACACCTCGGCGAAGCGGTCGAGCAGAACGGCGACGTCTCGGTCTGCGATCTCGTTCATCAGCGGGATCAGCTCTGCGCGAACCCGGACGCGGCGAAACCTGGGGTCGGTGTTGTGCTGGTCTTCGACAAACTCGAACCCCAGGCTGCGACACAACCCGACGGTCTCGGTTCGCCTCAGGGCCAGCAGCGGACGGGTGGTGGGATCCATCGCCGAGACACCGTCGATGCCCGACCCCCTCAGCAGTGCCAGCAGCACCCATTCGGCGCGGTCGTCGCGTGTATGAGCCACCAGGGCGCCGGGCCCCAGAGCTTCATACCTGGCCTCGCGAGCGCGTGCCTCGAGATTGGGCCCGGGCTCGATGGTGACGCTTCGCGCCTCGAAGGAGGCCCCGAGAAGAGACGCCACCCGCTCGACGACATCGGCCTCGGCTGCTGATCGAGGGCGCAGGCCGTGGTCGACGTGGACGGCTAGGGCCTCGTGACCGGAGAACACGGCCAAGGCCAGCATTGCCAGTGAGTCGGCGCCTCCCGACACACCCAGCACCAACGGATCGGGACCGGCGACGAACCTGCACCTGGCGACTAGATCGTCGACCAGCCCACGCGTGGGTGCGTCCAGGTCGCCGAGCGTCAGGCTGCTTCGGGCACCCTCAGCAGCCACTGCGACGGCTCCTTGATCTCCTCGATCGAGGGCAGATGGGTCGAGTCTTGCCAGATCACGTCGACCGCCCGGTCGCCGCGCTCGGCCTCGATGCGCTCGATGAACCTCTCGCCCTGTTCGTACTGGGCCAACTTGGCGTCGATGCCGATGAGCTTTTGCATGATGCGAGCAATGCCCTTGGTGTTGTTTCGGCGCTGCTGCATGACCTTGGCGAAACGTCCGGCGCTGGGAACGTGTTCGCGTGCCGCCCGGTTCATGGTGACGTCGCCATGGCCTTCGAGCAGGCTCATGAGACCCGAGATCTGATCCAACACCAGCCTCTGCTCGTCGGAGGCGAACAACAGCGCGAGGCCGTTGTCGAGTGCGGCCGTCTCGCCGCGGCGCCTCTCGTCGAACAGGCGCTTGAGACCCGACATGATGCGATCGGGGTCGGGGTCGATGTTGTCGAGCGTCTGTTCGACCAAGCCGATGAAGTGCTCGCGCATCCAAGGCACGCCGGTGAACTGGGCCCTGTGCGTCAGCTCGTGGGTGGCCAGCCACAGCCGGAACTCGCCTGGCACGAACGCATAACGTTTCTCGACGGCCAACACGTTGGGGCCCACGTAATAGACGAGATCCTGGTCTTGTGGATCTTCGTCCTCTGCCAGCAGCAGGTCGTACTGGCCCAGAACGCGCCGCGACATCCAGCCCAGCACGGTGCCGACCTCGACTGCAGCGACCTTGCCCGACACCGCCGCCATGGGGCCAGATGGCGCCCGCTCCTCCATCTTGGCGGTGAGGGGGCGCAACAGTCGTTGGAACGAGCGGATGTTTGCATCGATCCAGTCCTCGCGTCCGATCACCCGGGCGCGAGCTGGGCCGTCAAGCGACCTAAGGCCGGTCTCGTCGGCGACCAATTCCTCTGCCAGAACCGTCGCCTCGGCGAAGTCGTCGTGCAGGGATTGGTAGAGATACGACTGCGACAGGGGCTCTACGCCAGCGGCTCGCCTGGCGATGCGGGCTGCGAACTCCCAGTCGATGGTTTGATCCACGCCGATATCAGCGCCTCGGGTAACGCGGCCCGACAACCCGGACCGCGTAGCCAATGGCCAGCGCGAGTACCAGCAACACCGCACCTGCGGTGAGGAGTGGGGCGATCCAGAAGTGCCATTCCTGGGCGGCGAGCATCATGGCAGACATCGTAGGCGCTGGATCGGCCCAAGAGAACAACAACGGCTCAAACCGAACGCCGAAGCTGTTCGGCGATGCGGTCCTTCAGACCCGGGGGAACCGGTGTGACCGCCCGCCTTGCGATGACGGTCTTGAGCTCGGCTTCGAACGAGAACGCCTCGAGGCAGTGACCACAAGAGTCGAGGTGGTGACGGATCGCGTCCTTGCGCGCGTCGTCGAGTTGCCCGTCGAGAAAGCGATACAAACGGTCGAGAGCCTGCTGGCAGTCGAGCGATTGGCTTGTCTGTTGGTGAGGATCAGGCGCGTCCATCGTTGATCCGCTCGTCATCGCTACTTGGCCTCCACGATGCCCAGACCTACGGCGTAGTCGTACAACGCCTTGTGTAGAGCCTTTCTTCCACGGTGCAGTCTGCTCATCACCGTTCCGATCGGCACATCTGTGATCTCTGCGATCTCCTTGTAGGAAAAACCTTCGACATCGGCCAGGTAGACCGCGAGGCGAAAGTTCTCCGGGAGCTCGTCGAGAGCAGCGACGACCTGATCATCGGTGAACCAGTCGAACAGTTCGTCCTCGGCGGAACGCCCTGCGACCTTCTCCAGATCGTTGACCCTGCGGTAGAGGTAGAAATCTTCTATCTCGGCCAGATCAGACTCTTCGGGTCGCCGCTGTTTGGCTCGGTACCGGTTGATGAACGTATTGGTGAGGATCCGATACAGCCACGCCCGCAGGTTCGTTCCCTGAGAGAACGATCCGTAGGCGCGGTAGGCCTTCAGGTAGGTCTCCTGGACCAGATCCTCGGCGTCGGCGGGGTTGCGGGTCATCCGCAACGCAGCCGAATAGAGGCCGTCCATGAACTCCATGGCGTCTTCGACGAAGTTCTCCTGATCGGCCACGCTAAAAACCTAGCGGCACGAGCTGCGAAAAGGACCTGTCCGGCAGTGCCTGCGATCGGCGCGACCGGGCGCGGCTAGGCCATGGCGAGCCTGTAACATGATCGGTCCGTGCCCGAGTAGCTCAGTGGTAGAGCAGCTCTCTCGTAAAGAGCAGGCCGTGGGTTCAATCCCCACCTCGGGCTCCGCTAGCCGAGCTGTGGCAGCCGGCAGAACAAATCCTGCAACAGCAGCCTCTCGTTGGGGTTGCGAGCCAATGCTTGCGATGCCTCCGAAACAGCACCGCACGCGGCCGCCATCTCGTCTGGCGCCATCCGGCCGGCCAGCAACTCGTCTCGGTAGAAGGCACCCAACCTCGCCATACCGGCACGGAACTCGTCGGTGCGATGGCGCCGCAGTTCGCGCCGGTGCCTGGCTTCGAGGTCTTTGCGCCCCGCCCCTCGTTCGCCAGTCTGTTCGACACGACGAGCCAACTCGTCGAGATCTGCTTCGTGTCTGGCCTTGACCTGAGCCGCAGCGCCGTCGACCAGCGCCAGCAGGCGCTCGACGCCTGTGGCGGCACGATTACCAGCGCCGTTCAACGATCCGGCGATCTCGACCCATGTATCGAGGCGCACCACCAGATCTGGGTCGGATGCGAGCAGGCGAGCCCGCTCGAGGTCGCCACCAGCGGCCTCGGCACAGGCTTCGGCGCCGGCCTGATCGATTCCGATGTCGAGCAACTCGGCGATGATCACGTCGCGAGGCACCGGGCCGAACGCGATCTCGACACAACGCGACGCGATGGTGACCAACTCTGGCGGGATCTCGGTGGCGAGAATCACGAAGCGAGTGGTGGCGGGCGGCTCTTCGATGGCCTTCAGGACCATCGCAGTCTGGTCGCCCACCAGGTGGAAGTCGACGAGCACGATGACCTTCAGCGGCGCGTCGATGGGGCTGGTGGCACTGACCCTGACCACCTCGCGGGCCTGCTCGGCGGTGATCGTCTGGCCCGCCCGCTCGAACACCAACAGGTCTGGGTGGCGTTCGGCGACCGCAAGGCGACGATGGCGTTCGGCACCGGATGGATCGGCGGAGGCCATGAGTGCGCCGGCGAACTGGGCCGCTGCGGCTCGCTTTCCCACGCCGGTGGGGCCAACGAACAGGTACGCCGGTACCGGGTTGTCCAGGGCAGCGTTGAGGCGTCTGGTCGCCTGGGGCTGGCCGAGAATCTCGATTGGGCCTGCTTGTTCGGACATTGGCTTCCCTGTCGGCTACCGGTTCGGGGTGGCCGGTGATTCGGCCCTGTCGAGATTCTGCCCAGACGGTGTGCCACCGCGCAGCGACCAGGCCGCCAGAAGACCTGCGCCGACTATCAACAGACCTGCCAGCCACAGGGCGCCGCGGACCCCTACCAAATCGAAGCCGAACGACCCGATCTCGACCCGAGATTCGAGGGTCTGCTCGAACACCCAGTCGAGGGCCTCGCTGAGGAACCCACCCACGCCGATGGCGACCAGCAAACAAAACCTGACCAGGGTGTACAGAGCGCTGAACACCCTGCCCCTCAGTTCGTCGGACACCGACTCGTGCAACAAGGTGAACCCGAGCACGTAGACGGCGCCGGCGTTCAACCCCAACGCAAAGACCCCGACCAGGCTCACCTGAATGGCCGAGACCGATACGGCGAAGAACAGCGACACGCCCGCCGCGATGATCACCCCCACGAACATCCGACGCTTGTCGACCCTGGTCTGGATGGCGGACAGGATGGCCACCCCGACCGCCACCCCGACGCCCAATACGGTCAGGATCGCGCCGTAACCATCGTCGTCGGCCTCGAGAATCTGATGGTTGAAGACCGAACCCAGCGGTATCAACATCCCCCCGCCGATCATGCCAGTGCTGAGGGCTACCAGAACCGCCCGTACCGTGGGGTTGAGGGCGATGAACTTCCAACCTTCCTTCAGCTCCCTGACGCCAGATGACCAGTCGATGGTGCGCTTGGAGCTGCGGCGTTCGGCCGCCGAGCGGGCGACCAGCGGCAGCGTCGCGATCAGCGAGGCAGCCACCAGGAACGTCGCCGCGTCGACATAGAGTGCCAACGCCTCGCGATTGACGTCGAGCAGGTCGAGCCTGCCCGTGCCCACCAACCAGTCCGATGTTCGGGCCAGGCCTGCAAAGGCAGCCGAGGCAAACGGGAACGTGCCGTACGCAGCAACCAAGGACAGCGAGTTGGCAGTGGTCAGCTGGTCCTCGGGCACCACATTGGGCACGATGGCTTCCTTGGCGGGTCCCCAAAGCGACGTCGCCAACTCCAGGACCAGCGATGCCAGCACCAGACCCCACACGGTGTCGATAGCCGGCAGGACCAACAGCACCACGGCGCGTGTGATGTCACAGGTGATCATCAGGCGCTTGCGGTTGAATCGATCGACGATGACACCGCCCACCGAGGCGAGAAAGAAGCCTGGCAGGACCCTGGCGATCATCACCAGTGCGATGGCCGAGCCGGCGGTGTCGCCGCCGATGCGCTCTGCTATGACGATGATGGCCAGGAAGCCAACCCAGTCGCCGAACGCGCTGAACACCTGCGCCAACCACAGGCGAAAGAACTCTGGGGTGGCAAAGAGCCTCCCGAACACCCCAGCCTTGCCATCGAGCGCCGCTGGCGCAGCGTCGATGGGCTCAGGTCCGGTCACGGCCGTTCAGGCTAGGTCGCCTTCTTCTTGGCCGGCGCCTTCTTCTTGGCAGCCGACTTCTTTGCGGCTGCCTTCTTCGAGCCCGCCTTCTTCGCCGTGGCCTTCTTCTTGGTCGACTTCTTCTTGGAGGGTCCAGCCTCGCGCCTGATCTGTAGAAGTTCTGCAGCGCGTTCGGTGGTGATCGTCTCGACGTCGTCACCCTTGCGCAACGAGGCGTTGGTCTCGCCATCGGTGACATACGGGCCAAATCGACCGTCCTTCACGACGATCTTGACGCCACTGACCGGGTCTTCGCCAAGCTCCTTGAGCGGAGGTTTGGGGGCTGCGGCCCCTCGTCGGCGCTTGGGCTGGGCATAGATCGCCAGCGCGCCGTCGAGATCGATGTTGAAGATCTGGTCTTCTGACTCGAGGCTGCGGCTGTCGGAGCCCTTCTTCAGATAGGGCCCGTAGCGGCCGTTTTGAGCCGTGATCTCTTCGCCGTCGGTGGGGTCGGTGCCCACCACGCGAGGAAGGCTCAGAAGCTTCAGAGCATCGTCGAGCGTCACCGTGTCGAGGCTCATCGAAGCGAACAGCGACGCGGTCTTGGGTTTGGGCTTGCCGTCTTCTGGCTCACCCAGCGTGACGTAGGGCCCGAAACGTCCTGGCTTGGCGATGACGTCGATGCCGGTCTGGGGGTCGGTGCCCAGCACCCTGGTGTCGGATGGAGCCGACAAGAGCTCCATCGCCTTGTCGATGGTCAGCTCGTCTGGTGCCAGATCGTCCGGGATGCTGCAGGTGTCGTCGCCGCGCTGCACGTAGGGCCCATAGCGGCCCACCCTGGCGACGACCAAAGCGCCGTCTTCGTCGACGCCGATCGGAATCGAGTTGATCTCCCTGGCGTCGATCTCGGCCAGGCGGGCCGCAACCATCGACTTGAGACCGTCGCCGGTTTCGCGCTGGGGGCCCGACGTGCCGAAGTAGAACTCAGAGAGCCACGGAATGGCTTCCTTGTCGCCACCCGCGATGTCGTCGAGGTCGTCTTCCATGCGGGCGGTGAACGCGTAGTCGACGAGATCGTTGAAGTGGCTCTCGAGCAGGGCCGAGGTCGCAAAGGCGGTGAAGCTAGGAACCAGGGCGTTGCCCTTCTTCCACACGTACTCGCGTGCCTGGATCGTCTCGATGATCGATGCGTAGGTCGAAGGACGGCCGACCCCCAGGTCTTCGAGTCGCTTGACCAGCGAGGCCTCGGTGAAGCGAGCCGGTGGCGTGGTCTCGTGGCCCTTGGGTTCGAGTTCGCGGGCCGTGACCGTGTCGTCTTCCTGCAGAGGGGGAAGCTGTTGCTCGGCCGCGTCGTCGTTGCCGGGCTCGGCCTCCTCTACGTAGGCCAGTCGGAACCCCGGGCTGGTGATGACGGTGCCGCTGGTCGAGAACTCGACACTGCGCCCATCGGGGGCTACACCGCCCAGCTTTATGGTGACCGTCTCGCCGGTGGCGTCGATCATCTGGCTGGCAACCGTGCGCCGCCAGATGAGGTCGTAGACCCGAGCAGCGTCGCCCGCTACCTCGGCGCTGATCTCGTCTGGGTGACGCCAGCGTTCGCCCGCGGGGCGGATGGCCTCGTGGGCTTCCTGGGCGTTCTTGACCTTGCGGGTGTAGATGCGAGGTTCGGGCGGCAGGTTCTGTTGGCCGTAGCGCTCCGAGATCAAAGAGCGAGCTGCGCCGACGGCCTCCCCAGACAGCGTCGTGCTGTCGGTTCGCATGTAGGTGATGTAACCGTTCTCGTAGAGCCTCTGAGCAGCCTGCATGGTGCGCGATGACGAGAAGCCGAGCTTGCGGCCTGCCTCTTGCTGAAGGGTCGACGTGATGAACGGAGCGGCCGGCCTGCGCCTGTATGGCTTGGACTCGCGGGAAGTGACGGCCAGCTGTGAACCGGCAAGGCCCTGGGCCAGGGTGTTGGCGTCAGCCTCGGTCAAGACATGGGCTTCGGTCTTGAGGGCACCTGCATCGTCGAAGTCCTTGCCGGTGGCGATCCTAGAGCCATCGAGCGCGGCCAGCGAGGCCCCGAAAGAGATCGAACCGTCGGCAAAGGTCGCGGACAGGCTCCAGTACCCGGCAGACACGAATGCCATGCGCTCTCGTTCGCGTTCGACGATGAGTCGCACGGCGACACTTTGCACCCGGCCTGCGCTGAGGCGGGGCATGACCTTCTTCCACAAGACCGGCGAGACCTCGTAGCCATAGAGCCGATCGAGGATTCGGCGGGCCTCCTGGGCGTCGACCAGCCGCCGATCGATCTCTCGCGGTTCGTCGATGGCCTGCTGTATGGCACGTTCGGTGATCTCGTGGAAGACCATCCGTTTCACGGGCACCCTGGGATTGAGCACCTCGAGGAGGTGCCACGCGATGGCCTCCCCTTCACGGTCTTCGTCGGTTGCGAGATACAGCTCGGTGGCGTCCTTCAGCAGTGCCTTGAGATGGCGGACCTGTTCTTTGGCACGGCCGGTAACGACATACAGGGGCTTGAAGTCGTTGTCGGTGTCGACCCCCAGACGGGCCCACTTCTCGCCCTTGTAGCTGGCGGGAACATCGGCCGCGTTGCGGGGAAGATCGCGTATGTGCCCCACCGACGATTCGACCACGTAGTCGTCGCCGAGGAATCGGGCGATCGTCTTCGCCTTGGTGGGCGACTCGACAATTACGAGGGGTTTGTTCACGTTCTTCTCGGGTTGGCTGGCTTGCGGATCTGCGGCTGGAGCACTGACGGCTCCGGAGACTTCCTCGTCCGGAACGTACAGGACTTGAGCCGCTCAACCCACCTAGCCCTATCAGATACCGAAGCTGCGACAAGCGCGAGGGTCTTCACTCGGGGCGGTGCCGTCGGCCGAATTCGCCCAACACGACCACCACCACACAGGCGATGACGGCCCCCACCACGGCCGTGGGGAGGTCTCCCGAAATCGGAGCCGCCAGCTCGGCGTTCTCGAGGGCGTGGGTGCCCTCGCCCTCCCCGACGGGCCATGGCCACAAGACGCGCAACGAGCCGGCCATGAGGCCGATCAGAGCGGCCATCACGGTGTTTCGGTGATGCTCGAGCATCCAGTTGAGAACGGTCGAGAACAAGGCCAGACCCAGCACCGCGCCGGCGCCGAACACGACAACCACGGCCAGGTCACGTTCGTCGATGGCTGCGGTGACCGGGTCGTACATACCCAGCATCAACAAGATGAAGGCCCCCGAGATGCCCGGAAGGATCATTGCGCAGATCGCTATCGAGCCTGCGGCGAACACCACATACAGCGCTGGGTCATCGACCGATCCCGATCGCAGCCCCAGGGCGAAGAAGGCTCCGACGGCGACGACGGCCGCCGTTGCCAACCGCAACACGTCCCATCGCTCGACCTCGCGAGCGGCCACGAACACCGAAGCCGCTACGAAGCCGAAGAAGACCGCCGAGACCTCGACCGGGTTGGTCTCGGCCTGGTTTCGCAAGAACGAAACCAGCACGACGACCGACAGCCCGATGCCGACGAACAGGGGCAACAGGAACATCCACTCGATCGCTTTGAGTCGGGCCGTGGCACCCTTGACGTCGCCCTTGAGGGCGTGGCCCAGAACGCCCGCGCCCTCGCGAACGTTGTGGATCAGACGATCGTAGAAACCGAGCAGCAGCGCAACCGTGCCCCCGCTGACACCAGGCACGATATCGGCGGCGCCCATGGCAAAGCCACGGGCCACCTGGGCGGGAATGCGCTTGATCACGAGCAGCGACGGTACAGCCTCTGAACCGTGCTCACGATTCCTTCATGTTGAACGGCGAATATGTCGTCAAATGCCCCAAGCGCGGGTGTCACACGACCACGAGGATGCCGAGATGAACCTTGGACCCACAGAAATGATTATCATCCTGGTGATCATGCTGCTGCTGTTCGGCGGATCGCAGCTCCCGAAGCTGGCTCGATCGATCGGGCAGGCACAAAAAGAGTTCAAAGACGCCATGGACTGAATGCGGTGACCCACTGCGCGCAGCAGCCCTGCGGAGGGGGACCGCAGGGCTGCGCGCTCTAGGGGGGAGATCTAGTGATCCGTCACAGTCCACCACGTCGCTGCTGCGGCGCCTGGCTGGGCGTAAACATCACGGTAGAGCGCCCTTGTCACGGGCGTTCGACCGGGGCGTGAACCCTGTGTTTCGGAGGCCGAACGCGAGAGGGCCCCGCCGCTACCGAAAGGTCGCGGCGGGGCCCGTCTCGTTGCGAGATGTCAGAACCTCAGATGAACGCAGGCACGAACACCAGGCTGACGATGGTCATGACCTTGATGAGGATGTTCATGGCCGGACCGGAGGTGTCCTTGAACGGGTCGCCGATGGTGTCGCCGACAACGGCAGCCTTGTGGGCGTCTGAGCCCTTGCCGCCGTGGGCGCCCGCCTCGATGTACTTCTTGGCGTTGTCCCAGGCGCCACCCGAGTTGGCCATGTAGATGGCGATCAGGAAGCCGGTGACGACCGCACCGGCGAGGAAGCCGCCGAGCAGGTGCACGCTGATGAATCCGAACACGAGCGGCAGGACAACGGCCAGGCCGCCGGGAAGCAACATCTCGCGCAGAGCGGCCTGCGTGGAGATGTCGACGCAGCGGCGGCTGTCTGGCTTGACGCCAGGCTTGCCCTCGCGGAGCCCCGGAATCTCGGCGAACTGGCGGCGCACCTCGACGATCATCGCCTGGGCGGCCCGGCCGACCGACGCCATCGTCAAGGCGGCGAAGATGAACGGGGTCATCGCTCCCAGGAACAGGCCGATCGTGACATCGGTGCGGTTGATGTCGAGCACCAACTCGGCGCCGGCTGTGAGGCTGAACGACTTGAACAGAGCCAACGCCGTGACGGCAGCCGAGCCGACCGCGAAGCCCTTGGCGACGGCAGCCGTCGTGTTGCCGAGCGAGTCGAGCGAGTCGGTCACCTCACGAACCTCGGGCGGAAGCTCTGCCATCTCGGCGATGCCGCCCGCGTTGTCGGCGATGGGACCGTAGGCGTCGACGGCCACGATCACGCCAGTGACAGCGAGCATGCCGATGGCAGCCAGGGCCACGCCATAGAGGCCGATGGCGTCAGGAGCGCCCTCGACGAAGGCCGCGCCGCCAAGCCAGTAGGTGGAGGCGATCATGGCTGCGACGAGAACGACAGCAGGAAGTGTCGAGAGCTTGCCCTGGGCGATACCAGCGATCGTCACCGTGGCCGGACCGGTCTCTGCCTGTTGGGCGATGCCCTTCACCGGCGCATAGTGATCTGAGGTGAAGTACTCGGAAGTGAATCCGATGGCCCAGCCACCGAACAGACCGATGATGATGGTCAAGGCGAGGTAGAACGGATTGTCGATCAGGTCGAAGGTCTCGGCTCCGACGGTGACCTCGTCACCGCCGAACATCCAGAACGCGGCGACGATCGCGAGCACGACGGTCAAGGCCATCGAGATGTACTGACCCTGGTGCAGCTGCGCCGACAACGATGCGCCCTCGCGGCCCCTGGTGAGCAGGGCACCGATGATCGACGCGATCATGCCGAAGGCACCGATGAGGATGGGGAACAGCAGGAGCGATTCGACGTTGCCGAAGTCGGAGACGAGCTCGCCGGCGTCGTTGATGAACGCACCCGGCAGCAGCAGCGAGACCAGCACCACGGGAGCGACGATCGAACCGGCGTATGACTCGAACAGGTCGGCGCCCATGCCGGCGACGTCGCCGACGTTGTCGCCGACCGAGTCGGCGATGGTGGCCGGGTTGCGGGGGTCGTCCTCGGGAATTCCGGCTTCGACCTTGCCCACAAGGTCACCGCCGACGTCGGCGGCCTTGGTGTAGATGCCGCCACCGATACGGGCAAACAGGGCGATGGAGCTGGCGCCCAAACCGAAGGCAGCCACGACCTGGAAGGCGTCGTCGACGCCGATCCAGGTGACCCACAGCAGGTAGTTGAGCGAGATGCCGAACAGAGCCAGGCCGGCGACGCTGAAGCCCATGACCGCCCCACCCTTGAATGCCAAGGGAAGCGCTTTGGCAGCACCCTCGCGGGCCGCGTTGGCCGTGCGGGTGTTGGCAGCGGTGGCGATGCGCATGCCGATAAAACCTGCGATCGAGCTGAGCACCGCGCCCATCAAATAGGCGAACGATGCATAGGGCCGACCATCGATCGGAACCACCAGCAACAGGATGAACATCGCGGCGACGAAAGCCGAGACCCACTGATACTCACGGCGTAGGAACGCCATCGCGCCTTCGCGGATGGCTTCGCCGATCTCTTTCATGAGGTCGGTGCCTTGGTCGGCAGCAAGCACAACTTGAGCGAAGTAGTAAGCGAGCGCCAACGCCGCGGCAGACGCGACCAGGGCTAGGTAGGGAACCGCTTCCACGTGTTTCCTTCTTGTTCGGGAGATGTGAGCGTCGAAGATGCAGCGCTCAGAGCGCGCGTCTAAGGCTCGGGGGCATCCGGGAACCGTAGGTGCTGGGAAGTGGTCGCTTCAAATATTCGCGCAAACCGTAACGCTGGAGCCGCCGCGGCGAACCGGACGTCAGGCTGGATCGCTCGAGGCCCTCAGCGCCAACAGCGCAGCAATTGCTGCGATGGCAGATGCCACCAGGATGCCGATCTTGGCCTCTGGCACGAAGTGGAGTACCGCCGAGTCGGTGTAGGCCAAACCGCTGATGAAGATCGAGACTGTGAACCCGATGCCTGCGGCCAGCCCCATGCCCAGGAACTGGGCCCAGCGGACACCTGGCGGCAGTTCGAAGCCCAGCTTGGTGGCGAAGAACGTGAACAGCATGATTCCGATCGGCTTGCCCAGCACCAGGCCGACGATGATGCCGATGGTCACCCGGCTCGATGCCGCATCGGAGATCGCGTCGCCGCTGATGAGGATGCCCGCGTTGGCGAGGGCGAAGATCGGGATGATCACGTAGCCGGTGAAGGGATGCAGATGGGTCTCGAGCCACTGGCAGATGCCGACCTCGTTGCGCAACAAGAACGCAGCCTGGCGGATCTCCTCGGCCGAGGGATCGGTCGGCAGGTCGTCAGCGATGTCTTCGGCCTCCTCACGGGTGAGCAGGGGCAGGGCGGGGGTCATCAGACCAAGGGCGACGCCGGCGATGGTGGCGTGGACACCCGACTGCCATGTGGCGTACCAGACGAAGACCCCCACGATCACATAAACCGGTAGCGCCCAAACCCTGGCTACCTGCAGCGCCCGCGTGAGCGCCAAACCGGCGATGGCCAGGGCCAGCCAAGCAAAATCGAGGCCGCTGCTGTAGAAGATCGCGATGACGGCGATGGCGCCGATGTCGTCGACGATGGCCAGCGTCAGCAAGAACAGCTTGAGCTCGGGCGAGACACGGCTGCCAAGAAGGGCAACGACCCCGAGCGCAAAGGCGATGTCGGTGGCCATGGGTATGCCCCAGCCCGGCACGCCGTCTCCGCCCAGGTTGACCAGGAAGAACAGCAGCGCCGGAACGACCATGCCGCCCAGGGCCGCAATGCCGGGCAGGGCTGCGACACGGGGGTTCGCGAGGCGTCCGACTACGAGTTCACGCTTGATCTCGAGGCCGACCACGAAGAAGAACAACGCCATCAGGGCATCGTTCACGAAGTGGGCCAACGACATCTCGGCGGTCCACGAGCCGACCTCGAGCAACATCTCGGTGTGCCAGAACTCGTTGTAGCTGTCGCCGGCGTTCGCCCAGATCAGGGCAGCCGCGGTGGCGATCAGCAAGAGGATGCCCGAGGCCACCTCGGTATCGATGAAACGCAGCACCGGCCGGGCCACGTAGCGGGCCAGAGCCTTGTCGCTCGCCACGAAGGTCGGGCGTTTGACGAAATTGGAAAACGCATGTCCTGCCATTGATGCTCCACAGTACCGAGGCGCGGTTGCCACACCGTTGAGGCCCCATCGGGCCCTACTGTTGAGGCCCCATCGGGCCTCTCTGACGAGTTCCAGTCGGCAGGTCGACCGGGATTACAAGCGCATCGCTGGCAGGTGCGTCAGAAGCGGGCGCGACCGGCCAACAGCTTGCGCCGGTGCTCGACGAAATCGACCAGCACATAGTCGCCCAGGTTGTCCGGGGTGGTGAAGAACGCCCGGCCGCCGTTGTAGGCGCTGAGCTGTTCGATGAAACGTCTGAGCCCACCGTCGGGGTCGAGCATGAAGGTGTTGATCCTGATGCCGTCCTTGGTGCAGCGGACGACTTCTTTCATGGTCGCGTCGATGGTCTCTTGAACTGGCGGATAGTTGAAGTAGACCCCGCCGTGCGGCATCAAGTGTGCCGTAGGTTCGCCGTCGGTGATCATGATGATCTGCTTGGTGCCGGTCTGGCCCGCCAGCAGCCGCCTGGCGATCATGAAGCCGTGCTGCATGTTGGTGCCGTAGGCGAAATCCCACGAGACCTCGGGCAGTTCGGCCGCGGTCAGCTCGCGGGCAGACTCGGCGAACCCCACGATGCCCATGTAGTCGCGGGGGTATTGGCTGGTTATCAGCGAATGCAGCGCCATGGTCACCTTCTTGGCTGGCAAGAAGTTGTCCCTCATGGGCATCGACAGGCTGAGGTCCAGCATCAGCACGGTGCTGGCCCTGGTGGTCATCTCGGTGCGCTCGATCTCGAAGTCTTCTGGCGACAACGAGACGGGCGTTCCGCCACCGGTTCGGCGTATGGCGTTTCGCACCGTCTGTTCGATGTTGAGATTGAACGGGTCGCCGAACTCGTACTCCTTGGTCTGGTAGGCGCGCTCGTGGCCGATGCCGACCTTGTCGACCTTGTGCTTGCCGACCTTGTCGCTGGTGAGCTTGTGGAACAGCTCGGCCAGGGCGTTGGACCCGATCTTGCGTATGGCTCTGGGGGTCAGCTCGAGGCGACCCTCCTTGTTGTCGACCAGACCCGCCTCTTCGAGCATGCGCGCCATCTGCGCCATGCGCTGAAGGCTCTCGGCGCTCTCCTTGTCGAGCAGGTCGGCCACGCGGTCGAAGTCGATGTCTGCCAAGGCCCCGGGGGTGGATGCCTGCCCCAGCAACTGCTGGAGGGCGTCGAGCTCGCCCAACTCTTGCATGACGCCCGACGCCTGCCCGATGCCTATCTGCTCGTCGCCACCGAACTCGTAGCGGTTGTTCCACCCCATCTGGGGGAACATCTGCTGGAGGTTCTGGCTGAGTTGCTGGGCCTGGAACTGCAGGTCCATGTCGTTCATCAGCTGGTCCATCAGCTCCTGAAGCTGCTGACGCTGCTCGGGCGACATCGAGTTCATCATCGCCTGCATCGCGGCCATCCTCTGGGCCATGATCTCGAGCAGTTCGTCGATGGACTGGGGATTCTCGGGGAAGAAGTCGCCGTACTTCTCCATGAAGCCGTCGAAGTCGGTCTCTTCACCGCGCTGATGGGCCTCGAGCATCTGGTTGAGCTCGGCCATCATGTCCTTCATGCGCGCCATGTCTTCTGGCGTGATCGACTCCATGGCGCCGGCCATCTGGTTGAAGTAGCTCTCGGCCAACTCCTGACGCAGCTGCTCCATCAGCTCCTCGAAGCGCTCACGAGCCTCTGGCGAGACGAACTCGTAGTCGCTGAGGCTCGACACCTTGCCGGCCAGGTCAGGGGGCATCAGGTCGAGCTGGAGGTTCTTCTCCTGCATGGATTGTTCGGCGATGTCGGCCAGGCGGTCGTCGCCGGACGCCTTGGCGTCTTCGATGTGGTCGGCGATGGCGTCGCGCTCGTCCTCGACGATGTCGTCGAGCTGGTCGCGGATTTCGTCGTAGACGCCGCCCAGGTCGAAGCGGTCTAGGCGCGCCTCACGCTGCTCGCGGAGGCGTTCGAGCATCTCGCGCAGACCAACCAGTTGGTTGCCGTCGGCGTCGGTCATGCCTTGCTGCATCAGGCGACGAAGGGCGGCGTTGAGATCACCGTGGTAGAGCAGGTCGTCGGTCAGCTCGCCGAACAGCGCGTCGGCGTCCATCTCGAAGCCGACCTGGGTGCCATCCCAGGCCGAATACCTGAAGCGCGAACCCTCGCGATCCCTCTCGGTGCGCTGGTTCAGTCGACCTCTGAGGATGCCCATGTCTGCCCCCTTCTGCGATCGGAGGCTACCCCGACGCCCTTGAGTTCCGTCCATCGACTACCGATGTAGAACCATGAAGCTGTTGACCGCGCGCCCGAACCCGATTCGTATCGGCATCCCCGCGCTGGCCTTGCTCGCCGTGATCGCCACCTTCGTGGGAACTGCGGGCGCCGAGCGAGGCCCAGAACACGGTCGCGTCGTTCCCGAGTCGCCGCGCCTCGACGTTCCCAAGGTGCTCGACGGCGTGGTCAACGCCAACGTCGTGTTCGCCAACATGGTGGTGGTGGGTGGCGAGTTCACCCAGGTCAAGCGCCCCGACGGGTCGATCGTCGACCGAGCCAACCTGATCGCATACGACATCGACAGCGGCGAGCTGGTCGAGTCGTTCGATCCGGTGGTCGACGGCGAGGTCTTGGGCTTGGCCGTGGCAACAGACGGCAGCGGCCTGTTCTTGGGCGGCCGGTTCACCCACATAGACGGCGTCGAGCGCCAGCGCATGGCCAAGCTCGACCTCGCCGGCGAGGTGGTCGCCGAATTCGAGGTGGTCGTAGAAGCCAAGGTGCACGAGATCGCAGACGACGGGAAGCGGGTCTACATCGGAGGTTCGTTCGTCGAGGTCGACGGTCAGCCGCGCAGCCACCTGGCCGCCTTGGACATCACCACCGGCGAGCTCGACCCGTTCAGGGCAGACGTCACCGGCGGGATCGGATTTGACGGTGCCAGCTCGGTTCGCGCCCTCGATGTACACCCCGATGGCACGCGACTGCTGGTGGCAACCTCGAACACCCAGGTCGGCGGCCTTCCCCGCACCGGAGTGGCCCCAGATCGACCTGACCACCGACAAGGTCAGCGACTGGCGCACCGACTGGTACGCGGCGGCAAGACTGCGCTGCGCCGACGGCGAGGCGCTGACCATCCGCGACGCCGAATACTCGCCCGACGGCTCGTTCTTCGTCGTGGTCGAGAAGGGCCACTACGAGTGCGACAAGGCCATAGCGTTCCCGACGGCCAACTGGCCCGGTCTCGAAGAGAACCTCTGGGTCACGTCGATGTTCGATTCGTCGCTGGCCGTCGGTGTGTCGGACGAGGCCGTCTATGTCGGGGGCCACTTCTGTTATGCCAAGGGCCTGGGCCCGATTCGAACCGACCAGGCAGCCGACTACGTCTACGAGGACAAGCCGGCGCCGTGCGATCCGTTCAACAACGTCGACATGGACGGTGCCAAGGCTCGCTACCAGCTGGCGGCCCTCGACCCCCAAACGGGTGAGGTTCTCGACTGGAACCCCACGACCAACGTCCAGATAGGCGTGTACGACATCGAGGTCATCGACCGCGGCCTGCTGCTGGGACTGGACCGCGATCAGGTCAACTTCCAGACCACGGGCCGTCACGCATTCATCGAGACCGATCTCTACGACCCCGAGCCCGGCTACTACCTGCTCGGCGAGAGCGGCGGGGTGTTCACGTTCGGCTCGGCCGTCGACCGCGGAAGCGTGCCGCTCGCCGACGGCGTCACCGCCGTTGCGATCGACACCACCAGGACCGGCGATGGCTACCTGGTGGTGGCAGACGACTGGAGCGTTCACCCATTCGGCAACGCACCCACCGACGCTCCGCCCGCAGATGTGGGCGCGCCGGGCGATACGCCGGTCGACGTCAAGATCGATCCGTTGAACCGCGGCTACTGGATATTCAGCGACGCCGGCCGGGTCGTCGCCGTGGGCGGCGTGCCGCATCTGGGCGACGTTTCGGACCTGAACCTAGCCGGGCCGATCATCGCGGGGGCCGTGAACCCGGTGGGCGACGGCTACCGCATGCTGGGCACCGATGGCGGCGTGTTCAGCTTCGGCACCGACCGCTTTCTCGGCAGCATCCCCCAGATCCTGCCCGGGGTGACGCTCAATTGCCCGATAGCTGGAATGGTCGCCTCGGGCCCCGACGGCTATTGGCTGGTCGGCTGCGACGGCGGCGTGTTCGCGTTCGGCGATGCGCCCTTCGTCGGCTCCCTGCCAGGTCTGGGGGTTGTGCCCGTAGCGCCGGTGAACGCAATGGTTCCCTACGGTGCCGGCTATCTGCTGATCGCCGGAGATGGCGGTGTGTTCGCCTTCGGTGGTCCGTTCCTGGGCAGCCTTGGTGACAACCCCCCGACCTCGCCGATCACGGCCATCGCTACGGTCAACGGCTGACCGGGGCGAGCAGAGATCAACCGCGGCGACGGCCGCCCTCGATCTTTCCCCCATACGGGCGGGGGGCGAAACGACTCCCGAAAGCGCCTGCGACCAGTCCAGCACCGTAGGCCCCGCGATAGCCGGCGCGTACAGTCGCATTGCCGTCGAACATTCCCATGGCGGCTAGACCAACCGAGCCCGAAATCTCCTTCAGCCCACGCCCCAGACGTCGTATACGTCTCCACCATGACGGGTTCGAGGCCCACAGGTGATACGAGACTCCCCAACCGATCTGGTAGCCGCGCCGGATCCACCACCTCGCGCTGACGCGATCAGCCGGAATCGGCTCGTCGACACACGCCTCATCAACTGCCACAAAGCGTGCCCCGGCGTCGGCCATCTGCCGGAACAAATGCGTGTCTTCACTGCCCGTCGAATTGAGAGCGGGATCGAATGGGCTGTCCGAGGGGAGGCTGTCCCGGCGGATCAAGACATTGCTGGTACGCGCCATGAAAGGGGGAATGGCAACCAAGCCCGGAGCAAAGTGACGACTGTAGAGCCTCAGGTCGAGGGCCCATTGCGGCACATCACTGGGGAAAGCCGGAGTAGAAGATCCCTGCACTACGTCGGCTCCACTGCTTTGATACGCCTCGACCAACCGCGCCAGCGAATCTGGACGGGGCCGCTCGTCATCGTCTTGAAAGACCAAGAGGTCGGACCCACGAGTCTCGGCAACAGCTCGGTTGCGGGCCGAGGCCAGACCTACCCGCGGCTCGTGAACCACACGAACCGCCATGTTGCGGACAGCACTGACATCGAGCTCGACGGGCTCGGCTGTGTTCACCACTAACAGTAGCCAGGCGTTGACACCGGCTGGAACCTCGAGCGCCGAGACCGACTCCAACAACCCCAGTATTCTCTCGGCCCGCGCGGTT
Organism: Acidimicrobiales bacterium; assembly: GCA_041394185.1. Taxonomy (NCBI): domain Bacteria; kingdom Bacillati; phylum Actinomycetota; class Acidimicrobiia; order Acidimicrobiales; species Acidimicrobiales bacterium. The sequence continues at coordinate 562,295 of JAWKIQ010000002.1, forward strand.
GTGAGGACACAGAAAGCCACCGTCATTTCGGTATCCATGGCCGGAGGCTAATCTCACTTATTGTGGTGGACAAATTGGGTGACCCGGCCCTCCGACTTGCAACCGACAGTTCGGTGACGGGGCTGGTGTCGATAGGCATCCCGGTCTTCAACGGGTCAGACTTCATAGCCGAGGCTCTCGCCTCCGCCTCGTCGCAGACCTACGGCAACATCGAGATCCTCGTCGCCGACAACGCCAGTTGCGACGACACCAGGGACATCGTGCGCGACGCGGCCAGCCGTGACAAACGCATCAGGCTCCTGCCAAGCGACCACAACAGGGGCGCCGCCTTCAACTACAACCGGCTCGTTCATGCTGCGAACGGGGAATTCTTCCAATGGTTGGCCCACGACGACCTATTGGAACCGACCTGCATCGAAGCATGTCTGCGCGCGTTCAAGGATCGGCCGGAGGTTTGTCTCGTATACCCCAGCAGCGTGATCATCGACGAGGTCGGGTCTGCGGTTCGCGAGCACGACGAGCATCTCGACCTCGATATCGACAGCCCAACCCACCGGGCGGTCCGGCTCCTGTGGAGACTTCGGATGTGCCACGCCGTCTTCGGCCTTCACCGCCGCTCGACCCTATTGAGCACCGATCTCATCCAACCTTTCGACTCGAGCGACTACACGCTGCTGCTCGAGATGGCTCTCAGAGGTCACGTGGTCGAGGTCGATGATCGACTTTTCAAACGGAGGCGCCACGCGTCCGATTCGCGCTCGGCCAATCGGTCTAAGGCCGATATCGCGCGCTGGTTTTCCCCGAACGCCAAACCGACGGCACGCTCCCCGAGGCTGGTGCGGTCGTTTGTTCGGGCAACTTACGCCTGGGCGCCGACTCGAACGTCGTCACTGCTGGCAACGACCGCTGTGGGGGCGAACGCGGTGGTTACCGAAGCCCGCTGGCACCTGCGCGCTCGTCGAAGGGCACGGACACCTCAGCCCCGGCCCCGATAGGTGGCCCTCGCGCCGACAGCGTCCTTGTTGAGGCGCTTGTTGAGATGCAGGCCTTCCAGCACCAACTCGACCGCGCACGCAACAACCGCTGGGTCTTGCGAGTCGGCGACCTCGGCAACGGCGTCTTTCAGAGCCGGGACGGTCTCGAGCATCGACACGTACTGGTCGACCCCCAGGTCGTCGCCGGTGTGCACGACCACACCGTTCTCGAACCCCTCGACGACGGCTCGGAGTTCCTCGGTGGTGAAGTGGCCGCGGAAGACCTCGAGGATCGACTGGCGCAACATCGACTCGATGATCATGGACTCGCGCCCGTCGTCCATCGATTCGATCTCGATCTTGCCGCTGGTGGAGGCCACGAGCGCGTCGAGGTCGCTGACGCGGGGCACGACGTGGGTCTCGCCCCTGGAGAGGGCTCGCCTGGTGGCGTTCGCGACGAGAACCTCGAGGTTGCTGACGGTCATGCGCACCGACACACCCGAGCGCTGGTTGACGTGCGGGCTGGAACGAGCGACGTGGCTGAAGGTGGTGACGATCTCGGTCATGACCTCGGGGACGGTGACCGTGATGGTGGTGCCGTCGGCCAACACAGCCTCGGGGAAGTGGGCCTCTTGCAGGGCGATGTCCATCTCGATGTCGACATCGAGTGGATAGTGGGTGCGGATCTGGCTGCCGAATCGGTCCTTCAGCGGGGTGATGAGACGGCCGCGGTTGGTGTAGTCCTCGGGGTTGGCCGACGCGACCAGCATCACGTCGAGGGGCAGCCTGACCTTGTAGCCGCGAACCTGCACGTCGCGTTCTTCAAGGACGTTCAAGAGACCGACCTGGATGCGCTCGGCGAGGTCGGGTAGTTCGTTGATTGCGAAGATGCCACGGTTGGTGCGCGGAACCAGGCCGTAGTGAAGGGTGAGCTCGTCGGACAGATAGCGCCCTTCGGCGACCTTGATGGGGTCGACCTCGCCGATGAGGTCGGCGATGGACGTATCGGGCGTGGCCAGCTTCTCGCCGAAGCGATGGTCGCGGTGAACCCAGTCGATGAGCGTTTCGTCACCGTTCTCGGCCAGCAGGTCCTTTGCGTACTTGGAGATCGGGTTGTAGGGATCGTCGAGGATCTCCGAACCAGCGACGATGGGGCAGTACTCGTCGAGCAGGTTCGTGAGCGAGCGGATCATGCGGGTCTTGGCCTGACCCCGCTCGCCCAGGAAGATCACGTCGTGACCAGCCAATATCGCGTTCTCGAGCTGGGGCAGCACGGTGTTCTCGTAGCCCAGAACCCCCTCGAACAGCGGCTCTCCGGCTGCGATGAGGCGCAGGGCGTTGCGACGCATCTCTTCTTTGACCGGAAGAGACTCCCACCCCGACGCCTTCAACTCACCCAACGTGGATGGTCGGCTCATGAAACACCCCTCGCGCTATCGACCTGAACACGGTGACCCTATCGGAGCCACCTGCGAACGACGTAGCGTGTCACGGTGACCGCAAGGCGCCCCACCGATGCTCGATTCGACGCGAGCGTCACCCTCGACGGACCCTGGGTCGCGGCGGTGCCCGATGAAGACCTCAGGCGTTCGTTCGCCGATCCGCACTTCGACGATTCGACGTGGCTGCCGGTGGCGGTACCTGGTCTGTGGCGCTCGACGCCGGCACTGGCCGACGAGGACGAGGTGCTCTACCGCACCCGATTCGATGCCACCTGGCCCGGTCCCGGCTCGCGGACCTGGCTCAGCATCGACGGCCTTTGCTATCAGGGCGACATCTGGCTCGATGGCGCCTACATAGGCGACACCGAAGGCTATTTCCAGCCTCACGTGTTCGAAATATCCGAGGCGGTCAAGGCGCACCAGCCACGTCCTGGCGATCGAGGCTTCGTGCCGCACACCAGGCGACCTCACCGCCAAGCGCAACATCACCGGCGTTCTGCAGCACTGGGACAACCTCGACCCTTCGCTCAACCCGGGCGGTGTGTGGCGCAGGGTTCGCATCGAAGACACAGGACCCATTCGAATCAACACGTTGAGGGTGACGGTCGTCGAAGCCGACAGTGCAGTGGCGATTCTGCAGTTCCACGCCAAGCTCGACTCGGTGGCCACCCACACGGTGGTTGTCAGAACGCTGGTCGACCCGTCGTCGGATTCGGAGGGAACCGGCCAGATCGCGACGGTGGAGGAAGAGCAGGTGCTCGCCACCGGCTCGAACGAGATCGAGTGGCGCGTCGCCATCGAACAGCCGCAGCTGTGGTGGCCCCATGACCTCGGCGATCCGAACCTGCACGACATACGTGTCGAGGTCGAGCTGGCCGGCGAGGTCAGCCACACCCGCAAGCGCCGCATCGGCATCAGGTCGATGGAGCTGCGCAACTGGATCGCGTCGATCAACGGCGAGCGCGTGTTCCTGAAGGGCACCAACCTCGGCCCGATCGGAGCGGACCTCAGCTCGCAGACCGATGACGACCACCGGTGGGTCCTCGACACGGTCAAGGACGCCGGCCTGAACCTGGTGCGGGTGCATGGGCACATCGCTCCACCCGAGTTCTACAGGCAAGCAGACGCCGCTGGGGTGCTGGTCTGGCAGGACTTCCCGCTCCAGTGGGGCCATGCCAGAGGAATCCGCAAGAGCGCCGAACGCCAAGCCGAGGCAATGGTCGATCTGCTGGCGCACCATCCATCGATTGTCATCTGGTGCGGCCACAACGAGCCGATACCGCTGGAAGCCAGACCGGGCCACCGAGAAGACGCCCAGCCCTCGAACCGATTCTTGCGACGCAGCCTGTGGCAACACGAGAGGCCGTCTTGGAACCGCACGGTCCTGGACCACGCTGTCAAACGGGCGATACAGAAGGCCGATCCCTCCCGACCCGTCATCCCCCACTCGGGCGTGCTGCCACATCCGCCCCAACTGGACGGCACCGACGGCCACTGGTACTTCGGCTGGTTCCAGGGCGACATAGACGGACTCAAGTCGCTGGCGGCCCGAATCCCTCGGGTGGTGCGCTTCGTCAGCGAATTTGGCGCCCAGGCGCCTCCGCCCCTGCCGTCGTTGGGCCTGCAGGATTGGGGTTCCATGCACCCGGCAGAAGTCGACTGGGCCTACCTGAGCGATCGCTTCGGCCTGCACGTGGACGTGGCCCTCGACCGCCTTCCGATAGAAGGCTTCGACACCTTCGCGGAGTGGACCGAAGCGCTGCAGACGTACCAGGCCGAGGTCATCAGGCGTCAGATAGAGACGCTGCGGCTGCTCAAGTACAAGCCGACCGGAGGGTTCTGCCAGTTCCACCTGCTCGACCCCACGCCGCAGATCTCGTGTGCGGTGATCGGCAGTGACCGCCGTCCAAAGCCTGCACTGGCAGCACTCGCCACCGCATGTAGCCCGGTGCTCGCAATTGCAGACCCTCTGCCGACAACCGTGCAGCCCGGTGTCGAGCACAAGCAGGTGATCCACGTGGTCTCGGACCTGCGGCAATCCATCGACGCCAAGCTCGAGGTGAAGCTGACCTCCGAGATGGAACCCCGGGTTTGGATCTTCGAGGGAACTCTCGGCGCCGACAGCGTCAACCGGGTGGGCGATATCGCCTGGACCGTGCCTGCCGCGGCGGGCCAAATCAGCATCGAGTTGAAGGTGACCGCCCCCGGGGTCGACAGCGTCAACATCTATCGGACCAGGGTCTCGCCGACAGCCTGATGGGAATGCGGTCGACCCGATTGTCGTTGGGCACCTCTGACGCGAGTACCTTTCAGCAAGAGTGTTCGCCGCCGTTCGGCGGACACGCCCGATACATCGAGTGGAGGCATTCCCACATATGGCTGCTACCTCGACACAGCGCGGTGTGACCCCGATCAGACCCGCTCCGAGAAAGACGCTCCCCTGGCCGGTCCAGCTCTACCGCTCTGCGGTCGGGCGCAAGTGGGTAATGGGTCTCACCGGCCTGATGCTCATCGGGTTCGTCGTGGTCCACATGCTCGGCAACTTCAAGGCCTACCTCGGGCCTGAAGACATCAACGAGTACGGCGAGGCGCTCCGCGACCTGGGCGGTCACCTAGTTCCGCGCACCCACCTGTTGTGGGCGATGCGAATCGGGCTCATCGGCGCCTTCGCACTCCATATCCACGCGGCCCTGTCGCTGCAGCGCATGAGCCGCAAGGCCAGCCCCAAGGTCTCGATCGACGGGGCCAAGAAGTACGAGGGCAGCCAAGACTTCATCGCTGCCAACTTCGCATCTCGCACGATGCGCTGGACCGGCCCGATCATCATCCTCTACGTCTTCTACCACCTGGCCGATCTGACCTGGGGCTGGTGGCTCGGCGACGACTTCATCCGCGGCAACCCGTACCACAACCTCTCCGAGAGCCTCTCGAGCCTGCCTGTGGCGATCATCTACATCGTCGCCAACGTCGCCTTGGCGGTCCACATCTTCCACGGCACCTGGTCTGCTCTGCAGAGCATCGGCATCAACAACCCCCGCATCAACGCTGTTCGCAAGCCGATGTCGGCTGGTCTCGCGGCCCTGATCCTGGTCGGCAATCTCAGCTTCCCGATCATGGTTCAGGCCGGAGTCCTCGATTCCGAAAACGCAACCCACGAGAGCGCACCGGCCGCGCTCGTCATCAGCCAGGAGGTCGCATCGTGAGCATCCTCGATTCGAAGGTCCCCGCAGGCCCCATTGGCGACAAGTGGAGCAACCACAAGTTCTCGGTCAAGCTCGTCAACCCCAACAACAAGCGCAAGTTCGAGATCATCGTCGTGGGCACCGGCCTGGCTGGTGCCTCGGCAGCGGCCAGCCTCAGCGAGCTGGGCTATCGGGTGAAGGTCTTCACCTACCACGACTCGCCACGACGGGCTCACTCGATCGCAGCTCAGGGCGGCATCAACGCCGCCAAGAACTACACAAACGACGGCGACTCGGTCTTCCGCTTGTTCTACGACACCGTCAAGGGTGGCGACTATCGCAGCCGAGAGGCCAACGTCCACCGCCTTGCCGAGGTATCGGTCGACATCATCGACCAGTGCGCGGCCCAGGGTGTTCCGTTCGCCCGCGAGTACGGCGGCTTGCTCGACAATCGCTCGTTCGGCGGCGCCCAGGTGAGCCGTACCTTCTACGCCCGAGGCCAGACCGGCCAGCAGCTGCTGATCGGTGCCTACCAGGCTCTGGCTCGCCAGATCGCCGAGGGCACGGTCGAGCTGCACACCCGCACCGAGATGCTCGACCTGGTGGTCAAGGACGGCGAGGCATGTGGCATCGTCACCCGCGACCTCATCACCGGCGAGATCGCGTCTCACTCGGCTCACGCGGTCGTTCTGGCGACCGGCGGCTACGGCAACGTCTTCTACCTGTCGACCAACGCCATGGCCTGCAACGCCACGGCCGCATGGCGGGCACACCGCAAGGGCGCCTTCTTCGCCAACCCGTGCTACACCCAGATCCACCCAACCTGCATTCCGTCGAGCGACGAGTTCCAGTCCAAGCTCACGCTGATGTCGGAGTCGCTGCGCAACGACGGCCGCATCTGGGTGCCCCGGGGCATGGACGACAACCGGGCTGCGGGTCAGATCCCAGAGTCCGAGCGCTACTACTACCTCGAAGAGAAGTACCCGGCGTTCGGAAACCTGGTGCCCCGCGACGTCGCATCGCGCAACGCCAAGACCGTCGTCGACGAGGGTCGCGGCGTGGGGGCGCTGAAGAACGGTGTCTACCTCGACTTCAGCCACGCCATCGCCCGCGACGGTGTCGAAACGATCAAGGCCAAGTACGGCAACTTGTTCGACATGTACGAGAACATCACCGGCGAGGATCCGTACAAGGTCCCGATGAGGATCTACCCGGCAACCCACTACACCATGGGTGGCCTGTGGGTGGACTACAACCTCATGACCACCATCCCAGGTTGTTACTCGATCGGCGAGGCGAACTTCTCCGACCACGGCGCAAACCGCCTCGGAGCCTCGGCGCTCATGCAGGGCCTGGCCGACGGCTACTTCGTGCTGCCCTACACCATCGGTGACTACCTGGCAGGCAAGCTCGGCTCGGACCCGGTTTCGACCTCCGATCCGGTGTTCGCCGAGGCCCAGTCCGGGATCGCCGACGAGACCAACCGTTGGATGAGCGTCAACGGCACCCGCTCGGTCGACTGGTTCCACCGCGAGCTCGGAAAGATCGTGTGGGACTACATCGGCATGGAGCGCAACCAGGCCGGCCTCGAGAAAGCGATCTCGGAAATTCCCGCTCTCAAGGCCGAGTTCGAGAAGGACGTCAGGGTGCCGGGCTCGGCATCGACGCTCAACTCGAGCCTCGAGAAGGTCGGCCGGGTCGCCGACTTCTTCGAGCTGGCCGAACTGATGGCTCGCGACGCCCTCGAGCGCGAAGAGAGCTGCGGAGGCCACTTCCGGTCAGAACACCAGACCGAGGAGGGCGAGGCCAAGCGCGACGACGAGAACTTTGCTCACGTCGCCGCGTGGGAGTGGAACGGCGCAGGCCAGGTCCAGACACGCCATGTGGAAGATCTCGAGTTCGAGAACGTCGCACTGACTCAGAGGAGCTACAAGTGAGCGGCAGCGGAAACGCAAAGGTGCTCAACCTGACACTGAAGGTCTGGCGCCAGGACGGACCCAATTCGGCGGGTTCTTTCCAGACGGTTCCTGTGAAGGGCATCAGCGACGACATGTCGTTCCTCGAGATGCTCGACATAGTCAACGAGAACATCATCGAAGAGGGCGGCGTGCCCATCGAGTTCGATCACGACTGTCGCGAAGGCATCTGCGGAACGTGCGGCGTCATGATAAACGGCAAGGCCCACGGCCCCAAGAAGGGCACCACGACCTGTCAGTTGCACATGCGCAACTTCGCAGACGGTGACGAGATCGTCGTAGAACCTTGGCGGGCCAGTGGCTTTCCCATCGTGCGCGACCTGGTCGTCGACCGCTCGCCGTTCGACCGCATCGTCGAGTCCGGCGGATACATCTCGGTCAACACCGGCGCGGCACCCGATGCCAACCTCATCCCGGTGCCAAAGGATGCCGCCGACATGGCGATGGACGCTGCAGCGTGCATCGGCTGCGGCGCTTGCGTCGCCGCTTGCCCCAACTCGGCCGCACAGCTGTTCACCTCGGCCAAGCTCAGCCACCTGAACCTGCTGCCGCAGGGCCAGGCCGAACGCTGGAAGCGCACCGAGGCCATGGTCGAGACCATGGAGCAGTTCTTCGGGTCGTGCACCAATCACGGCGAATGTGCCGAGGCCTGCCCCAAGGAGATCAGCCTCGACAACATCGCTTGGATGAACCGCGACTACCTGAAGTCCAAGATCAAGAACCGCAAGCTGGCCGGTCAGGTCTTCCCATAGACCCTCGCGGGCCGCGATCGCATCTGCACCCGAGAGGTGCCAGACTAGAGCGGCGTCAATTTCGGAGGGGTCGATGCAGTCGGTTGTCCAGACCGAACAACTGACAAAGCGCTTCGGGTCCACCACCGCAATCGATCAGCTGTCGATGGAGATAGTCGGCAGCGACCGAGTGTCGATGGTGGGCCAGCCGGGCGCGGGCAAATCGACGCTTCTCCGGCTGCTGGTAGACCTGGTTCACCCCACCTCAGGCCGGGCCAGAGTGGCCGGCTTCGACACCCGACGGGCCTCCTACCAGGTACGTAGAGCCACAGCGTGGGTGCCGGCTCAGGTTCATCTGCCTCAGAACCTGAGTGTCGAGAAGTTCCTCGATCGCTCGGCCCAGTTCCGCCGCACCGATCCGAACCGGGCCGCCAGACACCACATACTTCCTCGCCTCGACTTGGCACCCGACGACAAGATCGCCGACCTCGATCAGTCCGAATGCCACGCGTTGGCGATGGTGGCAGCCTTCCAGCGGTCGCCGCAGGTGGTGCTGCTGGACGAGCCGCTGGCTCAACTGGGCCGACATCGCTGGGTCCTGGACAAGCTGATCGAGGTCAGCGGGCCGGGCACGACCATCCTGGCCACCGCACGGGATCTGACGCTCGCCGAACATCTCGGTGGCCCTGTGATGCTGCTGGACAGGGGCAAGATTGTTGCCACCGGGTCGCTGGAGGGGTTGAGGCGGCGGGCCAGGCATCGCAGCGAACTCGAGTTCTCCCAACCGCCCGACCAGGCCTGGGTAGCGGCTCTGCCCGGGGTACTGGCGGCGGCCGTAGACGGAACAAAGGCGCGTGTGTTGTATGCCGGCGAGCCCGAGAGGTTGGTCAGCGCCGCCCAAGGCGCAGGCCTCGATCGTGTGACCCACCACGACGCAACCCTCGACGAACTGTTGGTCGACTACCGGATGCTGGCGGAGCGCAAGCGATGATGGCGCGTCCTCGCGTAGGGGTGGCAGCACGCCACTACCTGTCCGATCTGCAGCCCTACACGGCCCTGTGTTCTGCGGTGCTAGCCGTCGTCGGCGTGGCTTCGGTCGCTTCGGCACCTGTCTTGCTCGAGCGCGATGGGGCCGCAACCGCAGCCAGCGAGCTACCCGCGCCGGCCTCGAGACTGCTGGGCCTGAGCGTCGGCCAGTCTCTCGACACCGGCATCGGCCACCTGAACGCGACCTTCCTGTCTCTGGCGTTGCCGCTGGTGCTCATCGCACTGGGAATCGTTGGCGCTTCGAGGGCGCTCGCCGGGGCGGCCGGGTCCGGCGAACTCGAGTTGCTCGTCTCGAATCCGGTCACCCGGTCTCAGCTCCTGGTCGAGCGCTTGCTAGCCGTGAGCGCGGCCCAGGTGCAAGCAGCCGCTCCGGCGGTACTACTGGTCGCCGTCGGTTCTCAACTGGGCCAGATCGACGTGGGAGCCCTTACCGTTCTCGGAGCTGGGATCAAGGCGATGGTCCTCGCGACATTCATCTCGTCGATTGCGATGATCGCTTCGGCTGCGTCATCTGGGGTGCTGATGCCAGCCGCCGTGGGCGCACTTGCCACAGCGGCCTCTTTCGGTGCCGTGGCCTTCGACTTTGGTTCGCTGTCTCCGGTGGGCCTGGCGTTGGGCGAAGCCCCGGCTGCCGGAGGTGCCTGGCTCGGGACCCTCATCGCCCTCGTCGCCGTTGGTGTCATAGCCGCCCTGGCCACCGTTGTGTTCGACCGGCGCGACATCTGCTGATCAGCGGCTGGCCCACCACTGGTCCAGGCGCTCGAGCACCTCGGCTTCCCCGAGAGTTCCTTGCGAACGCTTCAAGTCCAGCAGGAACCGCATAGCCTCGCCCACGGCCGGGCCAGGCCCGATGCCCAGGTGCTCCATTACCTTGGCTCCGTCGATCTCGGGACGTTCGGCCTTGCGGGCCTCGTCGCGAGCGAGGTCAGCTATGCGCAGTTCGAGGTCGTCGAGCGCCTCGTGGAGGGCGGCCACGCGACGCGGGTTGCGGCTGGTGCAGTCGCTGCGCACCAGAGCGTTGAGGTCGCCCAGCAACGGCCCAGCGTCGCGCGCATAGCGCCGCACCGCGGCGTCTGACCAACCGTCGGCGTAGCCCTTGAACCGTCCAGACAGGAACACCAACTGCGACACGTCGGCCACGATGTCTTCGTCGTAGCCGAGCTTGCGCATGCGCTTGCGGGTCATCTTGGCCCCGACGGCCTCGTGGTGGTGAAAGGTGACCCCACCGGGCTCGAACCTTCGGGTGCGCGGCTTTCCGATGTCGTGGAACAGGGCGGCCAGTCGAACCACCAGGCGACTCGGGGCCTGCGAGGTCACGACAATGGTGTGGGTCAAAACGTCCTTGTGACGATGAATCGGGTCTTGCTCGAGCCGCAGGGCCGGCAGCTCGGGGAGATGCTCGTCGGCCCACCCGGAGTCGACGAGATGCCAGAGACCCTCGGACGGGTCGTCTCGCTGGAGGACCTCAGACAGGACCTCGTGAGCTTGGGGTTGTGATTCTTCAGAGGTCATGGGTCGAGTGTGACAGGGTCGCGCTAGGGTCAAAACAAGAACCCCGAGAGCCTAGGGGTTCGGTTCGCGTACGCGATACACCTTTCCGCCCGACACCAGAACAGGGGGCCCGGTGGCCGACTCGTTCGTCCATCTTCACACCCACACCGAGTTCTCGATGCTCGATGGGGCCGCGCGCGTCCCCGACGCTGTCGCCGCGGCCGTCGCTGACGGTCAGCCGGCACTGGGCATCACCGACCACGGCAACATGTACGGCGTTCTCGACTTCTACAAGGCGTGCAACGACCAGGGAATCAAGCCCATCATCGGCACCGAGGCCTACATGGCCGGCGAGTCGCGGCACGAGCGTCCGCGCCGCCGTGGCCGCAAGCTCGACGACTCGGGCGGCGACACCGACGACGGCCACAAGCTCTACTACCACCTCACGTTGCTGGCCGAAACCGACGCTGGATATCGCAACCTGCTCAAGCTGTCGAGCCTGGCGTACCTCGAGGGGTACTACTACAAGCCCCGCATGGACTGGGAGCTCTTCCAGCGCCACAGCGAGGGCCTCATCGCCACCACCGGATGTCTCGGATCGGTCGTTCAGCAAGAGTTGCTGAAGGGCAACTTCAAACAGGCCTTGCGCAACGCAGCCCGACTTCAGGACATTTTCGGCCGAGACAACCTGTTCGTTGAGTTACAAGACCACGAGATCCCCGAACAAAAGCGCTGCAACCCCCAGCTGCTCGAGATCGCCAAGCGCATCAAGGCTCCCCTGCTGGCCACCAACGATCTCCACTACACAACGCAGGAAGACGCCGTCGCCCACGATGCGTTGTTGTGCGTGCAGACCCAGTCGCTGATGAGCGACCCCGATCGGTTCAAGTTCCACGGCGATCAGCACTATCTGAAGAGCGCCTACGAGATGCGCCAACTGTTCGACGAGCTGCCCGAGAGCTGCGACAACTCGCTCTGGATCGCCGAACGAGCCGACGTCACCATCGAGTTCGGCAAGCCAGAACTGCCCAACTTCCCCATCCCCGAGGGCTTCGCCAACGACGACGAGTACCTCCGTCACCTCACCTTCGAGGGGGCCAAGAAGCGCTGGGGCCCGAATCTCTCCGACGAGATCGTCGAACGGCTCGCGTACGAGCTTCGGGTCATCTCCGACATGGGTTTCTCGGCGTACTTCCTGATCACCTGGGACCTCATCAAGTACGCACGCGACCACGGCATCCGCGTCGGGCCCGGGCGTGGTTCGGCGGCTGGGTGCGCGGTCGCCTACACGCTTTGGATCACCGACCTCGATCCGATCAAGTACGACCTGCTCTTCGAGAGGTTCTTGAACCCGGGCCGTATCTCGATGCCAGACATCGACATGGACTTCGACGATCGTCGCCGTGACGAGATGATCCGCTACACCGCCGAGCGCTACGGGCGCGAGCACACCGCCCAGATCATCACGTTCAGTTCGATCAAGGCCCGAGCCGCGGTCCGCGACGCCGCCCGCGTGCTCGGATACCCGTACTCGGTCGGCGACAAGGTCGCCAAGGCCATGCCCCCCATAGTCATGGGCCGCGACACCCCGCTGTACGCCTGCTTCGAAGAGCACCCGAAGTTCTCCGATGGTTTCAAGGCGGCCGGCGAGCTGCGTCAGATGTACGAGACCGACGTCGACGTCCAGAAGGTCGTCGACGTGGCCAGAGGCCTCGAGGGCCTGCGACGCGGCGACTCGATCCACGCCGCAGCCGTGGTCATCACCCGCAACCCCCTCACCGAATACCTGCCCATCCAGCGCAAGCCGGCGTCGGGGCAAGACCCCGACGAAGCCCCGGTCGTCACCCAGTTCGAGATGAACGGCGTCGAGTCGCTCGGCCTGTTGAAGATGGACTTCTTGGGCCTGCGCAACCTCTCGATCATCGACGACGCCCTACGGCTCATCGAGAAGGTGCACGGTGTGCGGGTCGATATCGACCACGTACCTCTCGACGACGACCGCACCTACGAGCTGATGCGCCGAGGCGAAACGGTCGGTGTGTTCCAGCTCGAATCGGCACCGATGCGCGCCCTCATGCGCGCCCTTGCGCCGACCGAGTTCGACGACGTCGCAGCCCTGGTCGCCCTGTACCGCCCGGGGCCGATGGCCGCCAACATGCACTACGACTACGCCGACCGCAAGAACGGTCGCAAACCGGTCGAGTTCCTCCACGACGACCTGAAAGAGATCCTGGGCGAGACCTACGGTCTGATGATCTACCAGGAGTCGATGATGCGTGTTGCCCAACGCATCGCCGGCTACTCACTCGAAGAGGCCGACAACCTCCGCAAGGCTTGTGGCAAGAAGAAGCGCGAGCTCATCGCGCAGCATCGGGTGCAGTTCGTCGAGGGCACCGCGGCCAGTGGCTACGACCCGCAGCTCGGAACCGATCTGTTCGACATCATCGAGCCGTTCGCCGACTATGCCTTCAACAAGAGTCACGCCTTCGGCTACGGGCTCATCAGCTACCAGACGGCATACCTGAAGGCCAACTACCCGGTCGAGTACATGGCGGCGTTGCTCACCAGCGCCAAGACCAACCTCGACAAGGCGGCCGTCTTCTTGAACGACTGCCGTCAGCTCGGAATCAAGGTCAACGTCCCCGACGTCAACCAGTCCGAGGTCGACTTCGGGTCGAGGAATGGCGAGATCACCTTCGGCCTGTCCGCCGTGCGTAATGTCGGCGAAGGAGTCGTCGCACCCATCGTCGAGGAACGCCTCGCCGCGGGCCCCTACGCCGATTTCTACGACTTCTGCGAGCGAGTTCCGCTGAACGCCCTCAGCAAGCGCAGCGTCGAATCGCTCATCAAGGCCGGCGCCTTCGATTCGATGGGGCATCCCCGCCAAGGCCTCCTGGCAGTCCACGAGCAGGTCATCGATCAGGTCACAGCCAGGCGCAAAGAGCGCGACATGGGAATCCAGACGCTGTTCGGAGACATGGGCGGCGACCTCGACTCGGGTTTCGACGAACGCACCGCCATCCCCGATCTCGAGTTCGACTCTCGCTCGAAGCTCAAGCTCGAGAAGGAGATGCTGGGCCTCTACGTCTCGTCTCACCCGCTGATGGGTGCAGTGGGAATGCTCAAGCGTCGCGCCGACACCACCATCGCCGGCCTGTCCGAGCGAAGCACCATCTCGACGGGGCCAAACGATGGCGGGCGTGATCCGTTCGTCAGCCTGGGCGGTGTCGTCACGGGTTTGCAGCGCAAGTACACCCGCAACGGCGACCTCATGGCGGTCTTCAACCTCGAAGACCTCGAGGCCTCGATCGAGGTCATGGTGTTTCCTCGAACCATGCAAGAGCACGGGCACAAGCTCGAAGACGACGCCATCATCCTCGTCTCGGGCCGGGCGCAGCACCGCGACGAAGAGGTCAACTTCGTGGCGAACTCCATCGAGGTCATCGAGGCCTACGAGGAAGACTCGGTGCCGGTGAAGCTGCGCCTCAACGCCAACTCGGTGTCCGACCAGTTGGTCGTGGATCTGCGCGAAACCCTTGCCCGCCACCCGGGCGACAGCGAGGTGATGATCCATCTCGATCACCAGGTTGTGCGGCTACCAGACGAGTTCCGCGTGGACGCAAGCCAGGGTTTGGCGGGCGAGTTGAGGGCCCTGCTGGGGGCCGACGCCATCATCTTCTGAGGCGGCTGAGCCTGCAGGGCCTGGGCTCAATCCAAGAATCGCTGGCGGACATGCCCATACTGCTCGCCGCCGTCGACGGTCAGACACTCACCGGTGACTGCGTCGGCCTCGGCCAGATATCTAACTGCACGTCCCGCCTCTTCACCGCCTCCCCAGCGGCCCAGCAAGGTCCGGTCGCGAAGCAACTCGATTTGCTCGGGCCCGAACTTGGAGGGCGCGATTGTCGGGCCCAGCGCAACGGCGTTGGCCCGAACCGCGGGGGCCAACTCGACCGCCAGCTGTCTGGTCAAGGCCAACGATGCTGCCTTGGCGACACTGTGCGCCATTCGGCCCGGCCATGGCTGCCAAGCGGAGAGATCGACGATGTTGATGATCGCGCCGCGCCCCCGTTGCAACATCCCGACAGCGGCCGCATTGGAGCAGTGATAGGCGGCGTGCAGGACGACATCAAACGTCGAATACCAACCACTGTGGTCGTTGGTCGGAAAGGTGTCTCGAGCAAACGCCGACGCGCTGTTGACCAACACGTCGACGGCACCAAACTCGGTCTCGGCTTGCGAAACCAGCATTTCGGCCTGCTTCGGATCTCCGAGATCGGCACCAAGAGCTTTGGCCGCCACCCCCATTGCCCTCAGATCGGCCACGGTTTGCGAAGCCGCTTCGGCCGAGTTGTGGTAGCCGATCGCGACCGATGCGCCCGCTCTCGCGAGCTCGATGGCAATAGCCCTGCCTACGCGGTGTGCGCCGCCGGTGACCAAGGCGACCCGTCCGTCCAGATCCACTGTTTGAGTATCCCAGATTCAGCCGTGGGGTAGGTTCGAGCAAATGGCAAGGCCGACCGCGAGGCGTGAACGACTAGTCAGATTCGCCGTCGTGTCTGCCGGTTCGGTCATTACGGGTCAGGCGCTGCTCTATTGGATCCACTCGGTGCTCGGGGTCAGACCGACCGTTGCGAACCTGCTTTCGACAGTGGGTAACACGGTCCTCGTCTTTGTGGCCAACCGGGCGCTGGTTTGGCCCGGATTGGGGCGCCCCCGGATGCGCGTCGAGGTTGCCGCGTTCTCGGCACTGTCCGTGGCCGGGTTGGCCGTCTCGACGGTAACCGTGGCCCTCGCCGCCGCAACTCTGGGCGATGGGCTGTGGATCAACGCCGCAAACCTGGCGGGGTTCGGCATGGTTTGGATCGCCCGATTCCTTGTTCTCGATCGGATGATCTACACAGACAAACTCGTATCAGCTCGGGAGAGGCACGACTCCGACGATCGGTGAGTCGAGTTTGGTGCCGCCGAGGCTGCCGAGGAAGTCCTTGTCGGTTGCGAAGTTGAACACGCCACCGTCCCATGCGGTCATCAGATAGCCGTTCCCGTAGGCCACCATGCCGTTGATCGGCTGGTCGAGGGTCACACCCGGGAGCACGGCGGGGATCGACCCCACAAAGCCTGCGTCGCCGAACGCGAACACGCCGCCATCACAACCGACGAGCCAGTAGCCACGATTCGTCGGAGTAGGCACGAGGCCGACGACCTCGCAGTCGAGCGTGACCCCAGGCAACACCTGGGGTATCGAGCCCCGGAACTCGGCATCGCCGAACCCGAACACTCCCCCATCGGAACCGAGCATGTAGTAGCCGTTGCCAGAAGCGGTTGCCACGCTGCTGACGATGGGCCCGGCCAGATCGAGGCCTACGAGGTCGCCCAGGTGTCGTGCATCGCCGAAGGGGATGACCCGGCCGCGGTCGGAGAACACCCAGTATCCGCTGCCCGTTGGCGTAACCGAGATGGCAGCCGCAGTCTCGCCCACATCGAGTCGTCCCACAGCCGAGCCCCTCGCCACGGCCGATCCGAATGCATAGACCCTGCCTGCCGTGTCGAGGATGTAATAGCCGGAGCCGTCGGGTACAGCCGCGAGATCGACGGCGGGCGACGGGATGGATCCCCCGACGTTGTCGGCGAAGTCGCCGAAATCACCGGCCGCACCGAAGTTGTAGACCTTGCCGGACGCCGACAGCATCCAGTAGCCGTCGCCGACGACTCCCCCGCCGCCGCCGCCAGTGTCGTAGACGCCTGCAGATGGCGTGGGGTTGACCCAAGTGAGGGCAATTCCTATGGCCAAGGCGGCCAGGAACCATGTGCCAATGCGGACGCGCCCCGGCCCGCCGGATTGGGATTCTGTGTCGATAACTCGACGGGTTGAGGACATCTGTTCGCCTTCGGGTCTTCGCGCCTGGAGGCCGCCACCAAGATCGCCCTGCAAAATTATCACGCAGACCGCGCTAATTACCACCGCGCGTGGCGCTACTCTCAAATCTGCACCGAACGATCCGACTGGGGTCTGGAAGGATCGCAATCGGTCACGTTCAACGGCCAGACAGGACCCTCAAAAATGACAAGGCGCGGCACAAGAGTCAATCGGTGGGGCGTTTTGGGGCTGTGGACGGTTGTAGCCGCGGTGACCCTCACCTTGATGGGTGCCATCGTTGCCCCCCAAGCCCGGGCCGAGACCTACCAGTCGAACGAGCAGGGCCAGTTGGCGATCACGATCGACGGAAGCGACGCAGAGGTCGAAGGCGTCGGGTTCGAACCTCTGGCCCCTGTAGAGGTCGAGATGACCAGTACCGGCACCGGCGAGATCATTGCCCAGGGCACGGCCGATGCGGACGAGACGGGCCGCGCGGCATTCCAGTTCACCCTTCCTGTGGATCTCACCCAGGACTTGTACATAGCTGTGATGTCCGGCGCCACTCCCGATGGCGGGTCGCTCGTTCTATCGGTGCGCGTGAACCTGCCCGACACAGATATCGGACCAGACCCGGTCGCCGACACCACCCAGCCTCCCGCAACCACCACCCCGACAACCGCTGCGACCTCCGAGACAACCGGAGACACGACGGACGCCGGAGCAGGCTCGGAACAAGGCGAGGCATCGGGCAGCGACACGAGCGAACCGTCCACGACGAACGATTCAGAATCGAGTCCGTCATCGGAGGCGGGGTCACCGGGCGACTCGTCCACCGTCGACGAGGACGCCGATGAGCCAGACGACACCAACGCCGACGCGGCGGCTTCTGACTCGGGCTCCAGTTCCGGCGACGGTGCCATCGTGGCAATCGCAGCTGTAGCCATCTGCGCCACGCTCGGAGGCGTGGCCTTGATGGTTCGCCGCAATCGATCAGCCTAACCCCACCCTGAGCACCACGGCATCGGCGTTTACAAGCAAGGTCTCGAGTTCGTTCTCGTAGGCCCATCGGGTCACCGCGTCGTAGTCGAACCACCGCCAGGTGCGCGGCAGCACAATCGTTTCGACGTCGGCCTCTCGCAGCAGGCCCAAGGAATCGCTGGCAGGAAAGTCGGGCCGGAATACCCGGTTCGCCGCCGTCGCACGCTCGATCTCGTCGGGGAACACCAGCCACCGCAGCGACGAGCCATAGAGCGCTTCGCTCTCACCGAGCGCCTCGACCCACCACCCAACGGGTGTGCCGTCCAGCGAAGGGACCGCTATGCGCCGCCCGTCGGTCGTAGCGTCGCCGGCAGTTTCGATCGCCGCGGTCAGGTCGCGGGTCAGCGGGCCATAGAAATACCTCTGGTCGTCGAACAGGCCGATGCCCGCGGTCATCTGCCACACCGCACAAATACCAACCGCAGCGACCACAACACCCCGTGTTCGGCGGCTCATGCCGTAGGTACGGGCTTCCAGTTCCTCGAGCCAGATCGAGCTGGCCACGAGAGCGATCAGCGGCACCAGGTAGAGGTAGCGACTCTCCCTGGTGACGGCCGAGACCACGATCAGGGCGAACCAGAGAACCCGCACGAGCCGCACCGCCGCTCCATGCTTCGGGGCCCACTTCACGAACGGCGTGATAGCCGACAAAGGCACCAGCAGGCGCCACAACAATGGCCATTCCGCGTATACGTGCTCGAGGCGGTCGAGCACATTGCCCCACGTCAAGTCGTCCAGTTCTGCGAACGCGTTGTCATCGCCGAAGGCTGCCCCCGCGAGCTTCCAGTAGGTCGAAGCCAGCAACAACAGCGGCACCACCAGCAGGGCCGCTTTGGCCATCAACGCCAGCCGAGGCTTCAGAGCTGTACCCGCAAGCAAGAGGTGCCTCGCCAGGACCACCGGCAGTGCCACCACGAGGATCAGTGCAACGAAGTGTGACGTGGCGAACACCGCGAAGACGAGGCACGAGGGAACGATGACCGCCCTCACGGAAGGCTTGGAAAGCCAGCGGTCCACAGCCACCACCGCCACTGGCAACAGGCCGAACCCTATGAGCTGAGGGAACCCACCCCAAGCGGCTGCCTCGCCCACAGAACCAACTCCCAGCATCAGAATCGAGGCAACCAGCCTGACTCGCCCGATCTGACAGCGCCCGAGCGCCCAGAAGACGCCTGCGCCGGGCATCACCGAAGACAACGCCCCGGTCACAGCAACACCCGTCTGGAACCCGAGCGCCGTGGTTGCCCCATAGGTCAGCAAAGGCACCAGCGGGGGGTACACAAGCTCGCCAGATCTCGACGAGTCCGCCACCAGGGCTTGTCCGAATGCGATCCAGTTGCCCGCGTCGATGGTGGCCGGAGCCCCACCCGTCAACAGCACGACGAGCCGAAAGATGGCGACCGTGCCCGCGGCGGCTGCAAACGCGACCCGTTGTGACCGACGCGACGAGAAGGCGAAGGGCGCTGTATCAGTCATGTGCCAGCGCCTCGACGATCGTCTCGACGCAATCGACGACCTGCAGCGCCCGACTCTCTGAGACGGGCGGGAGAGCGGTGAGATCACCAGCGCGCCGCGCCACGACGAAGGAGCAGAACTGGGCGATCAGCCGGTCGTGCCCCCAGAACTGTCGCCCGAGTGCAGAGCGAAGTCCCGCAGCCGAAAAGCCCAAGAGATGTCTAGCGGTGACTCTTGCCGACAGACCCAGAACGTCGAGTGCCTTGTGTGAGCCGTCTGAGCCTGTGGCAACCATCGTGTCGCGAAAGAGGTCGATGTCGACGACATCGTTGGCACACACCGCAGATACGTGCCATTCAGAAATCGGCGCGTCGAGCACCACTGCCAACGAGCCGGGCGTTTGGCCGAAGTCGAACATCACGTCGCAACCAACAACCTCACCGTCGCGGCGGTGGGCCCTCACATCCACGACAGCGGGTGCCGTGCCTGCCAGGTCCGACATCACATAGATCATGTGGGGAAGCTCATCGAAGATGAGTCCTCCGGCAAGCTCTCTGTGCCAGCTGGGAAGTCGGCGTTTGGAGCTACTGAGCTGAGTTGCGGTGAGGTACTGGAGACCATCGCTGTGGTCGAGACGACGCCTCGCCTGGCCCATCGCCACCGACCACAAGAAGTTGTGCGAGACACACAGGGCGCCGCCGTGCTCGCGGCTGCTTGCGTACATCGATCGCGCCTCGGCCGAGGTCATCGCCATCGGCTTCTCGCACAACACGTCCGCTCCAGCAGCGAGCGCCGCTATCGAGTGGTCGTGATGAAGCCAGGGAGGCGTGCAGACGAAGACGACATCTGGTCGCAGCTCTAGTACCGCGTCGAGGCTGGAAGACACGATGATGCTCTCAGGGAGTTCACTTCGGATCGCACCGGGGGTGTGCTCGCACACACCGACCAGCTCGACACCGGGAAGCGATCTCAAGGCAGGCAGGTATCGAGCCCGAGCGACCCACCCGGCTCCTACCAGGACAGCGCGAAGCTTGGTCATCCCGGCTCCCGTCGACCCGCCGAGCGCAGCACTGAGGCCACGCCGTCGGCACACACATCCCACCCATGAGTCAGAACTCGTTGTCGCGCAGCTGCACCGAGCCGCTTGACCCGATCTGGATCGAGGACGAGTTCCTCGATCTGGCCTCGCAGAGCCATGACGTTCCCGAGCGGCACGAGGACACCATCCTGGCCGTCGGTGACAATCTCGGAGTTGGCAGGAATGTCGGACAGAACCACCGCGCACCCAGCCGACATCGCCTCCAGCACTGCGAGCGAACGACCCTCGGTGGTCGAGTACCTGACGAAGATGTCGGTGCTCGCGAGAATCTGCTCAACGCCGTCTCGATGACCGAGCAACTCGAAGCGAGGATCTCCGGCCACGATCCGTCGCAACTCGTCGGTGTCGGGCCCGTCGCCGACGAATACAGCCGAGAACTCCGCCTCTGACTTACTCAAGGCCAGCGCCGTCTCGATGGCGCCCTTGTTGCCTATCACCCGACCGATCACCGCAATCCGAGGCGCCCGTGCAGTGCCGTTGTGCGAGCCGACGTCGCGGCCGGGCGCGAACAGGACCGGGTCGACCCCGTTCAGCACCACATGGGTACGATCGGCCCGCGCTCCGAGCCGCCGGGCATGCTGGGCTACCGACTCCGACACTGCGATCACGGCTGCTGCATGGCGGACCATCCAACGGCCGACGAGCCGCTCGTACAAGGTTGCTGCTCTGCCGACGAGCCCACCGCCGGCCGCCGGATCACCCAGATGCATCGACAGTACGAAGGGAATCGCCATCGTGCGGGCCATGGTCGCCCCCACGACCGAGCCGAAGAAGTGAAGGCCCGAGACGTGGACCACCGCTGGACGGTTGCGTCGCAGCTGGCTCCACGCCCTGAAGACCAGCCCGGGAGCGAACGACACCTGTGCTCCCAACAGACCGGAAAGGTCGATGGGGGTCGAGGCAACGACACGGAGACCCTCGAAGGTGTCAGCCCTGGTCCCGCTGACCACGGTCAGGTCGAACCGGTCGGCGAGCCTGTTGTAGATGTTGCGCGTGGCGATCTCGATGCCGCCGCTCGAGCCTCCGAAGTAATCGCAGAAGGCCAGCACCTCCAGGCGATCCGAGGTTTCGCGGCGAGTCATCGGCGAGTCCCGTATTCGCTCTGGCGATGCACGAGCCAGTAGATGAACGCACTGGCCATCACCGTCGCCCCAGACAAGATCAGCGCCTGGGCAAGTCCGGCCAGGGCGAGCGCCCTGTCCCATTGTTCGCCCGCCATCGACCAGCGGAAGAACAGCCCGACGTCGACCGAGACTCCCATCGAAGCGAGAACGAACCCAACTCGCACGAGGCGCAGCCTCGAACGAGAGTGTTCGGACGGTGTTCTCGCCGGCCTGAGCGGATCGAAGGCCGACACGACCTGGTAAGCGACGCCCAACATGGTTGCCAGCACGAGCAGGATCGGCGCAAAGAAGACGGGTTGCCAGCGGCCGCCGCCAACCTGGATTCCAGCCGGCGACACCAGCGAAGCGACCGTCAGCACCGCCCCAACGATGCCCATCAGGACCGATGGCCACAACAGCACAGTCTGCGGTCCGAGCAGGGCCACCAGCTTGAGGTGACGAAAGCCGTCGTCGAAGGTGTTGAGCTTGGACTCACCAACACGAGCCCGATACGGGATGGCAACCTCCTCAACCCGCAGGCCTTCGGCCGCGGCTCGCACCAACATCTCGGAGGCGAACTCCATCCCCGAGGTCACGAGGCGTAGCCCCCTGACCTTCTCCAGATCGAACGCCCGGTAGCCGGACTGGCTGTCGCTGACCGCCATGCCTCCGGACAAGCGGCGCACCAGAAAGCTCAACACTGGCGTCCCGACCAGGCGGTGCAGAGCCGGCATTGTTTCGCCTGTTGCACCAACGAGGCGGCTGGCGAGCACCAGGTCTGCCCCGGCATCGACCTTCGCGACCAGCTCACCTAGGCGACCCAGGTCGTAGGTCATGTCGGCGTCGGCCATTACTGCAATGTCGCCACGGGCCTCGGCGATTCCGCGCCGCAGCGCCGCCCCATAGCCCTTGACCGGCTCATGGACCACTCGCGCCCCGGCCCTCAGGGCCAGGTCGGCGGAATGGTCCGATGAGCCGTTGTCGACCACCAGAACCTCGCCCTGCCTACCACTGGCAGCGAGACCGGCCAACGCCTCTCGCACGACGCGTTCTACCGCCCCTTGCTCGTCGAGACAGGGGAGAATGACGGTTATGGACGGTCGGCCTGGCGCGTCGGACAACGGATACTCCTGTAACCATTGTCCTGTCGACCGGCGATGAAACGGCGAAACCGATCGTGGCCGAACGCGAGAATCCCCGCCCGCTCTCGAAAGAGCGGGCGGGGACCCTCTAGATGGGTATGGCTAGCCTGTCAATCAGGGCCAGGTGCCGGTCACCAGGACCAGCGGTCCGCCAGCCGAGACCAGCTGCGGCGTGCTGCACGCCGGAGCGAAGGCATCGGCTTCACGGAAGCACACCTCGTAGATGCCAGGATCGACATCGGTCCAGGAGCCCCAGGCGTTCATGGCGACGCCGTTGACCAGGATGGTCGACGGGTGCGGCACATCCGTCACAACCCGGAGGAAGCCGCGCACCCCGAACGTGCCCACTACCTCGGTCACCTGGCCGTCGAGCACGTCGACGGTCTGGCACGGTGCAGTGGAGAAGTTCGGAACATCGCTGAAGCAGACGGTGTAGGTACCAGCCGGCATCTTCACCCAGTCAAGACCCCACTCGTTGGCATCGTTGCCATCGATCGAGATCATGCTCTGGACGCCTCCGCCGCCAACACCAGCCTCGGTCCTGACACGGAGCAAGCCGTGCGGGCCAGGAGCAGGTGCAGCTGCGTTGGCTGTGAACACACCGGTCACCGTCTGCTGGGTTCCGCCGGCGATCGGCCCGACGACCTGACATGCGGGTGCATCGAACCCTGCAACGGGACCGAAGCAGACCTCGTAGGTCATGGTCGGATCGACCGAGCGCCAGACGCCCCAGTCATTTGACGGCAGACCGTCGGCAACACCGTTGACGGTGGTGTCGATGGTGATCGTCGACTGAACGCCGTTGCCCAGACCGTCGTCGGTGATCACCCGCAGGATTCCCTGCTGCGTGAACACACCCTCGACGGCAGAGGCCGAACCAGGCTGGACATCGACCATCTGGCAAGCGGGGGTGATGAACCCGACAACGTCGGTGAAGCACACCTCGTGCATGCCCTGGCTGACCTCCATCCAGTTGAGACCCCAACGGTCACGCGGGGTGCCATCGACAACGATCTGCGACTGGACGCCATTGCCCAGGCCGTCGTTGGTGGTGACACGCAGCAAGCACGAGTTGCAGTTGGCAGCATCCACCGGAATGGTGGTGTTGCTGAAGGCCAACATCTCGATGTTGTACAGGGTGTCGAGACCGTCGTCGCAGTCCGATGCCGGGTCGGCGCACAGGCCGGGGCCGGTGTTACGGGCATGGAAGACGGTGATCGAACCATCCGCGTTGTAGGTGATGTCGTAGTCGGCGAGGGCACCGTCGAACTCAGCGGTGTCGATTCCGCTGTCGGCGGGGGCCCAGACGATCTCACGGACGATGTTGATGTCGCCCGGGTTGATCACGCCGGCAAAGACGTCAGCCTGGAGCTCGAGGAGCGAGTCGTAGCGAACTCCGCCAACCTCGAGCTGGACCACGAGATACGCATCGCCGTCGATGATGTCGTTGAGGCCGCGACCCTCGAGGGTGTCGCTGCCCGGGCCACCCAGAAGGATGTTGCCGACATTTCCACCAACGTCGCCGACGAGCCCGGCCGGAGCCAGATTCGCCAGGTTGGTGATGCGTGCCAGGCCTGCTGCATCGAGGTCGTTGTTGAAGACATTGGCTCCAACAACGGCTGCGTTGAGCACCCCGGTTCCTCGGATGACATCGTCTCCGGTCCAACCCGATGCCGCTTCGACGAGGTCGTAGCGGGGGGCCAGCGGATCGACGGGCACGCCCAGAACATCGAGCCTGTTCAGGTCGATATTGGCACCGGTAGCAGTGCCGTACTGGGTCTGCCAGTCATAACCGGCGAGGCCGTCGTAGATGTTCGTACCCGGGCTCGAGATGAAGATGTCGTCTCCACCCTCGCCGACGTACGCATCGTCGCCGCTTCCGCCGTTCATGACGTCGTGACCATCGAAACCGAGCGGGATCTCGAGAGGCTGACCGAGGTCACCCTGCATGAAGTCGATACCGCCGCGGCCTTCCATCCAGTCGTCGCCGCCGTCACCGACGATGATGTCGGCATCGGCGCCGCCGATGATCAAGTCATCCTGCTCGCCTGCGAGGGCTTCGGCGGCATCGTTGCCGATGACAATGAAGTCCTTGCCTGCGTTGCCCTGGAGAAGGTCGAGGCCACGGGCGCCATTGATGGCGTCGTTGCCCGGACCACCCTTGATGGTGTCATCACCGAAGGTGTCGGTGAGGATGTCGTCGCCTTCGCCGCCGATGATGGAGTCGTTACCGGCTCCACCCTCGAGTCGGTCGTTACCTCCGTGGCCACGAATCGTGTCGTCGCCATCGCCGGAATAGATGTTGTCATCCAGGGTCAAACGACCACTGAAGAGCACATGCTCGGCGCCGGTGTAACGGATCTGGCCACTCGGCAACAGAACCAGGCTGGTCGGCTCGCCGGCAGACTCGTCTGGTGTGGTGGACGGATCATCGAACAGGCCAGAGCCAGCGGTGGGGCTGACGACCTCGACGTCGATGATGTGAGTCGGCTTGATGAAGGCCACAGCAGCAAGCTTCACAGCGGTGGTGTTGCGCTCGATCATCTCGGCAAACGAGTTGCCCTCGAGAGTGGCCAGCAGCGGGATGCCTGCGGTGCGCGACAGGTAGTAGAACCGGTCGCCGTTCTGCAGGTCCTCCATCTGGGTCTCGAAGATGTAGTTGAGCGTCGAGCCGAGCAGACCGCCGAAGTCCTCGCGGGACTCCGCCAGACCACCAACCCACAGGTCGATGTCGTCGACACCAGTGGTGGCGGCGTCATCGAAGATGAAGGCATTGTTGGTAGCCAGCACCGCAGCAGCGGCACGACGGTCGGCGTTGTTGGTGGCGGCGTTGAGCACACCACCGTGGGCCGAGTCATCGCCGTATGCGGCGATGAAGTTCACCAGTGACTCTGGAGTCTTGAGCGCCTGACCGAACTCCCACCAGTTGGCGTACGGAGCAAAGATCGGGTCGCTGTTGGTGATGGCGAAGATCGCCGCACGCATCTCGTTGAGGCGGGGGATACCCGCATCGCGAGCTCGCGTCATGTTCATCGTCGGAAGGTCGAGCGGAAGACCTACGAGGTTGTTCCGCAAGGCCTCGACGACGAACTCGTCGATCTCCTGGCTCGGCTGGACTACAGCACCTGCCAGAATGCCGCCGGCCGCAGCCGCCGGTGTCTTGTTGCCGTTGGCGCCCTCACCCGAGAAGAACTCAGGCGGGTTCAAGAACGCCGGAATCAGGCCGAGCGAGTGCTCGTTGCCGGTGAAGGTATCGAACCTCGTGACCTCGTCACCGAGCATCGAGTGGCCGAATCGGTAAGCCGCATGGGCGAACTCTGCAGTGATTCGGGAGTCGATGCTGGTCTCGTAGCCGGCGAACACGTTGACGTTCGGCTGAACGGTGCGTGCGAACTCCTCGAACGCGAGGTGCTGATACTGCATCTCGGTTGCGAACTTGGCCGCCTGGAAAAGACGAGCACCGTTCCACGAGCCGTCGCTCAACTGCCACTCGGCGAGGAACGCCGGGCTTGCTTCGAGCGTCAGGGTGTTCTGGACCTGATCGACGATGCGGTTGTGCTCGCTGTGGAACACGTGGTGAACAGCGCTGAGAGCGATGTTCTCGTTGCATCGCCCGTCGCCGCACACGAAGTGGGCATCGAGCAATTCGTCGTCGTATTCACCAGCGACCGGAGGGCCCGGGTTGATGATGGTGTCACCGTCGGCGACGTCGCCAGGGCCGGGATTGGCGCTGTGGGCGATGTCGGCGAGCCACGGGTGACCGATGGTCACGGCCGGACCGGTTGCAGCAGTACCCGCAGAGGGAACCAGAGCAGCCGGGTTACCTTCGACGACAACATCGTCGAGGGTGCCGGGCAAGCCGTCGAGGCCGACGAACACCATCTGCGGGTAGCCGTTGGCACCCGGGATGTAGTTGCCGTACAGGTCGGCGATCATCATCGGAACGTCGTGAACATCGCGATCGTTGAGTTCGAACCCGAGGTAGTTCGCGTTGGCCTTGATGTCGGCCCAGGTGGCAAGACCTTCCTGGTTCGTGAGGGCAACTCCGTCTTCCTCACCGTCGAAGAGACCAACCAGCAGGCGGCCGGTGTCGACCGGGTCACCAATGCCCTTGGGACCAGCACCGTCGGGGTCGACCGTCGCAGCAGTCCACTCGCGGTGGAAGATCTGCTGCCCCGGATGCGAGGTGTAGGTCTGGTTCTGGTCGACGAACGGCGAGGTCAGGTTGACCGGCTCCGAGCCATCGGTGTTGATGGCGCGGCTGAGCATCATGAAGTTCATCGGGCTGACGCCGAACAGCTCGTCGTCGGTCTCGAGGGGAACCAGAACGGTTGCACCGCTCTTGGTGGTCAGGTCGAGGCCGTGGTCGAAGAACTGGCCGAAGAACGTGAACAGCGAGTTGGTCGGGGCCGAGAGGCCTGCGTCGGGGGCGGTGTTGTCGATGAACAACGACCCGTCCGCGCTAACCGCTCCGCCACCGGTGTTCGCCGCAACTGCTGCTGGGTTGGCCGGCGTCTGATCGACGATCAGGTTCGACGCAATACGGGGCTGCGGGTCGCAGACCGTTGAGCCGAAGTCGGCGTAGCTGGTGAGACCCGGAGCCATTCCGCAGAGCGAACCATCCTCAGCATCCCGATAGCTCGGGGTAGCCAGACGGATGAAGGGCTCGTCGGTAGCACCGAAGGCCTCCTGCCCGGGCAGCAGGTTGTTGCAGATACCGCTGACCGTTCGCAGGCCCAGCGGCAATGCTTCGTTGCCAACCGGAATCTGGTCTGGCCCGGGGCCGATGAGATTCGCACACGGGTCGGCCGGGTTGAACCCGGGCCCCATGTGCGCCTCGGCAATCTTGATCTGGTCGAGGATGAAAGTCAGGTCGGCGATGGTCAGGTCGAAACCGGCGCCAACCAAACCATCGGGCTGATAATCCTCGATCTGCCAGGGGAACAGGCCGTCCCCTTCAGCTGCCCCAACGCTGGACGGCGTTACCGGCGCCAGCGCTGCAAGCATGGCGACCACAAGAAGGGCCACCAGTCCCATCCGTCCCCGCCGGGAGCGTGTGCCCCCCGGAGGACTCTTCCTTTGTTTCGCCACAACAGTCCCCTGTGTGTCATTGCAGGAGGCCATCCACCCCGCATTGCCACGGAACGTAGTCGCGAACACACAAAGGAGGCAAACAATTCCTAAGAAAAATCTAAAGATGCGGAATCTTTAGGCTAAATGACCACTCAGAGCGCTGGAATGGCGAGCGCAGCGCTCAGACCATGCCGCCGTAGTTGTAGCCGCCGCCGTAATAAGCGTCGTCGGACTGGCGCACATGTGTCACCACGACGCCGGCGAGGTTCACATCGCCTTGACGGAGCTGGGTCACTGCGGTCTCCACATCGCGACGCCTGGTGGCCCCGAGCTTCACGACCAGCACGGTCAGGTCGCCGGCGCGAGCGAGGCTCAAGGCGTCACTGACTGCGAGCACCGGCGGTGCATCAACGACGACGATGTCCCAGGTCTTCTTCAGCCGGTTGAATACGCGCAGAGCAGTCTCGTAGGTCAGTTCTGTTCGCACGCCGGGCTGCCGGTAGGCCTGGGTCGCAAGCACCGACAGCTTCGTATCGGCAATTCCGACCGTGTGCCAGTCGTGGTCGGCGGGGTCGACGACCTCGTCTATCAGGGACGGGAAGGCGCTGTGCATTCCCTTCAGCTCGAAGACTCGCTCGACACTCGAGTTCAAGATGTCGCCATCGAGCAGCGCCGTGTCTTGGCCGCCCCGCGCCGATGCGAGCGCGAGGTTTGCGGCGGTGACTGTTTTGCCTTCGTTGGGCCTGGCGCTGGTGAACACGATGCTGCGCGGCACAACACCACCCGCGGCAACTTCGAGCGCACTTCGTACATATCTGAACGCCTCGGCCTCTCGCCGGGCTGCCCGCGACGCGACGACCAACGACGCCCTTCCCTTGCGGAACCGTCGCCCGAACTTGGGAACGGTCGCCAACACCGGCACGTCCGGCCCGGCGATGGCCCTGACCTCGTCCAGCAGCAATACCCGGCCGCGGATACGCGAGACGAGAACGGTCGCCCCGATGCCCAGCAGCAATGCGATAAGGCCGAACTGGACGGCTCTCACCACCGATGACGAGGAAGACTTGACCGCCGGACTTGCCGGCTCGACCACTCTGACGTTGCCCTCGATCGTTTGCTGGAAGAACTCGCGCTCTTGGATCGCGACGTTGTAGTCGTCGAGTCGATCGAGGGCACTGGCCACGCGATTCTCGAGAACCGAGATCTCGTCCTGGTTGCCGGTGAGTCGAAGATCCTGAAGGTCATCGACGAGAGAGTCGACCAGAGCCGATTGCTCTTCTCTTTGGGATCGAAGGGGAACCAGCTCGTCTTCGAGTCGGTCGAATTCGTTCTGGATCCTCTGCTCGACGTACAGATCCACGAACTCGTCGGCCCCGCGCTCGGCCAGCTCGGGCTCGTCGGCTTCGATGCCGATGACGAGAACAGGTGAGTCCTCGGGGTTGGTAACCGAGATCGCGACATCTCCGGCTTCGGCCCCAAGCCGAGAAGCAAGGCTTTCAGCGAACGACGAGCTCTCGATGAGGCGGCGCTGCGCTTCGATCTCCACCACTGCGTCGCCTCGACGTTGACCGGTCGACGTGACGCCGATGGCGACCTGGTCGGTCAGCTCGATGACGCTCTCCGACGAGTACATCTCGGTGCTGCCCGAAACCAGGAGGTAGCCCGCCGCAGCACTGAGCGACGTGAAGACGAGAAGCAACGGCAGAGCCCGCCTCAACGCCAAAACGATCCGCCTGAGCGCGGGATCTTCCGTTCCGTGTATTGATTCGAACTGGGTCATGCTGCACCAACTGTTGAACCGGCATGTCGCGTGGCACGAGACAGCACTGGAGAATCCGATCTCGATTCCCCTCGCTCCATCGGCGAGATCGATCGAAAGCTAAGGAAGCGGGGGCCGAGCCACGAGAGCATCATCGGAACGCCTCGGTGACATTTGCGTCCGAGGCAGGTCGAGATGTGCGCCCGCCCGGCACCGGGATTACTCGCGCCCTCATCTTGCGAGTGGCACGGCTGTATGCGAGGAGCGTCCTGATGGAAAGGCTCGAGGCATAGACGAAGGCGGCACCACCGATACCGAACACAACCGTCGCGGGCACGAGAGCCACCAGCATGTACGCCCAGGCGATCGCGGACGTCGCTAGCTCCTCGCGCTCGGCGCCCGTCATCAACAACAGCTCCGACGCCAGACCGGTCAGGGCGTTCACGAGATGGCCGCACACCGCTATCAACAGCACAGGGCGGGCCGACGCAAACTCGTCCCCGAAGACGGACAGGACCTCCGTGCCGAACACGGCTACGACCAACACGAAGGGGACGAACACGGCCGCCGCAACAGCTCGCGAGAGGGCGAAGCTCTTGGCCAGGTGCCGTGTGTCCCCCTCACCCCAGTAGCGGGCGAAGCGGGGTGCGAACACCGCAGCGAGACCACCGAGGATGAGTTCTGCGACAGCTGCCAGACGGAAGCACACAGCGAAGCGGCCGGCGTCCTCGCCGCTGACCATGATCGGCACGAGAAGTGTGGGGGTTACCCACAGAGCGATACCCAGCGCACCCGCAGAGAGGAACCGCTTCGATTCGCTGCTGAGCCCCGAGTATCGAACCTCTCGCCCGTGGTTGCGGCCCCGCTCCAAGGCCCAGAGTGTCAGATGGGACGACACCATCGACAGAACCGCGGCGACGGCGAACGCAACGATCCAGGTCAGACCGGTGGCTCCCGACCAGACTCCGGGCGCCCCTGCGACCAGAGCGATCGTCAGCGCAGGTACCACCGAGAATTCGAACAGCAGGGCGATGATCCCGCGACCGCGGGCCTTCAGCAACTCGATGGCCAGCTTCGACTTTGCCATCGACACACCACCGACGGCGCCACACACTCCGACCGCCGCGACTTCGCCAGCGCCGAGCGCCCACACACCGAGGCCCCAGCCGATGCCTGCGACGGTGACGGCCAGAGCCAACGGTGTCGTTGCCTTCGAGACCCGCGCCAAGAACCAGAAGGCCGAGGTGTTCTCGCTGAGCCGGCTTCCGTCCCGCAGGGCCTGCGGCGCGACACCGAGGTTCAGGACGATCTCGGCAAGGCGGTACCAGGTGAGCATCGTGATGTACAAAGCCACGGCCGCTGCCCCGGCCGAGTTGCCGATCAGGATCGTCGCCAGTAGCTGCAGCACCGACCCGGCACCGCGCGCACCGATGCTCAACAGGGCAGAGGCGTGTCCACCGAGATTCGCCAGCTTGCGGGTCACGACACGCCTACCAGTCTGCGATCGCTGTGATGTTGGATCGCACCAGCCGACGCGCTATCGCCGGAGCTGAGCTGCACGGCCAGTCCCGCGAGCAAGAACCAGTTCATCAAGGTGGGAGGGAACAGGAAGGTGTTGTCGACCAACCAGGACGCTGACGCTGCGATGAGTCCGAACAACAGCAGCGTGCCTTCGCGACCGGCACGCTCGCGAATCTGGCGCATCGGCAAGGCGGCGAGCGCAACAAAGGCAAGCAGCGCCGGAAGGCCGAAGTTGGCGATGACGGTGGCCACCCCTTCGACGCGCTCGGCCACTGCGTCGACAGTCCAGTCGCCGAAGACGAGTCGCCCAACCACCTCTGCCGGCGATCCGTTGGTCAGGTGATCGACCAGAAAACTCCATCCCTGAGTTCGGCCCGACGCAGTCGGGTCGCCCAAGGTGTCGCCGACGAAGCGGTCGACCAGAAACGATCCCCACCCGGTCGCCAAATACAGAGCGGCAGCGCCGCCGACCGACACGCTGAAGCCGAGAAGGATGTTTCCGACGCGGCTGCTGAGAGAGCGAGGTCGCATCGATGGCCACATACAGATGGCGAGCGCGACCAACGCACCGAAGGCAGCCGAACGCGACAGCGAGACGCCGATACCGGCGATGGCTGCCACAGCCGCGCCGGCTACCAACAGCTTCGAGTGCCGGATACCTGCACCCTTCACCCACGCATAGCCGACTGCCGTCAGACCCGTCAGCAACATGGCCGCCGCGAGGTTGCCGTTGTGAAATGTCGACGGGCTCTTGATCGACCCCGACCGCGTGGTGATCGGGTTGTCGGCCAGAAGATCCTCGCCGAGGACGTGGGTCAGCCCCGGCACCGCAGTCTCCTCGACGCCCAAGAGATTCTGAGCGACCCCGTAGCAGCCCACCGCAATCATTGCGATCAAGACGGCGGCCACCGCAACCCTCGGCCTGCGCACGCGAAGTCCGGCGTGATACGCGAGCGGGCTCGCCGCGAACAGCAACCACGCGGCCAGGTCGGTGGCCGACATCTCTTCGAATCGGACCAGCAGGCCGAGAAGCAAGACCCAGACCAGGATCAGATGGATCCGGTTGAATCGGCGTGAGTCGGCCAATCGTTTGGGCGGATATCCCGGGTAAAGGAAGTGGTATGCGGCGTAGCCCATAACGACCAACGACGCGAATGTGACGGGCACCGCACCCAGGTAGAAGCCCGCCTTGGGAAAGGCGAGCACGAGAAACCAGAGAACTGAGATCACGAGAGACCCACCTGCCCGACCTCCACCGAACGCGCTCCTCGCAGCCGTGCCCTGCGATCACGCAGAGTGAGATTTGTACCACTCACACGTCAGAGTTGAGCATAAAGAGTGACGGGAATCCAGGGGTTGAGCCAAATATGTCTCGGGTTCCCGCTGCCCCCGCGGTTTATTTGCCACTCCGCGTGGCCATGACATAGCTTCGCACTGACTGTATCAGCACAAACAGAGGGAAGGGCCTTGCATGCGTGCACTGAAGCTGTCACTCATCTGCATGGCCATGATCGGGCTGTCCCTCCAGCAAGCTCCGATCACTCCCGCTGCGGCCGGCGTCCAGCCCAACCAGCGCCCCGTGCCGGTTGCGCCCCGGGCCCCGGCAGGCTTCGACCCGGCGAAGGTGGCGATCGATCTGCTCGAGCAGGTCCGTACAGACCATGGCCTGCTCCCCGGCGACCTCGACGATGTAGTGGTCACCGATGTGGTCGAGTCGGACCACACTTCGGCCATCCACGTCTACCTGCAGCAGCGGTATCGCGGCATCGTCGTCGAAGGCGCAACAGCCAACTTCACCATCGACCGAACCGGCGAGGTCGTCGACCACAACATCAATTTCAAGCCCGACCTCGCAAAGGCCGCTCCCCGGATCAGGCCAAAGACACTTCCCGCCGGCGCGGCCGCTGCAGCCGCAAACGCGTTGGGCCTTTCTCCGAGCGCGCCGTTCATGCTGAGGGCATCGGCCGCAGGGGACAGCATGTCGACGCGGCTCAGCGACGGAGGGGTCTCACGTTCCGAGATCCCTGCGGAACTGAGACTGATACCCACCGCAGACGGCACGCTTGCGCTCGCTTGGAACTTGACCATCGAGGCGATCGGCAACGAAGGCTGGTGGCAGATCAACATCGACGCAGACAGCGGCGACGAACTGGGACGCGTCAGCTACGTCGCTCACGATTCGTACAACGTCATCCCTCAACCAACCGAGGCACCGAGCTTCGGAGCAAGAGCGATAGTCAACGACCCGGCCGACCCGACCGCTTCTCCGTTCGGCTGGCACGACACCGACGGCGTGGCAGGTGCCGAGTCGACCCTCACATCAGGCAACAACGTCACGGCCTACACCGACACCGACTTCGACAACAACCCAGACCCGGGCAGCCAGCCCGACGGTGGAGCCACCCTCGACTTCGACTTCGCGTTCGACCCGCTCCAGGCCCCCTCGACAAATGCCGACGCGGCGGTGACCAACCTCTTTTACTGGAACAACATCGCACACGATGTCCTGTACGCATTCGGGTTCGACGAAGCCGCCGGAAACTTCCAGATGAACAACTACGGAAACGGGGGGCTCGGCTCAGACCCGGTCCGCGCCGAGGCGCTAGACGGCGAGGCCCTGAACAACGCCAACTTCGCCACACCACCCGACGGCCAGTCACCTCGCATGCAGATGTTCGTATGGAACAACGCGACCCCAAATCGGTCGTCGAGTTTCGACAGCGGCGTCGTGGTCCACGAGTACGCCCACGGACTCAGCAACCGCCTGACGGGCGGACCTTCGAACGTTTCGTGCCTACAGCAAGCAGAGCAGCCGGGCGAGGGCTGGAGCGACTACGTCGGTCTGATGCTCACGATGCAGCCGGGCCAGACCGGTGCCGACCCGAGGGGCATCGGCACCTACCTGCTCGGACAACCCCCCACCGGTGCGGGCATCCGCGCGTACCCCTACTCGACCAACATGCTCGTCGACCCCCGCACCTACGGAGACGTAGCGAACTCGACCGCTCCGCACGGGGTCGGCTCGATCTTCGCCACGATGCTCTGGGAGATGACCTGGGCCCTGATCGATCGCGATGGGTTCGACCCAGATCTGATCAACGGAGCCGGAGGCAACACGACAGCACTTCAGCTGGTGATCGACGCGATGAAGATCCAGCCGTGCAACCCCGGCTTCGTCGATGCACGCGATGCAATCATCACCGCAGACCAGCTACTCACCGGTGGAACGAACCGGTGCCTGATCTGGGAGTCGTTCGCAAAGCGCGGCCTCGGGTACAGCGCCAGCCAGGGAAGTTCAGCCAGTCACACGGACGGGGTAGAAGCCTTCGACATCCCCCCCGACTGCACCGACCTGAGCCTGACCCTGACCGGCCCGACCATCGCGGCCGCCGGTGAGGTGATCGAGATCACCGCTTCGGCATCGAACAACACTGCCAGCATCCAGACCGGAGTGTCAGCAAGCCTCGACCTCCACAACGCGTCGTATGTCGACGGATCGGCCACCTGCCCCGCCGTGTCGGGGACGACTCTCGACCTACAGCTCGGCGATGTCGGCCCGGCCGGATCAGCAGCTTGTCGGTTCCTGGCTCGCGTCACCACCGCGGCGACCGAGGTGCTGCTCGACGACGACTTCGAGTCGGGCCTTACCTCTTGGGCCGTAACAAGCCCGGCAGGGCCCGACCAATGGTCAGCGGTGTCCACCGACTCGCACAGCCCCAACAACTCGGCTTTCGCCATCGACAGCATCACGACCAGCGACCAGCAGATGACGACCACATCGCCGATCACGATGGGAACGAGCACTGTTCTGCGGTTCTGGCATCGCTACGACTTCGAGAACCGGTACGACGGAGGTGTGGTCGAGATCTCCGAGGACGGCGGCACCACCTGGGTCGGGACCCAGAACCTGTTCGTCTCCGGGGGCTACCCGACGTCCCTGTTCAGTACTTCCAACCCGCTTAGCGGACGACCTGCATTCACCGGCGACAGCGGCGGCTGGAAAGAGTCGGTACTCTCGCTCGACCCGTATCAGGGATTCGACCTCATGTTCCGGTTCAGGGTAGGTACCGACGCAAGCGTAGGCGCACCCGGGTGGTGGGTAGACGATGTCCGCCTGGCAAACGAGGTCGGCGCGATCGTGAGCGGAACCGCCACCGCCAGCACTCCGGCGACGACCTCGCAACCGGCTCAGCTACAGACCGAGATCCACGAAGGCGGCTTGTTGCGGGTGACCACCGACCCACCGGTTCCGTCCCAGATCACGCTCGACGGCGTGCGCATGAACCGCTGGGGACTGAACTGGCTCCGCGTAGCTCCAGGCAGCTACGAGCTGTGCTTCTCGGACGTGATCGATTGGACGGCACCACCCTGCCAGACGGTGGTCATCGAAGACGGAACCACCACCACCGCCGTCGGAACCTTCTCCCAACGAGGCTTCTTGCGCGTCGAGACAAGCCCACCAGTGCCTTCCACCATCACCATCGACGGTGAGCCGGCCGACGACTGGGGGCTTTGGATTGACATCGATCCGGGTAACTACGAGGTTTGCTTCGGCGCAGTCGCCGACTACGCGACGCCGCCGTGCCAGCAGGTGACAGTGTCTGCCGGTGCGCTCGAGACGGTGACCGGCTCTTTCACACCACAACCAGGGTCACCAGGGCCGGCAGGGCACGGGCTTCTCCGAGCAACAACCTCGCCGGCACTTCCGTCGATGATATCCATCAACGGAAACCCAGCAGATCGCTGGGGTCTCGACTGGGTGAAGCTGGCACCGGGCAGCTACGACGTCTGCTTCAGCGACATCCATCTCTACGTCGCGCCCGACTGTCGTACGGTCGAGGTGGTGGCCGGTCAGGTCACGGCGACCGAGGGCGTATTCGAACAGCTGGGAGATCTGCGGGTAGTCACCGCTCCCCCACAGCCGAGCACCATCTACGTCGACGGGCTCCCACGCGATGCCTGGGGTCTTTGGACCGACCTGCCGGTGGGCGACCACATCGTCTGCTTCGAGGGCTGGGCGGGGTTCACGCCACCTTGTGAGACGACAACCCTCACAGCCCTCAACACAACGGTCGTCGAGGGAACCTGGCCGTGAGACCCAAGGTCGCAATCGGTGGCATGGCAGCGGTTGCTGCTGTGGTCGTCGGCGCATTCGCGCTGGCACCACGATCGGGCACCTCGGTCGAAACCGGAGACGGCGCCCCAACCACCGAGACGCCAGCGACGGTCACTGCCCCAAAGCCGACAAGCACCCAGCCCGAGACGCGCGATACGACGACGCCGACGAGCGAGCAGCCCTCCGACGCAGAGGTCGTTACCACCCCTGCTCCACAAGCAACCGAGGCACAACGGCCGGAACGCAGCGAAGTGGAGTCCGCGGCCACCACCACCGAAGGCCCGTCGGGTTCGACCACCTCGATCACGTCGACGACATCGACATCATCAGAGTCGCCCACGCCAACTACCGCCGGCGGTTCGGACACATCGACCTCGGTGGTGGTCACGACCACGGAGCCCCCAGACAACGCCACCGAGAACGAGGGGGCGCCGACAACGAGCACAACAACAACCACCGAGCCCGCGATACCGGACGCCCCGGCGCTCATCACGGCTGCCACCAGTGGTGCGACCTTCCAGATTCGAGCAGGTTCGAACGTCACACTCGCCCTCGACGCCGCCGCTAGCGCCCCAACCGCGTCCGGAGCGGTAGCTGTTGCACCGCTCGACTCTCTCGTCGACACCGGCGATCAGAGATTCGCCATATTCGCGGCCACTGAGGGGACGGGCGCTGTGACCGCCAAGAGTGGGGCCTCGACCCTCGTATGGTCATTCGTGGTCGTTCAGCCGTGACGTCACAGCCGCTCTACGATTCTCGTCGCAACTACTTAAAGTGGTTGCCTGGGACACCAAGACCACGTACCGTAGTCACCGTGGGAGAGGGAAGGCGGCGCGCAAACACGGACCGCGCAGGTGACCGCACCGGCGCAACCGTCATTCACGTTGCCGAGGCGTGGGGCGGAGGAATCGTCGACGCGTGCGAATGGATCGCAAGCCAGAGCCCCGACTCACACCACACCCTCATCTACGTCGAACGCGACGGCGTTTCGAGGAAACCTGACCCCGAACTGTTCGAGCGAGCTATCCAAACCGACGGCCGGCTCGCCATGGCCAGGACGATCAGGTCAGAACTCAAGAGGTCCGACAACGCGGTGATCCACGCACACTCCAGCTGGGCGGGCCTTCTGTCGAGAATCGTCAACGGCAAGGCTCCTGTGGTCTATTCGCCCCACTGCTTCGCCTTCGAGCGGGTCGACATCGGAACAGTCACCCGAACGGTCTTCCAGTTGATCGAGCGCGCAGGCGCGCAGCGGACCG
The DNA here is from genome assembly GCA_041394185.1 of Acidimicrobiales bacterium. Classification (NCBI taxonomy): domain Bacteria; kingdom Bacillati; phylum Actinomycetota; class Acidimicrobiia; order Acidimicrobiales; species Acidimicrobiales bacterium. The sequence continues at coordinate 599,563 of JAWKIQ010000002.1, forward strand.
CCGTGCTGATCGCAAACGGTGGCCGCGAAGCTCAGACGGCCGACTCGTTGGGCTATCGGCGCGTCGTCAACTTGCCCATGGTCGGGCGCCGCGAGCCAGATTTGGTCGCAGCCGAACCCGGAGCCGAACTCACCACGATCGGCCGGATCGCTTCCCAGAAGGACCCTGGCTATTTCGTGGAACTCCGGGACCGGGTTCAGCAGTTGATGGGTCGCGAGATATCGGCCCGCTGGATCGGAGGCGTCGATCTGGGCTTCAGCGACAGCATCCTCAGGGATGCCGGGGTCGAGATAACCGGATGGCTCACACCACCCGAGGTTCTCGAGTGGGTCGCAGACTCGGGCGTATATGTCCACACCGCAGCCTGGGAAGCCGGGGTTCCCCTGTCGATCTTCGACGCCGCATCGCTCGAGATCCCCGTTCTGGTGCGAGCTATTCCCTCGCTCGAGTGGTCGACCTTCCCGAGTTACCCAGACATCGCCGCCCACGCCGAAGCCGTCGCCGAGTGCCTTCGTTCGACGGAGGCGAGGAAGAGCCAAATCAAACAGACGGTGCTGGCCGCGCAGGAGATCGCCGACTTGTCAGGCGACGTAGACCTCTGCGAGCTGTACCGAGACCTCACCGACAACCAGCGCGACTGAGGCACCTCTCGGCAGTAGTCGGCTAGCGTCGCGACACCATGACTTCGCTTGCGTGCATGCTGATGCCAGAAGGTCCGGTCGGCAAGGTGGTCGACGTTGCCGTCGAGGCCGAACGCCTGGGCTTCGAACGGGTGTGGATACCTGACGAGGGTCTGGCAGCCCGCGAGTGTTACGTATCGCTGGCCGCTGTTGCTGCAGCCACCCACCGGGTTCAGCTGGGTACAGGGATCACCAACGCCTACACGCGCCATCCGGGGGTGACGGCCTCGGCCATTGCCACGCTGGATGAGCTGTCGGGAGGCAGGGCGGCACTGGGTGTAGGGGCAGGAGGCGGGCTGACCCTGACCCCCATGGCCATCGATCGGGTCAAACCGCTCAGCGCTATGCGCGAGCTGATCGAAACCTGCCGAAGACTGTGGGGCGGCCAGACCGTCGACGGACCGGGCATCACCGGTTCCTTCGCTGACGCCCGCATGGGCTATGGCAGGGCCGAGATACCGGTGTGGATCGCCGGTCGCGGACCAAAGGTAATTGCCACCGCCGGCGAGCTGGCCGACGGCTTCATCATGTCCTACGTGCACAAGGACCTGATCGACGAGCATGTCGCCTCGCTGGCGACAGCCGCCGAAGCAGCCGCGAAGCCAAGGCCCAAGATCTGCTACATGACCCTCGTCGCCTCCGACGACAGGTCGTTCGCATCGGCCAAGCAAGCTCTGACGTTTCGCCTGGTCGATTCGCCCGAGTCGGTCAAGGAACGCATCGGCATGACACCAGCCGACACAGCCGCGCTGCGCAGCGCGATAGCTGCCGGCGGGCCACCGGCCGCTGCACATCTCGTCAAGGACGAGTGGGTCGAGCAGTTCGTCATCGCGGGCAGCCCGGCCCAGTGCCGAGCCGAGCTAGAGACCCTGATGGCAGCGCACGGCATCGACGAGTTCCAGGTTTCGGTCAACGACCTCGACGCCGGCGCCGACACCCTCGCGGCCATCTCCGACCTGGTGTCCTGAACCGGGCCGCCCTCGGCTGGCCGTCTTTCAGCGGCGCCAGTGATGCACCTTGCCGCTGCCCGAAAGCAGCATCGTGCCCGGGAAGACTCGCACCCGGTAGGGGTCGAGGCGCAAGGCTCTGAAACCCAGCGAGTCGGGACCGTCCCAACCCGGGATTATCGACGGGTCGTACCCGACGGGTTCTGGACCTTCGGCAAACAGGTTCCACACGGTGGTGCAGGTTTCGAGGTCGTCGTGCCACGTCACGTCACAATCGGCGCTGACGGTGTCGTGGGTCGAGTCCCAGTAGCTCACGGACATGGCAGGCATGATGTCGAGTGCTGCCGATTTGACGGGGGTGGGGCCGGTTGCGATCCAACCGATCAACGAGCCACCGTCCCATTGCCATATCGGATGCAAGATGCGAGTCCGGGGACGACCGTCGGGGTCGACCGTCGCTGCGGTGCACCAGACGATGCGGTGGGCTATCTCGATGAAGGCGGGAGCGGTCTCGTCAAGCGTCGACATCACCCGAGTCCAGCACAATTCGGGGAAGGCCGCACCGCAGTGGTCGGTATCCTCGAAGGTCGTTCCCGAACACCAAGGCAAAGGCGAAGGCGATGAGCAGCATCAGCGTTGTGCTCCCAGACGGCAGCGAACGAGAGTTGCCCGCCGGGACCACCGGCGCCGGTCTGGCCGACTCTCTGGGTGGCAGGGCCGCCCGCGAGGCTCTGGTCGCCGTTGCCAACGGTCAGCAACTGGACCTCAACCGCGAGCTACCCGACGGCGCCAACGTGTCTTTGGTGTTCCCCGACACCGACGAGGGTCTCGAGGTCATCCGACACTCGACCGCCCACGTTTTGGCCCAAGCCGTGCTCGAGCTCTACCCGGGCGCCACGTTCTCGATCGGCCCTCCCATCACCGACGGCTTCTACTACGACTTCGATCTGCCCAACGGTCAGACGTTCAGCGACGACGACCTCGATCGCATCGAACAAAAGATGCGAGAGATCGTCAACCAGAAGCAGCCTTTCATCCGCGCCGAGGTCGACCGAGCGCAGGCAGACGAGCTGTTCGCCAACCACCCGTACAAGCGCGAGATCCTCGACGGTGAGGCCGATGATCCGACATCGGGCCCCGAAGGCAACGTCATCACGACCTACCGCAACACCGACACGTTCGTCGATCTGTGTCGTGGCCCCCATGTTCCACACACCGGGCGCCTCGGCCACTTCAAGCTGATGCGCGTCGCGGGCGCGTACTGGCGCGGCGACGAACACCGCCAGATGCTTCAGCGCATCTACGGCACAGCGTGGGCCTCGAAGAAAGACCTCAAGGATCACCTCACCCGCCTGGAAGAGGCCGCCAAGCGCGACCATCGCAAGCTGGCCAACGAGCTGGACCTGCTCAGCTTTCCGACCAAGCTCGGCGGTGGCCTGGCCGTGTGGCACCCCAAGGGGGCCATCGTCCGCAAGGTGATGGAGGACTACAGCCGCGAACGCCACGAGAAGGGCGGCTACGAGTTCGTCTACACGCCCCATCTGGCCAACGCGAACCTGTTCGAGACCTCAGGGCATCTCGACTTCTACGCCGACGGCATGTACCCGCCCATGGAGATGGACAACGGCACCTATTACCCCAAGCCGATGAACTGCCCCATGCACTGCCTGATCTTCGGACACGGGCAACGCAGCTACAAGGAACTGCCCCTGCGGCTCTTCGAGCTGGGCACTGTGTATCGCTACGAGCGGTCGGGCACATTGCACGGGCTGATGCGCATACGCGGCTTCACCCAGGACGATTCGCACATCTATGTCGCCGAAGAACAGTTGGCCGACGAGATCGCGCGCCTGCTCGACTTCGTGCTCTCGGTGTTGAAGGCGTTCGGGTTCGAGGACTTCGTGTTCAACCTGTCCACGAAGGACCCCGACAAGTACGTCGGCACAGACGAGGTGTGGGAGTACGCAACCCAGTGCCTTCGCGAGGCACTCGACCGTCACGGTCTCGAGTACGCCATCAAGGAGGGCGACGCCGCCTTCTACGGGCCCAAGATCGACATCGACGTCAAGGACGCCATCGGGCGTTCCTGGCAATTGTCGACCATCCAGGCCGACTTCCAGTTGCCCGAGAGGTTCGACCTGGGGTTCATCGGCGCCGACGGCGAACGCCACCGACCGATCATGCTGCACCGTGCCCTGCTGGGATCCATCGAGCGGTTCTTCGGCGTGCTGGTCGAGCACTACGGCGGTGCGTTCCCCACCTGGCTCTCGCCCGTGCAGGTTCGTGTTCTGGGCGTGCGCGCCGATCACGACGACGTCGCTCGCGCGCTGGTGGGCCGGCTGGTCGAGGCCGGCTACCGAGCCGACATGGTCGAGGCCGACGATCCTCTCGGCGCACGCATACGCAAGGGCAAGCTCGAGAAGATTCCCTACGTGTTGGTGATCGGTGACGACGATGTGGCCAACAACACGGTGGGGGTCAACCCAAGGGGGGGCGACGTCGAGCGCGGGGTCAGCGTGGAGGCGTTCATCGAGCGGCTGAACGATGACGTCGCCAACAAGCGCACCGCCCCCGTGGTGGCCGCCGAGTCCTAGACCTCGAGCCAGTGGGTGCCGTCGTCGGCGCGGCGGACGTGGCCGGCTGTTGGTGTGGCGAAATGGGTGCCGATGACCAGAACATCGGCATCCTCGCCGCACAGGCGATCGAGCAGCTCGCGACGGGTCGCCTCGCCCTGCGCCTGGTCGTAGTCGGCCGATGAGCACCAGTCGGGCCGGCTCATCTGAACCGGGTGGTGGAAACAGTCGCCGGTGATCAAGGCCCTGTGGCCATCGGATTCGATCATCACGCTCACGTGACCGGGCGTGTGCCCGACCGTGGGGATCAGCGACACCTCGTCACACAACCGGTGTGTGGTCTCGACGAGCTGGTGCAGGCCTCTGTCGACGACGGGCTGCACAGAGTCGGCCAGAACCGACCCATAGGTCGGGTCGTCGCCGTTGGCCGACCAGTACTGCCATTCGGGCTCTGCCATCAGATAACGGGCGTTGACGAACGTTGGCACCCATTGGCCGTCGACCAGTCGAGTGTTCCAGCCGACGTGGTCGACGTGCAGGTGTGTGCACAACACCGTGTCGATCGACTCGGGTGGGTAACCAGCCGCGGCCAGATCGTCGAGGAACGACGTCTGGAGATGACTCCAGGCGGGAATCTCGCGCTCCTTGTCGTTGCCCAGACAGGTGTCGACGATGATCCGGCGTTGGCCGGTGTCGACGACGAGGGCGTGGATGCTCATGATGAGGTTGCCCTCGGCGTCCATGAAGTGTGGCTGCATCCACGAATAGGGAAGGCATGCGTCGCGCATGGCATCGGGAAGGATGAACCTGGTGCCGCCCGCGACCTCCATCTCGACCACGCGTGTGATCGTCACCGACCCGACCTGCCACTGATTGGTGCTCACGGCTCTTCGACCTCCATATCCCGGCACAGATTCACAGCCCGTCGGGCCCGGGCGCCAATCGAGCGCCTCTAGCGCGGCCAATGCCTTGCAGTGAAGCTGACCCTGGGCCCGACAGCACGAGACGTCTTGGGAACGCAGTGCTGCCAGTCGTGCTGGCACCGGCCACCCATGACCAGCAAGTCGCCATGCCTGACCTCGAATGCCACCGATGGACCACCTGGGTTGGGGCGGAGGCGAAACGTGCGAGTTGCCCCATAGGACAAGATCACCACCAGAGGTTCGTGCGCAACGGCCCCGATCTTGTCACCGTGCCAGGCCACGCTGTCGGTGCCGTTGCGGTAGAGGTTCACCCAGTAGCGGTCGAGAACCAGTCCGTAACGCTGCTCGACGAGGTCGAGGTCGCGGCGCAACGGAGCGGGTTCGTCGCCCACTTCGGCGGCGGCCGACAACCGCGGCTGCCACACGATGTGGTCGAACATCTTCATCTCGTGCTGTTCCCAGACCAGGCTGGTCAGGAGATGGCCCAACACCTCGTCTGGTTCGGACGCGAAACCCGAAGCAAAATCGACCCAGGACGTGGAGTCGAGTTGATGGCGAACGATCGCAGTGCGCTCGTCGATCGACCGTGGGCCCGAACCGAACAAGGTCGACTGCCACGAGAGGCCCGCCGCCTCGTCGATTCCGTCACGCACTGCGAACACAGGTTCGAGTGTGCCATCGAACATGCGTTCGCACAACCGCCTATCTTCGGCGGCACACGAAGACGAACTCGAGACCCGGACGATCGGGCGCGTCTCTCACTTCGACGACGTCGAAGCCCACGTCTACGAGGGATTGTTCGATTTCAGCTCGCGATCGAAAGCACAACTGCGAGTCAGACACGAGCACCTCGCCATCGACCTCGAACCTGTAGTGGTGACGGAAGTGCACGAGCGGCAGGTCGACGGCGACCAGCTCTGTCCAACCCTCGACTGCGCCCTCGCCTTCGAGCTCTAGGCGGCGTGTGGTCAAGGCTGGAATCCACCGCTCCCAAGCACGCCGGCTCGGGTCGCGCGCCTCGAAGACCAGCAAGCCATCGGTGGCCAGCACCCGCCTGATCTGACGAAGGTTGTCGAGCCAGTCTCGTTCTTCGACGAAGACCTGAGCCACGTTCGCTGTCATGGTCACGAGATCCGCCGCCAAGTCAGGCAGGTCGCGCGCGGTGCCATGCAGCCAAGTGACCCGATCGGCACCTGGTTTGGTCCGCGCCACATCCAGCGATGCCAGAGCCGGATCGACAGCTGTGACAGACAGACCACGCCGGGCCAGGCGGGTCGCCAACTCGCCAGTGCCACACCCCACGTCGATGACCGTGCGTGCGCCGCACTCTGCGACGATCGTCTCGTAGAGATCGAGATCGTCGCGATCACCGTCGAACACGTCGTAGATCGCTGCCAGCCGCGGGTTGGCGAAGATCGGATCGGGACCAACCACGGCCCAACCGTAGTGACGACCAATCGGACGCACGGCCTATTTTGGCTGCAAACGCTTTCAACCTGGTTGCGGCGACTGCCGTAGAGTCTCGGCCACGAGAGGAGCTCGAATGTCACGCGTCGAAGAACTACTGGACCAATTGACGGTCGAAGAGATGGTGGCACTGGCAACCGGCACCGGTGTCTGGTTCGGAGGCCAGGTAGAACGGCTGGGGATCCCCGCCATCAAGGTCACCGACGGCCCCAACGGCGCCCGCGGCGGCAGCTTCTCGGGGAGCGCCACGTCCGCGTGCTTCCCCGTCGGGACCGCTCTGGGTGCCACGTGGGATCTCGATCTGGTCGAGAGGGTTGGCAGGGCCATCGGCGACGAAGCCAGGACCAAGAAGGCCCATCTGTTGCTGGCCCCGACCATCAACATCCACCGCACGCCTCTCGCCGGCCGCAACTTCGAGTGCTACTCGGAAGACCCATTCCTGACCGGGCTGATGGCCAGCGCATACGTCAACGGCGTTCAGAGCACCGGTGTGGGCGCGACCATCAAACACTTCGTCGCCAACGACAGCGAGTTCGAACGCCACACCATCGACTCGGTGATCGACGAGCGGACGCTGCGAGAGGTCTACCTCCGCCCATTCGAGATGGCCATCGAGCGGGCCAACCCGGTGTCGGTGATGTCGTCGTACAACAAGGTCAATGGCACTTCGGCCAGCGACAATCACGAGTTGTTGACCACGATCCTCAGGGACGAGTGGGGTTTCGAGGGCTTCGTCATCTCGGACTGGTTCGGTACCCGCTCGACGATCGAGGCAGCCAACGCCGGGCTAGACCTCGAAATGCCGGGGCCACCACGGATGTTCGGCGAAAGGCTCGCCGAGGCCGTGCGCAACGGCGAGGTGAGCGAGACAACCGTGCGCGACAAAGCCCGGCGTGTGCTGTCAGCCATGGAACGCACCGGCGCCTTCGACCAGGAGGACACCACCGAACAATCGATCGACCGACCCGAGCATCGAGAGCTAGCACGCGCCGCGGCCACTTCATCGATGGTGTTGCTCACGAACAACGGCAGCTTCCCCCTCGACAGGTCGACCCTGAAGCGGGTCGCTGTAATCGGGCCCAATGCCGATCAGGCACGCATCCAGGGAGGCGGTAGCTCCGGGGTCAACCCCCACTACGCCATCACTCCACTCGAGGGAATTCGAAAGGCCCTCGGTGAGGGCGTAGAGGTCATCAGCGCCCTCGGTTGCTCGATCGATGCACGCACCCCACATCTCGACACGCGCCTCGTTCGGCCGATCGGCGCCGAGGCAGGACGCTGGACCGCCTCGTTCTACGCAGTCGGTGGCACCGAGCCCGTCGCAGTCCGCCAGACGAGAAACAGCCACTTCATCTGGATGAACGAGATCGCTCCTGGGGTCGTACCCACGAGCATGGAGGTCAGGATCGAGGGCGAGTTCCAGGCCGACGAAACATCGACGTGGACGTTCAGCCTCGCGAGCGCAGGACGAAGCCGGCTGTACATCGACGACGAACTGCTCGTCGACGCTTGGACCGGTTGGGCGACCGGCCCCGAGTTCTTCGGTCAAGGATGCAGCGAGGTGACCGGCGAGATCGACCTCGTCGAGGGCGAACCCCACCAGATCCGCGTCGAATTCTCCAACAATGCAGACACCGACCACCTGGCCGGGCTGACCATCGGGGCTCGACCCGAACGTCCGCACGACCTGATCGATCGGGCCGCAGAGCTGGCAGCCGGCTGCGACGCAGCGGTGCTGGTCGTCGGCCAGAACGCAGACTGGGAGACAGAGGGCCGCGACCGCGACATGTTCGAGTTGCCGGGCGAACAAGACGAACTGATCCGTCGCGTATCGGCGGCGAACCCGAACACGATCGTGTTCGTCAACGCCGGATCGCCCGTCGACATGGCGTGGTCGGACGCTCCCGCGGCCACCATCTACATGTGGTATCCGGGCCAGGAAGACGGCAACGCCGTGGCCGACGTGCTGCTTGGGACCACACCTCCTGGCGGACGCCTGCCGACCACCTTCCCCAAGCGGATGAAGGACACGCCGTCGTTCGGCAACTACCCGGGTGAGTTCGGAAAGGTGCACTACGGCGAGGGCCAACTGGTCGGCCACCGCTGGTACGACACCCGCGACATCGAACCGGCGTTCTGCTTCGGCCATGGCCTGACCACCACCGACATCCAGTGGGGTCAGCCCGAGGTGCAGGCCGGCGCCGATTCGATCGAGGTTGCCGTCGAGTTGACCAACTCGGGCGACCGCGCCGGCGTCGAGGTCGTCCAGATCTACGCCCACCGCCCCGACACTGCGGTGATGCGCCCAGAACAGATCCTCGCCGGGTTCACCAAGGTCGCCCTCGAACCGGGCGAATCGACCACGGCGCGAACCACCGTTTCTCACGCCGACCTTCGCCACTGGGACCCCAGCAAACGATCGTGGGCGCTCGAAGCGGGCCCGGTCGAGCTGCGCATCGGACGCAGCAGCCGCGACGTCGTGGCAACAATCGAGCTCGAGCTCTGACGTCACCTGGGTGCCAGACTGGACGGCATGGGGGAACAGAACTTCATCACCGTCGCCAACGGCGATATCGAGCTCAACGTGGCCACGCAAGGTTCGGGCCCGCTGATCGTGTTCGTTCACGGCTGGCCCGAGCTCTGGTACTCGTGGCGCCACCAGATGGACCATTTCGCTCGGCGCGGCTACACCACCGCCGCGCTCGACGTACGTGGTTACGGCGGCTCGTCGGCGCCACATGACGTCGGCGAGTACACCCTGTCGAAGATCACTTCGGACGTCGCCGCTGTCATCGATGCCCTCAGCGACGAACCGGCCATAGTCGTCGGTCATGACTGGGGCGCACCCATCGCCTGGAACACCGCGAGGTTTCACGCCGACCGGGTGCGCGCAGTTGCCGGCCTGTCGGTGCCCTACCGGCCGATCACCCCGGACAATCCGTTCGATCTGTGGAAGGCACTGTTCACCGACCAGGGCAAGTTCTTCTACCAGGTCTACTTCCTGGATGAGGACGCTTCCGAGGCGGAGCTGGGTGCGGACAACATGGTGAGCCTTCGCAAGATCTATTACTCGGCCAGCGGCGACGCCCACGGCGCCGAGTTCACCAAGGACAAGCCCGCTGACGCAAAGATGCTCGATGGGCTCACCGACCCAGATCCGTTCCCGGCGTGGGCCAGCCCCGACGACCTCGAGGTCTACGCCGACGCATTCGAGCGAAGCGGCTGGCGCGGTCCGCTGAACAGATACCGCGCCCAGCCCCTCGACGCGGCCGAGCTGGGCACGGCTCCCAATCCGAACATCGTCCAACCGGCGGCCTTCATCGGTGGCGAATACGACGTCGTTCGCAACTTCGTCGAGGGGTACGACCCGTTCGAGACCGCTGGAGCATTCTGCGACGACTTCCGAGGCACGACCATCGTCCCCAGGGCAGGCCACTGGGTTCAACAAGAAGCCCCCGCGGCCACCAACGACGCCCTCGCCCAGTTCTTCGGGGGCATCTGAGGCCCCGACCGCGTCTCGTCGGTCGAACGCTGAGCGTGGTCTGCGGAAGCGCCGTGACGCCCAACGATCGCTCGGCGATCGTACGGATGCGCTGACCGGCCGGGCTTCACATCAACCAGTCCAAGGGTCGCCTTGGTGTGGCACAACGGTCAAATATCAGGGTTTGTTTGACTTTATTTAGGGTTGTGACTACTTTGCGTGACCGTGACATCACACGGGGGACACACCTCCGGCGCTGTCGGTAATCGACACGCCGGGCGCGGCATCTTTGCGATCGCATCGCTGGCGACTCTCGCTGCGTTCGCGGGCTTGGTGCTGGTGGCGCTGATGCTCTTCGGTGGTGGTCCGGCCATCGGGCTGCAGACCGAGGCGAGCGCCGGCGAGCTCTCGGTGTGGGTCGATCGGTACGAGTGGCTCGAACACGACCACGACGCCCACGACCACGGTGACGACGAAGACGAAGAGAGCGAACCCGATCCGACCTCACAGGCTCTCGACGAGATCCGCGCCAACGCCGGATTCGCGATGCCTTCGAGAATGATGCCGGGCACACCCGACGAAGGCTTTCAGAGACTCCAGGTCAACCTGAACGTTCTGAGCCAGGGCGCCGCCCAACCGATAAGCCCCGACGATTTCCGCCTCGAGTCGACCGAGGGCAAGACCTGGCCCTCACTGCTCGGGGGCACCTTCGTTCCGACGAGCCTCGACACCGGACAGGCCTTGTCGACGGTGGTGGCGTTCGACGTCCCCTACGACGACGCAGCGCTGGACATGTTCCTCATCTGGACCAACGGAGTCGAAGAGCTCCGCTTTTCGCTCAATGGGAGCACCCATGCACACTGAGCCACACTCCAAGACCAAGTCGCTCGATCGGCCTAGGCCCGTTGGTCAAGAATCCAAACTGATCACCGCCGCGATCACGCTGGTGTTGGCCGCCAGCGTGGTCGGCTGGCAGCACTTGCTGCACGCCACCCTGCTGGTGCGTTCCGACGACGCATGGTCTGCCCACCTCCCTCACCTGATGCGAGACATCGCCCTTGCCATACCGCTCGCCACCGTGGCGGTCGTGAGCGGTCGCAACATCTCCTCCCTCGTCGATCGCTCGGGCCGCCCCTGGCCAAGGGCAGCCCTCACGAGCTTGATCTTCTCGATGACCATGCTCATCGGGGTGCCCATTCACGGCAAGATCGATGCGGCGTTCGGCGGCCATGTCGAAACGGGACCGTGGCTTTCGCACGCCATTCGTGATGCTCTCGTCGGGCAACTCGTCGCTTTCCCACTGCTGGTGCTCGCGATCTATGCGTGCACGAATCCGGCCGAGGTGTTGACGCGACGCATGGTCGTCCGCGCCGCTGCCGTTACAACAGCGGTGTGCGCCCTGGCGGTAGCCGGCGCCGGCGGAATCGTCGTCGTCGCCTCCGGAACGATCCTGGTGATGCTGGTCTCGGTCGAACGCCCAACCGCAACGCGCATTGCGCTTGCAGGCGCACTGATGGCCGGGTCCCTTGCACTGCCTGGACCCATCGGGCTCAGCGACCCCTCGCCCGCGGCTGCCGCTGTCGACGCGGACGGCTGCGAGGTCGGTGCCAATGTGCGCACCTACGACGTCGCTGCCATCAACGTGGACATGGTGCTCAACCGCTTCGGCGACCACGACCCGACGGCGATGATGTACGTGCTCGAGAACCGCATCGCGGACGTTCGCGCTCAGGAGGCGTCCGGCGAGGTGACACCGGGCCTCCGCAAGGATCCGATCCAGGCCCTGGTCATCAGGGCCAACGTAGGCGAGTGTCTCGAGATCAACTTCCGCAATGACCTGGCGATCGACGCGTCGATGAACGTCATCGGTCTTCCCTACACCGCCGCCAACGGTGCCGGCTTCGTGGGCCTCAACCCCGACACCCTGGCGGCTCCTGGCGCCACGCTGACCTATCGATTCTCGATTCCGTCCGATCCGGCTGTGGAAGGTGCTTACACCTTCCACAGCATGAACGACCCCCGCCAAACGATGGCGCATGGCCTCTTCGGAACCCTCGTGATCGAGCCCGCGGGCTCGATCTACCTGGACCCGGAAGACTCCTCAGTCCAGATCGAGAGCGGGTGGGAAGCGATCATCGTCGATCCCCGCGGTGTCGACTTCCGCGAGTTCGTCATCAACATGCACGAGGTCGGCGACGAGATCTTCGAAGTCCTCGACGCCAACGACAACCCGCTGCCGCTGGTCGACGACATCACCGGTTCGTATCGGCCGGCCTCGCGAGCCCTGAACTACCGGAGCGAGCCGTTCCGCAACCGCCTTGGGCTTGGCGCCGACAAGTCCCTGGCCTACTCGTCGTACACGTTCGGCGACCCCGCCACGCCGATTCCGCGGTCGTACCTCGGCGAACCGACGAAGACCCGACTCACGCACCCCGGCAGTGAGATGTTCCACGTCTATCACCTGCACGGTGGCGGCGATCGCTGGCCGCGCAACCCTGGGGCCTCGACCTCGAACTTCGCGTCGGGCCTCGACAAACAACAGCCGGCTGACGTGCAGTCGACGCACCTCGACAGCCAGGCCGTCGGACCGGGCGAGACGTTCAACCTCGAGCACGCATGTGGTGCGGGCGGCTGCCAGCAGGCCGCAGGCGACTTCTTGTTCCACTGCCACATCGGCCCCCACTACGTATCGGGCATGTGGTCGTTCTGGCGGGTCTTCGACACCCAACAAGCCGACCTCGCGGTAATGCCGCCAGATGCTGGATACCTGCCGCCGCCGGTGGCAGCCGCAGGCAACTCGATAGACCTCATCGGGACGGTCATCGACGGCCAGACGCTGGTTCCGGCAATCGACGCCGACCTGCCCTCCGAACTCGCCATCGAGGACTACGTCGCCTCGCTGCTGCCACCCCAGGGTGTGCGCATCGACGACCAGGACGCCACGGTGTGGGACTGGACCATCGAATACGTCGGCGGAGACCCACGCCAACCCCTGGTACTGGGCGAACCCGACGACACCACGGTTTGGCCGAACTACGAGTCTCCGACTCCGGGCGTGAGGCCTGAGGTCCAGTTCAACCTGAGCAACGGACGTTATGCGTGGCCCCTGTTCAGGCCCCATCTGAACCAGCGACCGCCGTTCTCGCCCAACGGGCATTCGGGCACCCCGTGGCTGGGTTCCGACGTCACCGGAACGCGACCCGATGGTCTTTGTCCGACCGACACCCAGGTGCCCGGGCGGCGAATACTCGACTATCCGGTCACCGCCATCGACGTGCCCATCCCGATCACCGACGCAGTCACCGACCCCCTCGGGATGCTCTATGCCCTGAGTGAGGACGTCGACGAGATCAGGGCGGGTACCCAGACGGCCGAGCCGTTGGTGCTGCGGTCCAACGTCGGCGACTGCATAGACGTGATCCTCACCAGCGAGCAGGAGGACGTAAACCACGGTGACTTCGCCAAGGTCAACATGCACACCCACTTCGTGCAGTTCGACCCACAGGCATCCGACGGCGTCATCACCGGCATGTCCTACGAGCAGTCTGTGAGGCCCTACGAGTCCGAGAACCGCACGCTCACAGCCGCGGCGGGCGTAGGCGACACCGTCATAGCCGTCACCAACACAGACCGATTGCGGGTCGGCATCTCGATCGGCGTGGGTTTGGGTGAAGGCATGTGCGACCCGGCCACGGGAGCACCGGTGGCCGATCCTGACAACGCCGACCGGGCGTGCACCGAGATACGCAACATCGTCGCCCTGACACCGACGTCCATAACGCTCGATGCTCCGCTGCAGAACGACCACGCCCTCGGCGAGGCCGTGGGAGTCGAGTTCGTGCAGTACCGCTGGTACTCCGACACCGAGGCCGGCACCGTGTTCTTCCACGACCACGTCGACTTCAACAACTGGTTCCACGGCCTGTTCGCAGCCCACATCATCGAGCCCGCGGGCTCTACCTGGCACGACCCCCAGACAGGGGCCGAAGTCCGCACCGGAACGGTCGCCGACATCCACGCTCCGGCCAGCGCCAGCGTCGGGGTGGGCCAGTCGGGCAGCTTCCGTGAGTTCATGGTGTTCCTGCACAACGGAGCCAACGTCGTCGACGGACTCAACGAGTTCGCCTTCGCCACCATCAACATGCGATCGGCTCCATTGCCCGACCGTGACCCCGATTTCCCGTTCTCGTCGGTGACCAACGACGACCCGGCCACACCGGTGTTCCGCGCCTACGTCGGCGACGACGTAGTGGTCCGCAACCTCGGCGTCGTCGAGCGGGTTGGAGCGCTACGGGTGACCGGCCACCGCTATCTCGAGGACCGCTGGGATCCGAACAGTGCCGTCGAAGAAACATCTTCGGTCGGGATCTCGGCCAGGGAAGATCTGGTGCTGATCGATGGCGCCGGTGGGTCCGCAGGCCTTCCCGGCGACTACCTCTACTACAGCACCAAAGCCCAGGACACCGACATGGGCGCTTGGGGCATCATTCGGGTGCACGACCGAGAAGAGCCCGACCTGATGCCGCTTCCCGACGTGGCCGCGCCACCGTCCGGGAACGGCTTCCCCGACCAGACCTTCACCGGACTGGCCCCAGACGTAGCCAACAACCCCGGCGATGTGTGCCCTGGCGACGCGCCGATACGTACCTACGACATCACGGCGTTCACCCCGCCTCTCGCCGCCGGCGAAGTCGCGACCACGGCCTTCGCGCTGACAAGCGACGTCATCGACATCCTCAATGGTGTCAAGCCGCTCGAGCCGCTTGTGCTGCGGGTCGAGGAGGGCGAGTGTCTCGAGATCACGGTGAACAACAACGCCAACCACCGCGTGGTGTTCAACGTCGGCGAGCTGACGTCGGACGTACAGCAATCGTCTGGCATGGCGGTCGGATTCAACGAGGACTCGTCCATTCCGATCTTCGGGTCTCAGGACTTCCAGTACTACGCCGATTCGGCCGATGTCGGTATGGCGATGATCTACGACCTGAGCAACATCGAGCTGGTGCTGCTGGCAGGCGGATTCGGAGCCATCATCGTCGAACCCGCCGGCTCGACCTGGCTAGATACGTCGACCGCCACCCCAATCGAGACCGGGCTCGAAGCCATCATCGTGAGGGCCGACGGAAGTTCGTTCCGCGAGTTCGTCGCCTTGTTCCAGGATGCCGACGACAAGATCGGCTCCAGTTCCATGCCGTACCCGGAGTTCGTTCGTCAGCCCGCTGCCATCAACTACGCCACGGACCCGCTTCGAGATGGTGGCCGAATGGACCTGGCAGCTACCGAACTGGCGTTCAGCACCGCAGAACACGGCGATCCGGCCAACCTGTTCGAGGCCTACGTCGGCGATGAGGTCGTGTTCAGGCTCGGGATGGCAGCCGGCATGCAGGCACACGTGTTCGGGGTGGGCGGCCATCTGTTCCCATGGGACAACGACATCACCGGATCCGACCTGCTGGCGGCCAAGGGCCTGCTGCCTGGAGAGACCTTCGACCTGGTGCTGCACAACGGGGCGGGTGGCGGTGTCGAGTCCGGCGCCGACTATCTGTTCGGCGACTACCGCATGCCATTCCTAGAGGGAGGCATGTGGGGAATTTTGCGCACCCACGACACCGTGCAGGCCGGCCTGGCCGAACTGCCGAAGCCCGCTCTGGGGCAGCTGCGGCTGACGACCACCCCGGCCCTGCCCACCCAGATCGTCATCGACGGAGAGCCCAGACAACGCTGGGGCCTCGACTGGATGGGCATCGAGCCGGGTGAACACGAGGTGTGCTACACCGACATCATCGGCTGGATCACGCCCGCTTGCGACACCGTGACGGTCACCTCCGGACAGATCACGACCCACGACGTCAACTTCCAGCAGGCTGGCAACCTGAGGGTCATCACCAACCCACCGGTGCCGTCGACGATCTCGATCAACGGGGTCGCCGTCGACGACTGGGGCTACTGGTCAGACGTCGCACCCGGCGACTACGAGGTGTGCTTCGGCAATGTCGCAGGCATGGACGCCCCGGCATGCGAAACCCGAACCGTGAACGCCGGTGACGCCGAGGTGGTGACGGGCGACTTCAGCGCCAATCCGGCTGCCCCTGGGCCTGGCCCGCACGGGCTGTTGCGAGTCACCTCCAACCCACCGGTCCCGACCCAGATCTACATCGACGGCGAGCCGGTCAACCAGTGGGGTATCAGCTGGATGAAGGCCGAACCGGGTTGGCA
Organism: Acidimicrobiales bacterium; assembly: GCA_041394185.1. Lineage (NCBI taxonomy): Bacteria > Bacillati > Actinomycetota > Acidimicrobiia > Acidimicrobiales > Acidimicrobiales bacterium. The sequence continues at coordinate 615,850 of JAWKIQ010000002.1, forward strand.
CGAGGTGTGCTTCGGTGATGTCATCGACTTCGACACGCCCAACTGTCAGACCGTGCTGGTCGAGGTGGGTCAGACGACATTCGTCGAGGGGATGTTCCAACACCGCGGCTGGCTGCGGGTCGTGACCGATCTGCCGCATGACTCGGTGATCTATGCCAACGGAGTGCCTCGAAACAACTGGGGAATGTGGGTAGACCTTCCCCTCGGCACCTACGAGGTCTGCTTCGGTGAATCCGACGGGTTCACGCCTCCGTGCGAGACGGTGGCCGTGGCCGACGGTGTCACCACGCTGGTGACGGGCACCTGGCCCTAGACCCCTAATCGCCCTCGGCTGGGGCCTCGGCAGCTTTGCGCTTCGCGTACCTGCTGAGGCCCCACAAGATTGCGATGGCGATGACCAGTGGAGCCCCGTACAGCAGCACCTCGTCCCAGCCCCCCTGGTGGGACAACAAAACGGCGAGCGAAGGCATACAACACTTGGTCGGCTGCTACCAGGGTTCGATAAGCGGGCTGATGTCAGGTCTTGTTGTCAGCCATCACCGCGCGGGCAAGCTCCGAGATCAGCGCCGCTATCAATCCGATTCCGACCAGAACGTAGAACACGGTGAACAGACGACCGCCCTGTGTCTGAGGTGAAACGTCGCCGTAGCCGACAGTGGTCAAGGTCATGACGGTCAGATAAAGCGAGTCGACCCAAGTCAGATCCTCCACCCGCTGGTAGAACACCGTTCCGCCCACGACGGTCAACAACGCAGTTCCGGCGAGACCTCGAGCCGCCGGGTCGGCCACGAGCGCTCGAAGCGCCCTGATGAACACGGGAGCAGCAATCACGGGACCTCCTGAGGTGAATGTCTCGGGCAGGAGCGTAGAACGCTGAGAAATGGGCGTCAGCGCCGTGTCGCAGCCTCGCTAGCCTTGCCTGTCATGACCTATGACCATCGGGCGATCGAGACCAGCTGGCAACAGCGCTGGGAAGCCGACGGCCTCTACGCGAGCACCGTCGACTGGGACAAGCCGAAGCACTACGCGCTCACGATGCTTCCCTACCCCTCGGGCGACCTGCACATGGGTCACTGGTATGCGATGACACCGTCCGACGCCCGGGCGCGCTACATGCGCATGAAGGGCTACAACGTGTTGTTCCCCATGGGGTTCGACGCCTTTGGCCTGCCCGCCGAGAACGCGGCGGTCACCCGCGGAATTCACCCGGCCAACTGGACATGGCCGAACATCGAGCGCATGCGCGTCCAGATGAAGTCGATGGGCGCGATGTTCGACTGGAACCGTGAAGCCATCTCGTGCGATCCGGCCTACTACAAGTGGACCCAGTGGCTGTTCGCCCAGATGTTCGAAAACGGAATCGCCTACCGCGGCAAGGCCATGGTCAACTGGTCGCCGACCCTCCAGACGGTGCTGGCAAACGAGCAGGTCATAGACGGGGTCGACGAGCGCACCGGCCAGCCCGTCATTCAGCAGTTGATGGAGCAGTGGTTCTTCCGCATCACCGACTACGCCGACGAACTGCTCGACTTCCACTCGATCGACTGGCCTGACAACATCGTCGCCCAGCAGACCAACTGGATCGGCCGCTCCGAGGGGGCCAAGGTCGATTTCGACACCCCCGCGGGTCCGCTGACGGTGTTCACCACACGCCCAGACACCCTGTGGGGCGCCACGTTCATGGTCCTGGCACCAGAGCACGACCTGGTCGATGCGCTGACCACGCCCGAGCAACAACAAGCCGTGCAGACCTACGTCGAGGCAGCCAGCCGCCGAAGCGAGCTCGAGCGCCTCGAAGGCGCCGACGTGAAGACCGGGGTATTCACCGGCGGCTATGCGACCAACCCCGTCAACGGCGCACAGGTTCCGGTTTGGGTAGCCGACTATGTGCTGGTCTCATACGGCACTGGTGCGATCATGGCCGTTCCAGCGCACGATCAGCGAGATTTCGAGTTCGCCCGCACGTTTGGGCTCGACGTGGTTCCGGTGATTCAACCGGCCGGCCAGGAGCCACTCGACGGTGCGACGATGGCCGAGGCGTTCGTGGGCCCCGGCACGATGGTCAACAGCGGTCCACTCGATGGGGTCGAGGTCACCGAGGCCAAAGGCCGCTCCAACCCGTCGATATCGGCAGCCATCGATTGGCTCGTCGAACACGATGCCGGAGATGAGCACGTCAACTACCGCATACGCGACTGGCTCATCGGCCGGCAGCGGTACTGGGGCTCTCCAACACCTGTGCTGCACCGTGACGATGGCGGCATCGAGACCGTGCCCCTCGAGCGGTTGCCGGTGGTGCTTCCAGAAGACGTCGCCTTCGACGGAGGGCGGAGCCCACTGCACGACCATCCCGATTACACCGACGCGGTCGCCTCCGACGGCACACACGCCCGCCGCGAGACCGACACCCTCGATACCTTCATGTGCTCGTCGTGGTACTGGTTCCGCTACCTGTCACCGCATCTGGACACCGCGGCCTTCGATCCCGAGGAGGCCGCATACTGGCTGCCGGTCGACACCTACACCGGCGGCGCCGAGCACGCGGTCATGCACCTGTTGTACGCACGCTTCTTCGTCAAGGCCATGCGCGACATCGGGGTCTTCGACGAAACCATCGAAACCATGCGCGCCCATGGCCGCGACCCCGAGGGCTTGTTCGACGAGCCGTTCATGATGCTTCGCAACCAGGGCCAGATCCTTGGCGAAGAGCGCACAGGCGACAGGCTGGTCGTCGAGGGCACCCGCGACGGCAATCGCATCGTGGCCACATCGGTCGTGGTCGACCCGGAGGCCGCCGATGGCTCGGGCATGCTGGTTGGCGAGTTGATGCGCCGCACAGAGAACGTGCTGCAGGTGGCTGGGCCCGATGGCCTGGTGACCGTCGAGGTTCCCGCGGCCGCAACCGTCGAGATCGCGTCGATTCCTGGCACCAACGACGTCAACCAGCTCAAGCATCACCTCGAGATTCAGCGAATGTCGAAGTCGAAGGGCAATGTCGTAAACCCCGACGAGCTGGTGGTCGAGTATGGCGCCGACACGGTTCGCACGTACCTGATGTTCGCCTTCGAGTGGCAAAAGGGCGGGCCCTGGGACAGCCACAACATCATCGGCAGCCGGCGCTTCATCGAGGACGTATGGAAGATCGGCACCCACGAGTATGTGCCTGGCGATGTCACCGAAGAAGCCACGGCGACCTTGCGCCGAAAGGTCCATCAGACCATCCAGCGCGTCGATTCGGACCTCGAGGCGTTCAAGTGGAACACAGCGGTGGCGGCCTTGATGACGCTGCGCAACGACCTGACGGAGGCGCGGCGCGCCGGCGCGGTCACCGAGCAGGCCTGGAACGAGGGCGTCGAGACGCTTCTGAAGCTTCTTGCGCCCATCGCACCCCACATCACCGAAGAGCTGTGGGCAGGTCGCGGCCACGTTGGGTCCATTCACCTGGAACCCTTCCCCGAAGCCGACGCCGACATCGCTCGTGAAGACACGGTGACGATGGTGATTCAGGTGAACGGCAAGGTCCGTGATCGTCTGGACGTGGCGGCCGACATCGATGCGAGCGCGGCCGAGGCCGCGGCCATGGCGTCGTCGCGTATCCAGGAACTGACCGCCGACATGACAGTTCGCAAGGTCATCGTCAGACCACCGAACCTGGTGAACATCGTCGCCAACTGATGGCGATCAGATCGTTGCCAGCTCCAGCTCTGCCTCGTCGGGTCGCTGGCTGGCAACGGCCAGGAGCCTGCCGGCTGCGCGCTCGCGCTGGTGCAAAATCGCGGCGACGGCGGTGAACGCGGCAATCAGAACCAGAACCCGCGGCCACTCGATGGCGGCGTCTACGTAGTCGTTGATTCCGAAGTCGGTGGCGAAGACGCGCTCGATGGTCCAAATCGACGACACCGTCGCCAACACGATTGAGCCGGCCAAGAAGAACGGCCGGTA